>JBASGW010000032.1:0-1542 GCA_049653745.1 Rickettsiales bacterium
GTATTCTCTCTCGAGGTCGCCGAAGTGATCATACATCTCGTTCACATAAGTTGTGCAAAGCAACGGATTCTCGTTATCTCTACCATCGATGTCATCGACGGGTCTCTGCATGTAGCTGCGGTCAGACATATCATCCTCCTTCGACTCAGCCATCTGGACATCGAGAACGACGGGCTTGAAGACGGAAGGCTTCTTGTTCTGTGCGATACTCTTGGAATCCTCATCCGCAACTGCGTTGGTGATATCACCGAGGGCTCTTCTCTTGCTCATCACAGGCTTGGAACTAGCCTTATCCACGGCCATACCAAAGCCTCTCTCAACAGGTCTGCTCATATTCACGTTCATCATGGTGTCTTTAATAACGTCTTAAGAAAGCAGTTATGTTGTTGGCTGCAAGCTTGGGCGGTGGTTGCTGGATTTGGCGATAAATGCAACGACTCCAAACGGCTACTTTTCTATTTTTTCCCGCTTTCCGCTTCTAGGAATCCTGTGATATGCAATAATAATATGTGAAGTGACCGAATTTTGCTTTAATTGTGGCGGGGCGGGCGTGGTTCATAAAGTTATCTGACTCAGAGCAAGTTCATACGAGACGACATGCACCCGCCGTTGTTTAAAGACCATCCTGACTGCAAAGAGGTACACTGCGAAATTTTCTTATGCTTGACGTGCTCAATTTGAAATCCCATCCCATTCTCTAGGTCGTCCAAGCACTCGTCCGCTGCCACGAGGAGCACAATATTGGTAAGAGCCTGTCACCAAGCAGAATTGATCAACACTTGACTAATTTGGTGTCGTACTAAACATTTAGGCAAGTTTATTGGTGCATGCAATGATGCTAAAGCCGCACTGGATAAGTGCTTCAAGGCTGAGAAAGACGTTAAGCGCAGGTTGAATATGGAGAGAGCAAAGGAGACCGAGAAGGAGTTCCAGAAGGTTATGGCTGACTTCGACGCAAAGCAGAAGGCATAGAAGGGCGGGAACTAGCACTTCATTCGGCCCGTGGAAAGTGTGTACATGTGTAGATATTGCAAAAATTAAATTCCTAAGAAGTGCCACAAAAAAACAACAAGCGACGACTAGGCAACGATATGCAGCAGATTAATTTACACAAATGCAATCAACTCCAGGCGTGTGAACCAAGAGTACAACACCAGAAAGTAACGATATGACTTCTCGGCGGCTTTCCTCAATCTACAACAACCGTCGACCAGGACGGGTGAGCGCCAACGCCAGACGATGTTTTCACACTCCAGTAGGGCTAGGGACGCGAAGGGCATGCGCAATTTTTATAAAGCTCCCTCCACTTTGCGCAGCGCCCCGCATTCCCTCCCCAGGCGGCGCAGCGGAGGTGCATCGTTGCCGGGTCGGACAGGTGGTTGCGACTGCAGGATGTGGTCTATTTACAGAGGACGGCAGATGACGTTGATGCCGTTCTTGGTGGTGAGCGAGATGCCCGCGGTGATGCGAATCTTGAACCCGGGGTCCAGGTCGAAGCGGCAGCGCATGAGCAGCTTGGAGATGATGATGCCGGACTCGATC
>JBASGW010000033.1:0-1678 GCA_049653745.1 Rickettsiales bacterium
TGTTCTGTAGGTTGCGCAGTGGGTTGATTGCTAGGTTGACTGCTTGGCTGCTCTGATGGTTGCACGGTCGGCTGAGAACTGGGGCTAGAGCTAGGCTGTGCTGATGGCTGAGCAGTGGGTTGACTACTTGGATGCTTAGAAGGCTGTATAGTTGGTGCTAATGTTGGAGTTTTTGTAGGGGATACTGTTATAATAGCTGTTGGGGCTATTGTTGGAATAGTAGAGGGTTTTGTAGTTGGACTAGAGGTTGGAGGAACAAGTCCATCAACCGAGATATCATCGATTATTAAAAAAGCACTTGTGTAACCACTAATACTTAACACCTCATTAGAAGAAGATGGAACATATGGAGCTGTTGCATAAAACTGTTTATAATTTGTAGTGAAATCGGTTGATGAGATAAGGGTCTCATTATTAATTCTTAAGTTAACGTACCCGCTGCCAGTATTTATCAGCTTTATCCACAGAGATACAGTATAATTAGTATTTGGTACAAATGATGTTATTGTTTGATTCATGGTGCATAAAGAGGTGGATAATGTAATAAAATTTCGAGCTCCTGTATGGCTATTGACTCCGCCATCCACCCATCCCTTTTGAGCGCTATCGACTCTAGGACTCCAGAATGAAAAAGAATTTTCAGCGCCTGGATTAACCACTAGATTTGGCATGCTTTACTCCTAAGTTGAGAGCTAAATATTTAATATAAGTTATTATTCGGATAATTAATTATTAACATATTAATAAATAGCTGTCAAATAGCATTTAAATTAAATAATTTAACAAGAGAAGAAGTTTGAGAAATATTAGTTACTAAGATCTAAGTCAAGGGAGGAGATAATAATATATATTTTTTTAGATAGGTAAGAGAGAGTAACTTTTTAGAAGCCTTATGTTGAAATAAGGCTTCAAAGAAATAAGTTTATTGTTTAGTCGCAGATTCTTGTTCTCTACGCGCTTGGTAAAGACCAGCAAAATCTATAGGTTCAAGCATTAATGGTTGAAATCCACCATCACGAGTGGCATCAGAAAGAATTCTTCTTGCAAAAGGAAATAAAATGGTTGGGCAGTGAATTAATAAAATTAATTCCTTTTGGTCCGCTGGAATATTAGTTAAAGTGAATAAACCAGCATATGAAAGCTCTACAACAAAAAGAGATTTGTCTCCAGATTTAGCATTGGCTGTTATTTGAAGAGTCACTTCATGACTATCGCCTTCAACTACTTTCGCTTCAAGGTTCAAAGCTACTTCAATTTGAGGAGCTTCTTTCATAGAGGTTAAAGAAGCAGGAGCTCCTGGATTTTCAAATGATAGATCTTTTACATATTGTGCATTTATTGCAACTGAAGGTGTTGCAGTGGTTTTGTTTTCAGATTGTTCTTGAGATATATTCATAATTATTTGTTTCCTTGAAAATTAGATCTATTCATTCTATATATTAATATAGTATCATGTAAGATAATAAGTTTCGTTACATAAAAGTCAAGTAATCAAAAATTTAATTTGGGGATAATAATGTTTACAATGTCATCAGATATAATAATCCTAGGAATGCTAGCGGGGTTTATTTTATATAGGTTATATCTGATTTTAGGACAAAAAGAAGATGAAGCTCATTCTTCAGATAATGCTCATAAACCTGCTATTGTAGATATTTCTGAATTAGTAAAAACAGTT
>JBASGW010000034.1:0-1715 GCA_049653745.1 Rickettsiales bacterium
CATCTGGCCGACCTGAAACTGCCAGCCGGTGTTGTTGCAACCCACGGCAAAGAAAACCTGACGATTGCGACCGCTTCGGTTCCAGCCGGCAGCAAGGCTGACAATGCTGCCGATGCAGCAGCCGCAGCACCTGCAGAAGAAAAGAAGTAATCAGGCCGCTTTAAACCGCCTGGAAAAAGCCCGTCAAAACCTGACGGGCTTTTTTACGCCCTATCCTTGATAATCCCTGCATTCAAACTTGTAATATCACCATGTCCATTCGCCTCATCGTTGGCTTAGGCAATCCCGGCGCCGAATACGAACAGACCCGTCATAACGCCGGATTCTGGCTGTTAGACCAGCTCGCCCGCGGCGAACTGAAACGGGAAACCCGCTTTCAGGCGCTGGCAGCCAAAACCCGCATTGCCGGCAACGAGGTCTGGCTGCTCGAGCCGCAAACCTTCATGAACCGCTCGGGCCAGTCCGTCGGTGCGCTCGCGCGCTTTTACAAAATCAATCCGGATGAAATCCTGGTCGTGCATGATGAACTCGACCTGCCGCCCGGTGCCGCAAAAATCAAAAAGGGCGGCTCTTCCGGAGGCCATAACGGGCTTAAAGACATTACAGCAAGCTTAGGAACGCAGGATTACTGGCGTCTTCGCTTAGGCATTGGCCACCCGCGCGAACTGAACCTGCAGCAGCCCGTAGTGGATTTCGTTTTACATCGGCCACGCAAGGAAGAACAGTCGCTGATTGATCTCGGCATTGAAAAAAGCCTGTCGGTTATAGCCCTGCTATGCGAAGGGAAATTCGAACAAGCGACGATGGAACTGCATACCGATAAAAAAAGCTGAAATCCCCGCTTTAAATCCGTCCCGCCAAAGCACTATCAAAATGGGCTGCCAAACGAAGCGCTCAGTCAGCCTTATTTTGACAGAAGCCTCAAATCGATTTACCCCGTATCTAATCCAGATCAATAGCCTGCCCGCCAAGCACTGGAAGAATATCTTGTCCAGAATGCAAAGCAGAAATTGCATCGCAATAAGCAATCAGTTCGGTCTATCAGAATGAATGCTGACCGCTAAAATAATTCCCTGTATTAATTTTTATAAACAAAATTATATAAAGCGTCGGTCATTTTTTATTATCAAAAAATATTCATTTAAAAATGCCATTTCAATAATATTGAAGTATAATCCGGCAATAAGCTACAACCTGGCTTACCGATTAATTTATTTGAAGAAATTTTCCAACGAGGGGGAACCAGATGAGTACTTATAAAGACCTGCAAAGCCAGATTGAAAAACTGCAAAAAGAAGCTGAACTTGCGCGTAAAAATGAATTGGCAAACGCAATCGCCGATATTCACGCGAAAATGAAGGAATTCAGTATTACTGCAGATGATCTTGGCTTGGGCGGTAAAAAGAAAGCCGGCAAAACCGTGCGTAAACCCGTCGCCCCAAAATACCGCAATAACGACACCGGCGAAACCTGGAGTGGCCGCGGCAAACCACCAAAATGGATGGCTGGTCGTGAAAAAGCGCAATTCCTGATCAAATAAACATATTATTGATTTCAAATAATATAAACAAAAAGCCGCTTGATGAAGCGGCTTTTTGTTTTAAATCTTCACTATTGCTGATTTGCTGAAGCTGATTTTCTGAAAGGCATTAAATTTTGGAAAATGCAACGAATGAATATCTGCATATCCAGCCAGAAGCCGCGCTGCTCCATAT
>JBASGW010000035.1:0-2355 GCA_049653745.1 Rickettsiales bacterium
TAATTCAAAACAAAACTCAAATGCCTGTACAACTCCTGCTTGTTCTATTTCAGTACTAGCGCTTTCTATAAACCTTTTTAAGGTCATATAGGCTTTTTTTAAGGTTTCTAAATTAATGTCTTCTACATCTTCAATCATATTTATATTCAAACCTCCAAATTGATTTTATATCATTAATAATTTTCTTGACTCATTCGTCTTTTTTCAAGTAACCTGCAGAGCAGGTTATGTATCTAGCCTCATCCTGCCTTAAAATGAACAAGATGTTTTGATATGGACTCAAAGCCCAAACCCACTATTTTTCCGATAGCTTAATCATAATGTTTCAGCGGTGGTTGGTAGTATGTAATTTTTTAAAAACTTACTGAACACACCTCCAACCCTTATTCTTCAAGCTCTACAAGGATTTTCTATTTTTTACCACTTTATTTCCATTCTTCATGCACTTAAAGGTCCATGATAAAACCTAGCTCTTTTATAGCAACTTTTTAAATCTATTGGATTGATAGTACTAATTTCAATGACAAATCAATTTGTTGAATTTCTTGAGGGGACAAACGTACTATAAAATCTCCTAATCTTTTTGCATCTATTGTTCTAATCTGGTCTAATTGTGCCTTACCCTTTTTATTTGCTATCTCTAATAGTGCTTCAAATGGGTATACTTTGTCTATACCAGAAGTAATTGGAGCTACAATAAACCTAACTCCTATTTCGTTTTGAATATTATTAGAAATTACTACAGCTGGTCTTGTTTTTTTTATTTCTGAACCAATTGCAGGATCAAGCTTTACCCAAAATACATCTCCTCTTTTTATTGTATTACTCCCAGTTTTCACCATCTATTTTATCCCATAAACACAATTCTTTTTCCCTATCAATATCTGAGTAAGCATCTCTATATGCCTTGTATAAATAGTTTTCTTCATCTTGTAGCTTTTCAGCAATAGCAATAGCAACAAATTTACTTACTTTTCTATTAGGAATAGTCTGCTTTAAACGAGTATATAATGAATCGTCAAGTATTATACTAATTGTATGCATTTTTTATCCTTAATTATAATATATAATATACATTATATATTGCGCAATATTTAATAGTCAACCTTATTTTAAATTCTTTTTATTTTTGCTATAGTTTCTTTGCTGACAGATAACTCTTTAGAAATCCAGTTATAGCTTTTCTTAGCTTCAAGAAATATTCGTATCCTTTCATGTTTATGATCAGTATTATGATTCTTGCTTCCAACAGGACGACCAAATTTTACTCCTTCTCTTCTAGCTTTTTCTATTCCAGCTTTAGTCCTTGCATTAATCATACTTCTTTCTAACTCAGCAAAAACTCCAGCTATTTGGAAAAAAGCTCTACCCATAGGAGATGTAGTATCTACCTTATCACCAGAGTCCAAAGAAATTAGATCTACTTTTTTTTCTGCTAGCAGTTCTACTATTTCAATGAGGCCTTTAAGAGACCTTGCTATACGATCTATTTTATAGACTACTACTATATCCTCTGTTCTTAAAGCATCTAACATTTCTAATAATGCTGCTCTTTTATTATTTTTACCACTTACTAATTCAGAATATATTTTTTTACATCCAGCATTTTCTAAAGCTTCTATTTGCAATTTTAAATCCTGATTATTAGTACTTACTCTTGCATAACCTATTTTCATACTTCCTCTGTACGTTTTTATCTAATTCAATATTACTGTACCACAATAGTACGATATAATCTATAGATATCTTTCATTGTACTGATTTTAATATAAAAGCACAAAGTACGGAAATATTAACAATTAATTGTACTTTGAGTTTGCAATCATTTACTTAGAAAATATTCATAAAACTAATTGACATCATTTAATTAGTTTGGTACCTTTTTTTGCAAATAATTAAAATAAAGATTACATATGCAAAAAACTTTTACTATAAAGAAAATAACAGATTTTTTTGGGATTCCTGAAAAAAAAGCAACTATTTATCGAGAAGAGAAAAAAGGTCTCATTCCTAATGCTCATAAAGTTCCGCGAGGTAATTCATTTGCAAGAGTATGGTATGAAAAAGATTTACCCGAGATAGGAAAAAAGTTTGGTTTCTTAGCAAAACCTAAGAATACTAAAATTATATCTGTGTTTACACCGAAAGGAGGTGTTTTAAAATCTACTCTAGCATTTAATTTAGCAAGAATTTTAGCCTTAAATGGAGTTAATGTTTTAGTAATAGGACTAGACGTACAAGGAACTATTACAAATAATCTTGCTTCTACTACAAATTATGAGATAGCAGATATTGACCACCTTAAAGAGTGTCAAGGACTGTATGAAGCCTCTATTAACAAGGACCTTTCAATAC
>JBASGW010000036.1:0-1556 GCA_049653745.1 Rickettsiales bacterium
CGCCGAGGCCGCGGCAGCCGAGGGTGCGGCGAAGGGCTCCTCCAGCGACCGCAAGAAGAGCAAGATGCTGAACTTCCGCGATGAGCAGGGCAACCTGCTGAACCTCACCACCAACGCGGACGGTGACATGGTGGACACTTCGGGCAACATCTGGTCCATGCTGGTGATCAACACGGACACCACGCAGAAGACCATGCCGGGCAACCGCGTGCTGTCGCACCGCACGCTGGTGATGATGGGCAACCTCAAGGGCACGGGCGGCTTCGGCATGGGCAAGGGCAAGACTCCTGCGGACTCGCTCACCGCCGCGTGCAGGTACGCTTTTGCCTCCATCATTATGATCCTCTTTTCGCGCGCGATGATTCTGATCCGTTTCATTTGTTCCACTTTTCTCTGTTCCGACCCTGCAGAGCGGCGATGCGCAATTTGCTTCACATCGACCTGTACGATAACTTCGGCCTGGCGCACGACCTGTACGGCAAGCACAACTCCTGCCACGTGTACATCCGCGCCACGCCCGCTGCACGCGAGATGGTAGCCAGCAAGATGGCGGAGGAGGTGCTCAATCGCTTCGGCATCAGCAGCGCGTCCGTGAAGATCGTCGGCAACCGCAACCCGTACTCGCAGATCAACGCGATCTTCAACGCGCTCAGCCACCACGAGAACATTGACGAGTTTGCCAAGGATAGAGGCCAGCGGTACCTGTCGTTGCGTTGGGCGTATGATAAGGGCATCTAAGGCGTAGAATTTAGCGACCCTGCGTTGATTGTGTGATAATAATCTGAGCCCGGTTGGGATGAAACCGCCGCTTCGAACAAGCAACACGCAAGCACAGCAGCCAGAAAAAGAAAATCTGCGGTGATCGCATCGTCTACAATGGAAGACGAGACGATATTGACGAATGAAGTTGGGGATCTTGGCGCAGAAGAAAATGGCATTCAGCTCCAAGAACAGGCAACCATGTCCGTACCAGTGCATCCAGTGGTTGACATCGGCGATAACGAAACTGATATCTTGATCCGTTACGATCACATATATCGCGCTCTTGTAAGAACTCCGGACTGGGAAATAGATCCAAGCAATGCAAAAGACAGCGTTGTGGATTGGTCGCTGGCCTTTGCATATGAAGGTGGAAAGGATTACTTCGCAAGATTGCACTGGCACATGAACCTCTCGATTGTTCGCGGAGCAATTTTATTGGTGGCGACCATGACGCTCTTCCTCTACCCGCCGCGCTTCGACACCATCAGCAGAAAGAACTACTGCATGACAGCAATCGGCATTGCTGCCGTGGCGCATCTGTGCAGCATTGTATCCTACGTTATATTCGCCGCCTGCTGCGATCGGCCGCACGGTTACGTGGACGCCATGATCTCCCGCGTGAAACACCACGTAATCTACATAAGTGGCATGTTCTTCTAGGCAAAGGGCGTGCTGACGCTGGCGGGTGCGTTGATCATGGCGCGCGGCGACGGTGACGTCACCGTGGGCATCGCCGTGTGCGTGGCGGCCAGCATTATCGTCATCACCATGTGGACGTGGACGCTGCTGTACAC
>JBASGW010000037.1:0-2018 GCA_049653745.1 Rickettsiales bacterium
GTAATGACCTGCGCCACCTCTATGTTTTAACCAACGCATAATGGTTGTTTTATTATCAACAACTTGCATACGATATATGCCAAGATTATAGCTGTTCAAGCTATCATTTCCATATTTTTTAGTAACCACTAAAGGCCATGTAATTAAAGGAGCTGGTTCATTAGGCCAGCAAGTTTGTATAGGTAAAATTCTTAAATCGACCTGATCTCCAGTTAGAACTATTTCTTGGCACGGGGCTTTAGATACGTTCTTTGGCTTCATTGTTAGAACGGTTTTTAATAATGGTAGCATTTTGAATGCTTCCCTCCATCCTTCTGGAGGTTCTGGTTGCTTTAAAAAAGCTAAAGTTTTGCCTATTTCTCTTAAATCTTCAACCTTGCAGTTTAATGCTAAAGCTATGCGCCTTACGCTTCCAAATAAATTTACAAGAACTGGAATTTCACTTTTACCATTTTCAGTAATAACATTTTCAAATAATAGAGCAGGGCCATCTTTAGCTAAAACTCTTTGATGAATTTCTGTCATTTCAAGAATGCTTGATACGGGAGAGGTTATTCTTTTTAAGTCACCTATATCTTCTAAATGATTTATAAATTGCTGTAAATTTTTAAAGGTCACTCTTCTTTCCTATAGAATAACAAATGAGCTAAATAGCTAAATAAAGATAACGTGAATATGTAGCTTATAATAATAATATATTTATTAGATGCAGAAAGATTTATTAGACTTGTGTTTATGATGATTGATATTCCTGCTATACAAGAAAATATAAAAATTCTTCGTGTTTTTCCTAAGCGGTTAAATCCACCTTCAACTAAAGCAATTATAGCTATTAAAGTTAAAATGATATTGTAAAAAGGGAATAATAATCTTTGGTTAGCTTCAGCAAACATTCTTTTTTTTTCTTTTGAATCTTCAGGCAGATCGTTAAATAACAATTCTGTTAAATGCTTTTCTTGAATACTTATAGATCTATTGCCATTAGAATTATTATTGGTATTAAATTGCCAAACTAAGGTATCAAAATTTAAAATATTTAATTCCCCATTTTTAGTTAATTCCTGACGATTACCATCTTTTAAATGAATAAAAACTTTATTATTATTTTTAACCAGCTCACCTGATTTTGCGATGATGGTGATTGGCTGTCCATTATTTTTATCTTGGAAGAAAATATTTTCGAACTTATTGTTATCAATTTTATTTTCAATATAGAAGGTTAATTCTTTTGTTGGATGATTAAATACTTTTTCTTGGAGCATAAAGGTGACATAATTTTCTTTAAGATGATTGGTTAAATCTTTGAATTTATGATTAACTTCAGGCATCCAGTAGAGTGAGATAGCATAATGAAATAAAGTAATCATTATAGAAATTTTTAATATTGGCTTAGAAATATTAAAATTATCCACTCCAAAACCCTTAAGGATATTTAGTTCTCGGTGGCTATTTAGTTTATTTAAGCTGTACATTATGGCAATAAATAAGCAAATAGGAGTTATGATAAATAACAAGGATGGAATAAGCAAAATGGTAATATGAAAAAAATCACTAGGGCTGATTCCATGAGAAACCACAAGATCAATATATTTTAGTGATTGAGTTAGTAATATAATTATACTCAATACAATTATAATTGAGGTTGTGGGATATAAAATATTCTTGCTAAGATAATTATTTATTAACTTCATCTAAAACTTTAACTATAGCATTGGCTCTGTAGCAAGACATGTTACTTAGAATTTAATAAAGATGCAAGTTTATTGATAATGGATATTCAGAAGAAAACTAGCTTCTATTGACATAGAAAATTAATCAAAAATTAATAATTAATATTTAATATAGCATTAAGCTCATAAATGTTATGAGATTAACAATAGAGATTTTCTATAAAGGAGACAAAAATGAATAAAAATTTATATATAACAACAATTTTATGTAGCTTATTGGCTTCCAATATTGCGTTTGCAGATGAGGATACTTATGGAGCTACAGAGAAATACAAAAGCCCATTAGGA
>JBASGW010000038.1:0-7769 GCA_049653745.1 Rickettsiales bacterium
TGATAATGACGATGATGAAAATGGCGATAATAATGATCATCATAAAAAAAGTACAGACACTAATGATTATGCTTCTAAAAAAATTAAAATTGAACCTTCTGAAAGCACGAAGGATTATTCTCAAGCAGAATCAAAAACTCAAGGTGAAAATGATGAATTAACTAATGATGGTTTAATTTACAATGCTGCAGCATCTCTTTTAATTGGAACTGCTTTATCTGTTATTGGCGGCTATGTAATGTATAATGTAGAAGTACCAACATCATTATTATCTGGTGTAGACTTACCTAACTTTGCTTTCAGCGCCATTGATACACTTTAAATAATACCAGCAGCATCACTCTATAAGATAAGTAAAATGCATAAATTTTTTACTTATCTTAATTAGATAGATCTGGTCGGCGTCCTTTGGTGTTAATAATGGCGTTTTCTAGGCGCCATTTGGCTATTTCTTCATGATTTCCAGAAAGCAGCACTTCCGGCACTCCTCTTTCTTCCCAAATAGCTGGCCTGGTATATTGATCATATTCGAGCAAATTATCATATCCACCCGTAGCAAAGCTCTCGAAGCTTTTAGCATCAGCTTTTTCTAAAACACCAGGGAGCAATCTTATGCAGCTATCAAGAACTGTTAGCGCAGCTATTTCTCCACCGGAAAGCACATAATCTCCAATACTATATTCTTCAAATTCATATTTTTGGAAGATGCGTTGATCTATGCCTTCATATCTTCCACATAGCATTAACAGCTTATCTTCGCAAATAAGTTTTTGAGCTGATTTTTGAGTGAATTTCTCTCCTCTTGGGGTAAAATAAATTAGCTTCTTAACTTGATTTTTAGCTACCACATTATCTATCGCATTAGCTATAACATCTGGGCGCATAAGCATGCCTGCACCGCCACCAAAAACCTTATCATCAACCGTATGGTTTTTATCTAATGCATAATCTCTAATATTAAAAACATCTAAGTTAAATACCCCTCTCTCCAATGATTTTCCAGCAATGGAATAAGCCAAAGGCCCAGGAAACATTTCTGGAAAAAGGGTTAAAATACTAACATGCCAATTTTTCATTATTTTATATTAGCTCTTTAATCTGGGAAAAATTCCTTCAGGTGTTGGCAACGATATATTAGGAGTTAAAGCATAGATTTTAGTTAAATTCTTAAAATAACGCTGGTTATTATCTACAGCTAATTGATCGAGTAATTTATTCATAGAATCTGGCATAAATGCTAGCAACAAAATAGCTATATGGCGAATTACTTCACTAATAATATATAGCACTTCATACATTCTGTTAACATCCGTTTTCTTTAAAGCCCATGGAGCTTGCTCATCAATAAAAATATTAGCTTCATTGGCTATATCTAAAACCACTTCCAATGCTTGACTAAATTTATAATCATTTATATAGGCTTGATAAGCTTGAACTTTTTCACTTAATTTAGCTAAAATATTTTCTTGATAAAGTTTATTTACATCCACTTCAGGAATTTTACCTTCAGCATTCTTATTAATGAAAGACAAAGTTCTTTGAGCTAAATTACCTATATTATTAGCTAACTCACTATTAATTCTGTTAAAAATTGCTGTTTTAGAAAAATTACCATCTTGACCAAAGGGAACTTCCTTCATTAGAAAATATCTAGTTTGATCTAGGCCAAATTCTTCAACCAAAGCTTTAGGATCTATCACATTACCTAAAGATTTAGACATTTTTTCACCATCTATGGTCCACCAACCATGGGCAACAATTTGCTTAGGACAAGGCAAATCAGCTGCCATTAAGAAAGCCGGCCAGTATATGGCATGAAATCTTAAAATATCTTTGCCCACCATATGCACATCAGCTGGCCAAAAATTCTTATATTCCGCATTTTCTAAATTAGGATAACCTATAGCAGATAAATAATTAGCTAAAGCATCTAACCAAACATACATAACATGCTCAGGATTTTGTGGAATCTTTATTCCCCATTTGAAGCTTGTTCTTGATATTGATAAATCTAGTAACCCTCTTTTTACAAAACTGATAACTTCATTGCGACGTGATTGAGGTTCAATAAATTCTGGATTTTTTTGATAAAATTCTAATAACCGATCTTGAAATTTAGATAAAGCAAAGAAATAACTAGATTCTTCCACCCATTCCACTTCAGCTCCTGTTGGGGCTTTTCCATCAACTAATTCAGACTCAGCATAAAAGGCTTCATCACGCATTGCATACCAACCAGCATATTTATCCAAATATATATAATTATTTTCAAGTAACTTATTCCAAAGGGCAACAGCGGACACTTTGTGTCTTTCTTCGGTAGTGCGAATAAAATCATCATTAGATAAATTTAATAAACCGGTCAAGTCTCTAAATTTTTGGGAAACTTCATCGGTAAATGCTTGTGGAGCAACGCCTTTAACATTAGCAGATTTTTCAACTTTTTGTCCATGTTCATCAGTGCCTGTAAGAAACTTAACATTATAATCATTAAGTCTTTTAAACCTAGCCAAAACATCACAAGCAACGCTAGTATATGCATGGCCAATGTGAGGAGCGTCATTAACATAATAAATTGGAGAAGTTATATAATAATATTTGCTCAATTTATGCTCCAACAATTTAAGATGAATTTTAAAAAAGAAATGGTGGAGCCAGGCGGAATCGAACCGCCGACCTTTAGAATGCCATCCTAACGCTCTACCAATTGAGCTATGACCCCATATTAGCTGTTTAAGATATTATCTAAATAAAAAATTGTCAATTCTTAAGATCGCTAAAGCAGTAATTTATTATAAAATATTCAAGTAAATTTAACTTATAAAACCAGCTAAATCTAATAATGAGCTTAATGAAGATCCATGATTCATTTGAGCAATACCTGAATCATATGCTTCACTTTCTATTATTGGAGCAAGAATAGTTGCACTTTCTAGACTTATAAAATTATCACTTTCGGATGAATTACCAATTAAATTATTCTTATATTCATCAAACGCTATAATAACATTATCTTGAGCTAGCTCTAAAGCTGTTTGGTTGTATAAATTTAATGCATCTAAATTCATACCAAAATCAAGTAACATAATAAAAATTCTTTCTGCCCCCATAGAAGCTGCAAAATGCAATAAGCTATTACCTTCGCCATCAACATCCATAAAATCAAAATCAACTAATTTTTTATCTATAAGGCTAGCAAGCAAATCGCTAAAGTCTTGAGTTACAACAGTATTCATTAATTCTGAAGCGCTTATAATTGCTAAACCTTCTTCACTATCATCTTCAAAATCTTCATCTGTTATATCACTAATATAATCATAACTTATTTCATCATCTAAAGCATTGCTAAAAACACTAGAAACCAGTTCATATCCACCTTCATCTAAAGACTTTAAATGGATTGTTAGCACTAAATCTTCAGGAACAATTTTAGAACTGTTTATTTGAACAATATAATTACCTATAATTATGTTAATATTCAAATTATATTGAGTCTCAACAAAAGCAATCATCATATCAAAATCAACAATCATATCAGGTTGATTTTTTAAATTATAGTAATTATCAATACTTTCACTATCACCAGAGATTAGCCAATTATTTATCATATGATTTATAGTTTTTTTTCTATATTTATCCTCAGATCCATTACATAATAGCTCACTCGCCATTATTGCAAAAAAGTTATCTTTAGCCATATATTACCTTACACTTCATTAAAAATATTTAGCTAACAATAATAAATTATATTTAAGAATACAACAATAATTTATAAAAATTAACTAATTTTTATATTTCTTAAAATAATATTTTCTAAAATAAACTAATAATAAAAGCCTTAAATAATACGCAAAGTATAGCTTTAAGGCTATGAACAATAATTAAAACGGAAATATTTTAAGAATAAAACTTGGTGTAATTAAGATGCGAAGATATATTGATCAAATTAATAATAATTTTTATCCATATAAATATTATGTTATAAATTAATTAGCAATCAACAGTAAACTCTGCTTCGGTTTTAGCTTTAATTTCATCTAAACTAACTCCTTCAGCTATTCTTGTTAAATGAACCCCATCTTTATCAATATCAAATACTCCTAAATCTGAAATAATTCTATCAACACAAGCCGCTCCAGTTAAAGGGAAAGTACATTTTTTTAATAATTTTGGTGCCCCGTCTTTAGTAGCATGCTCCATAAGCACCACCACTCTTTTTACATTAGCCACTAAATCCATAGCTCCACCCATTCCTTTTATCATCTTACCAGGAACGGTCCAATTTGCTAAATCTCCTTGCTCAGAAACTTGTAATGCACCTAGAATCGTTAAATCAATATGCCCACCTCTAATCATAGCAAATGAATAGGCACTATCAAAGTAACTGCTTTGTGAAAGCTCCGTAATTGTTTGCTTACCTGCATTAATTAAATCAGCATCTTCTTCACCAGGATAAGGAAAAGGACCCATTCCTAACATACCATTTTCACTTTGTAGCAAAATATTGACTCCCTTAGGAACAAAATTTGAAACATTAGTAGGAATTCCAATTCCTAAATTAATATAATACCCATCTTTAATTTCTAGTTGAGCAGCTATTTTACACATTTGATCAGTAGTCCACGCCATTTTTATTTCCTCAAATTTAATAAATCAATATTTATTGGTCGCTCCAATAACTCATATATCACATGATCTAGAGAAGCATTCTTGTGCAATATCTTGTATACAGACTCACATAAAGGCATTTTAACTGCTAACTTTTGTGCCAACATATAAACCGCTTCAGCTGAATAAAATCCTTCAACTAACACACCTCCTATTGCAGATGCCCCCTTTTTTCCTAAAGCTATTCCATATGCAGTATTGCGTGAAGTTTGATTACTACAAGTTAAATGTATATCACCAAAACCTGCTGGTGCTAATAAAGTTTCTATTTTGCCACCTCTAGCTAAACTTAAATTAGCAATTTCACACATTCCTCTTGAAATAACTGCAGCTTTAGCATTTTCACCAAATTCTTTACCAATTACTATTCCAGTAGCAATAGCTAAAACATTTTTTACAGCTCCCATCACTTGAGTGCCAATAATATCGTCATTAGGGTAAATTCTAAAATGATCACTGCTTAGATAATTTGAAAGTGTTAAAGCAAAATTATAATCTTCACTGGCTATGCTTGAGATTGCCGGTAAATCCTGCGCCACCTCAGCAGCAAAATTTGGCCCTGACAAAACAGCTATTGGATTATGAGGTAAAATTTCTTTTACCACCTCACTCATTAATTTTAATGATTCCTTTTCAATACCCTTAGAGCAAATAATTATACTTTTACTAGACTCAATGTTATTTGATTTTAATTCAAGGCAGATTTGACGAATGCTTTGTGCTGGAACTACTAATAATAAAATATCACTATTTATAATGTCTGCTATGTTAGCAGAAGCTTTCAATTGCTTTGGTAAAGAAATTTTAGGTAAATACTTAAGATTGCTATGCTGATTATTTATCTCTTCACAAATCTTAAGATCTCTAGAATAAATTATAACTTCATGATTAGCCCTAGAAATAGACATCCCCAAAGCACATCCCCACGCTCCACTACCGATAACTGCTATTCTCATTATGAATACTCATTTTATTTTTTACCAAGTATATGAAAGTTTTTTCAATATATCCATGATTTTTTATTCCTATAAAAACCAATAATATTTATATCAGTCACTCTATCGCATTTACTAGAAATAACTACGTTAAGCACGAGAAACTAAACTCAGAAAAATTTTTATTTCATTAGTAATTAAATATAAATAGTATGAATTTATTAATTTTTACTTAATGATTTTCTTGACTATTAGACATAAGATAGATATTAGTTATTTTAAAATTTACAAAAAAAATAAAGGCAATAAATGACAGCAATAGAAAACTCTGAAGACGATAATAATAATAATATAAATTTTGCACCATATGCTAGCGTTATATTAAGCACAATGGGAGGGTTTGCAGTAGGTGGAGTTTCGGGGGCATTAGTGGGCGGAGCGCTTTGCACAATTGATGAATATTTCATTGCCAATAGCACATCAGAAAAACATTTGCTTAGCACCACTGCATTTTATTCTAGCGTAGTTTTTCAACCCTGGAGCAATATATTAACTCAAAGCTTCCCTGCCTATAAAATATTTATCCAAGGAACTTCTTTTGTTTTATCTGGATTAACGGCTTATGCCAGCAATGATTTTATCAATTTTCAAAATAAAATAGATCTTCCGTTAAACTCATTTTTAACCGTTAATAAGATTTTTGATAAAGGAGAAATTTTTTCTACTAAAGAGGTTTCAAAAATCTATAACAAAGCTCTAAATAATCCAATAGATGCTTTAGTAGCCATTCAAGAAGATGCAATAGAAATATATAATAACCCATTTTTGTCTAATTTTATTGCTAGCAATATTCTTAGCTTATCTTCAATAGCTATCAATAATTTAGCTTTATATTATTTAGGAATTTATGGAAGTGGAGTTTTTATTTCTACCTTACTCGGGCAAAATAATCATTATAAAGAAAGCCCTTTGATATTACCACTTATTAGTTATTCACTTGATGCAACAGCAGTAATAGGAATATCTACATTAAAACTTATCACTACGCTATATATTGAAACCCTAGAAAAGAATTTATCCAATGATCATTATAAAATTATTATTGATAAAGCAGCTGACATTTTACTTGAGCATGGAAATAGTAGAAAAATTCTTGCTATTGATAAAGAAGAAGGGCAAATACTTATTAATAAGTTAATTAGCGATTTATTCTCTCTATTACATGGATCTAATAAATTAAATTATGTTATCACAGACTCTTCTGAATCAATAATAGCGTTAAGAAACTTAGTTAAATTCTCTCCAGATATTTTACTACCCTATTTAATGCTTACTTTTATACCCAAACAACTAATTTTAAGTTATATAGCCCCTGAAGTTGAAAAAATTGCTCAAGAACAATCTATTGCTTATCAAAAAATTCAAAATATAGTTTCCGATATTTTAGATAAGTCCGAACCAATAAGTTTAGGAGATAACGAAAAATTTATAAAATATAAATTTAATACTGAATGGAAAAAAATAAAAGAACTAGATTTAAATCAGAATTATATGAATAAATTAGAAAATAACCTCGATAATGCAATAGAGATTCATGACCTAGCTGTAGATGCAATCTATTTTGGTATTAAACATAATGCTGGATTATTAGACATAACTAAAATTCCTCTAATGCACAAAACCCTCTACAAAGTTACTTATTTCTTATTCAGCAATCTTAATAGCCAGCAAGATAACATTCAGATAAAACTATCTAAAAATAGGATAGATAAGTTATTTGAGTTAATTCATGCGCCTAATAAAAGCGCTACTCATATTTCGCATAACTCAAAAGAAATTATCTTTAAAAATTACTCTTTATTTTTAGGTGAAAAAGAAATTGTCAACATAGATAATTTAATATTTGAGCAAAGTAAACATTATGCAATAACTGGTAAATCAGGATGCGGAAAGTCTAGCGCCTTAATTGATTTAAAAGAAGGAGTTGTAGGAGCGCTCAATAGTGTTGGAGAAATTTATCTTCCAGTTAACCCAAAAATTATGTTACTTAATCAACAATTATTCATTCCTAAAGAATCAACCTTATTAGAAATTACATATCTTCCTAAGATTTTAGATAAACTTTCTGAAGATCAAATATTAGATTTAAAAAATGAAGTCATAGAT
>JBASGW010000039.1:0-2019 GCA_049653745.1 Rickettsiales bacterium
GCAATGCACTGGGCAGCCAGCACGCAACAATGATGACCGGGTAGATGAAAAGCGTATTCATCGCATTGATCACCGCGGGGGAGCATTGGGACTTCTGTATTTGTATCTTCCTGTAGACCGCAAACCCGTAATAGGCCATGCACAGCGTGCACGCAAACGCAATGCCAGCGAATGTGGACCCCTGCCAGAACTCGGTCCAGCCGTCGTCATGCACGTCGGCTCTTGTTTCGATCCAGCAGAATCCGTCATCATCCGAGCCTCTCTTATACGTAGATGTCGTCAGCGGGAGCAATGTTGTCAGGAACGGAATGCCCCATCCAAATAAATGCATCTTGAGCTCTTCCATCTCGATCTTGCCGAACATGACCAAACAGTAGATCAAGTACGCTAATATTGTCGTCCATATCCAACTTGCCGGATAGAAGAACTGCTGGAAGACGCCTTGGAAGTAGCATAGATAGTAATCGTCGGGAGAATTCGAGAAGACCGTGGCGTTGGCGATGAAGATCGACAAGGCGGCGTAGAAGATAATTCTCATGAATATTTTGCTCCACATCTTAGGGAACACGCAGAACGAGAGGATTACTCCAAACGTCAGCGTGCATGATATGAATGTAACTATAAACTCGAACTTCTTCGGTGGCATATTTGTGATCTCTATCTGTTTTGAGGGACGAATGTGGAGATCTTGGCTGGAACTCTCTCGCATCAATTTGTTAAATAGCGGGCAAATGTATAAGTGAGTTATATGCGTTTATGTTGGAAATAATTGGATTATTATGCATATTTATAACAAAACTCCTTGCTCAGTGTGTTCAGATTCCTGCTCTCTACCGCCCTCATAGTTTCCATTGAACGAGACTGCAAAATGGCTAATTCTACGGATCCTTTTGCTCAATCCGTTCACGGAACGAATCCTCAGTACTTGATTGAGAAGATCACCAGGCAGAAAATCTATAATTGCGTTTACTGGAAAGAACAATGCTTCGGTCTGACCTCTGAGACCATCTTGGACAAGGCCATTGCACTGAAGTACATCGGTGGAACCTACGGGGGCAATCTAAAACCGACCAACTTTCTCTGCCTTGTCCTCAAACTTCTCCAGTTGCAACCAGAGCTGGACATCGTGCTTGAGTTTGTGAAGAACGAGGACTTCAAATACCTCCGAGCGCTTGGTGCTTTCTACCTTCGTCTGGTTGGGAAGGTCGACATGATCTACCAATATCTCGAGCCTCTGCTCAACGATTATAGAAAGATCTCGTACCGCGGCATGAGCGGCTGGCAGTCGATGCATATGGATGAGTTCGTGGACTCCCTGCTGCGAGAAGAACTGGTGTGTGATATGGCGCTGCCGCATCTGGTAAAGAGGATGAAGCTGGAGGAGCTGGGCACGCTGCTTCCCAGGAAGAGCGCCCTGGATGATGAGATCGCCAACGCGGGAGAGGATTCCTCTTCCGAAGAGGATTCTGATAGCGATGGAGAAGTCCAAGAGGAGGCGGACGTGGTGCAGGCTGTCCGCGCAGCTGCTATCGCTGATGTGCAAGATAGCAAGGCGGCGGGAGGCCTCGCCGCTCGTACCGAGAGCGCGGACAGTAATAGTGGGGCAACGAACGGCCGTGCTGATGAGAGATCGACTGGTAGAGCAGACAGCGCCGAGCGCGGGGACCGCGGCTCAAGCCGGAAGCGCGAAGACAAAGACCGCAGAGCGCGGTCACGCAGCCCCGGGGACCGCAGAGGCGGTGACCGGCGCGACAGTCGCGATCGCTGCGGTGGTAGTAGAGATAGAAGCGACCGGAGATCCGACCGGCGCAGGTCAGATAGCGAGGAGCGTGACCGCCGTCGTGACCGGTCCCCAGGAGATCGGCACAGAGACGACCAGGGCCGCCGGGACGAACGCTCCAGACACCGCCGCAGCCCTTCATCGGGGAGTGACTACGATCGACGCCGGCGGCGTGATCGGTCTTCCGACCGGCGCAGAGACCGCAGCCGCGATAGAGACAGTCGCCGCGATGATAGAGA
>JBASGW010000040.1:0-42356 GCA_049653745.1 Rickettsiales bacterium
GAAGTTTAATGCTTCAAAGCGATCAAGCTCAATCTTTTAACCAAATTATGAATCAACAAGAGATTAGTTCAATATCTACAGTTCATTTAAAAAGGTGGTTTGAATTCTCTAAAATAATTGATAAGGAATCAGAGATTTTAGCGTATATAGCAGAATTTGGTAACCAAAAGATGCTTGATAAGTACTGCAAAACTCATAATAAAACTAAAAATGATCTTGAGCAATGGAGGGATTCAAAGGGTAAGCCTTTTCTGCATTTGGTAATTGAAAAAAACAATTATGATTTAGCTGATTTGCTTATAAAAGAAGGTCTCAATATTAACGTTCAAGATAAGCAGGGCAATGTTCCATTACATATTGCTGTAATGACAGGTAATGTTAGAGCTTTTAAAAGTCTTATAGTTGTTGGAGCGAATCAAGAAATTGAAAATAAATCTAAGTTAATTCCTATACAAAAAATAGTTGAATTAAAAGAAGAGTATTTTAAAAAATTTATAGAATTAGGAGCAGATTTAAATGCTAAGAATTCTAGAGGGTTTACTGCTATATATAGAGCAATTGAAATAGGAGATATGGATGCATTAAAAGGGCTTATTAATGCTGGAGCAAATGTGGATATTCAGGATAATGAAGGTAATAGTTTATTACATTTTGCTGCTGGAAGTGATAAAGCCAAAGCGCTTCAAATATTAATTGAAGCGGGTGCTAAGGTTGAAGTCTATAATAAAACAAATGAGAGTTTCTTTGATGTTGTTCAAGATGATTGTGATAATAAAACTATTCATATAGTAAATGAAGCAATAGAGGCTAGATTAAAAAAAGAAAATTTGAGAGAAGATGTTACTATTATATCTGCTAACCAAACTACTGCGGTGATTCAAGAAAATGATGCTCAGGGCCGAATTTATACTGAGGATGGAGTGGTGAAGGCAAGGGCGAATTCAATTATTACTGAAAGGACTATTTCTACGATTAGTACTAATTCTGATAATTCTGCTCTTCAAAGTGATACAGATAGTTTAGAAGCTGTAAAACGAAAATTTCTATCTGAGATAGATAGGAAATATGTTAGGAGAAATTTAAAGGTTAAAAAAAAGGCAATAAAATATATTGACAGCGTTAAAGAAGGTATGGAGGTAGCGCAAGAATATAAAGAATATGAGGATGGTCAGGCTCGCAAAGGTATATCCAGTAAATTTGCAGGATTGCTTAAAGGAATTAGAAAAACTGATAATGATATGATCCAAGAAATTACCAAGCAATTTAAATCTTATGCTAAGGATCCAAGTAAACAAATTACTCTACCTTCGCGCTATAATCTTCCTAGCTTTGGTAAGAAATCAGATAAAGGACAAACAAAGCAATAAAAAATGGGTTTTATAGTTTATAGTTTTTATCTCTCTAGAGATATGTTGTTCTTCATGAATTTTTCTATGCTTTGAGCTGAGAATTCTGGTGCTTGTTAAAAATTAACTTTCCAAAAATGTAATAATGTGCGATATTAAAGAAAAATTAATTGATATCATAAATTAGGAAATAAGAATTTATATGGCAAAAGAAGAATTAATTGAATTTAACGGCGTGGTAACTGAATTATTGCCAAATGCAATGTTTAGAGTGAAGCTTGATAATGATCATGAAGTTATTGCTCACACTTCAGGTAAAATGCGAAAAAACAGAATAAGAATTCTTATCCATGATAAAGTTACTGTGGAAATGACCCCTTACGATCTAAGTAAAGCCAGAATCAAACTTCGCTTAAAATAGACATTAGTTTTTATGCTCTTTTTTGTTATTTTTGCATAAGTGGAAGTGATAAATTAAGTAGATTCATACTTAACTTAAGGAATATCAAAACATGAAACTAATTCTTGCTTCAGCCTCTCAGAATAGACTCTCCTTATTAAAGAGTGTTGGAGTTAATCCAGATCAAATTATTTCTCCCAATATTGATGAAACTCCCTTAAAAAGAGAAAGCTCAGATAAGCTAGCCTTAAGGCTTGCTAATCAGAAAGCTGAGGCGGTTGCTGCAATTTTATCAGAAGATGCCTTAATAATTGCTGCAGATACTATAGTGGGTACCAAAACAAAAGTTTTTGAAAAAACTTCCACCGATGATGAGGTTAGAAAATCTATAGAGTTTTTTTCTGGACGCAGAATTTATATTAAAACTGCAGTTGCTGTTATTAAGATAGAAAATGGGGTGATTACAGCTAAATCAACCAAATTAGTTATTGGTAAAGTTAAATTCAAGCGTTTAAGTATAGAAGAAATAAACCATTATGTTGATAGTAAAATTGGTTTAAGAGTTTCAGGTGGCCTAAATATTGAAAATTACGGACAGGTGTTAATCAAGGAAATTTCTGGCTCTCATTCTGGAATAATTGGTTTACCTTTATATGAAACTATGAATATGTTAAAAGGCCTAGGACATGACCCTTTTAAAAGCAAAAGCTAAGATTAATCTATTTTTTCAAATTATTGGTAGGCGTGAAGATGGCTATCATTTGATTGAAAGTTTGGTTGTGTTTGCGAAGGATTTATATGATCTAATAGAAATTCTACCTGCATCAAATAATAAAACTGAAGTTGTTGCTGGAAAATTTGCTGATCTGCTTCAGAATGAACCTAATAATCTTATTGATAAAGTTTTAGATATTTTCTCCGATGATAATTATCATTGCAAATTAACTAAAGATATTCCAATTGGCGCTGGTTTAGGTGGCGGGTCTTCTGATGCAGCAATAGTTGCAAAATTCTTAAACAAACAGCATTTAGATATTAATTTTGAGCTCACTAAAATTGGCGCTGATTTACCTGTATGTTATCATGCCAATTCCTCATTTTGTGAAGGAATAGGAGAGGCAGTTAAGCCAGTAAAAAACCTGCCTTTGTTGCATTTGGTGTTAGTAAATCCAAATAAGCTTTTATTAACTAAAGAGGTATTTAAAAATAATACTCAAGTTAATGCTTTGCCAATTGAAAATAAACCATTAGATTTTGAAAATGATATTGATAAACTTATCAATTTTCTTGAATCCTTGAGCAATGATTTAACCAAATCCGCAATGATTTTAATGCCTGAAATTACAGAAATTTTGGAGCTATTGCAAAGCCAGGAAGGTTGTTTGATTTCAAGAATGTCTGGCTCTGGCCCCACTTGTTTTGGAATATTTGCTAGTAAAGATTTAGCGATGAAAGCTCAAGATAAAATTACTAGCCTTAAAAATGATTATTTTGTTTTTTATACTTCTTGTTGACAGGTCATGTCTTCTAAATAGAATGCGAATGTGGTAATATATTTTAAAATCAATAAGGAGAATTTATATGCACAGTGACGACATCGATGTTAAATTAACAAAGCAACAAAAAGCTCATCTTAGATATAAGGCATCTAAAATGAAAAAATCAACGGCAGTTGATAATTCACTTGAAAAACAACCAGCAAAAGTTGAGGAGTCTAAAAAAGTTATATTAGTTGATGAAAATTCAGAAGATCAAGATTCTTTAACTAAGTTAGGTGAAGACAACCAAAATAAGGATGTAATCATCACCAGTAGTGGAATAGCAACTCCCTCTGCTATGATAGATATGGATGTTTTAGATTCTGAAGATTTTGTTATGGTTGAGGCTGTTAATGCATTATCTTTAAGTGGAATAATCAGTTAAAAGTCTAAATTCTGATAATGTGGTGGAGGGGTGAAGCTCATTATTCTATCATTTAATAAAGGCCTAAAGCTGGGGCGAGATTTTAAAACGGCGTACCATTCTTTAGTAAGTTGGTGCTTGTCCCAGTGCATATCATTTAAATAGTCTAATGTTGAAATTTGAGTGGCGGCAGCAATATCAGCTAAGCTTACATTATCCCCTGCAAGCCACTTTCTAGAATGTAATAAAAATTCTATGTAATCTAGGTGGTAAATCAAATTATTTCTAGCAATTCTTAAGACATTGCTTTTTGGCTCTCCCCGTCTAGTATAATGAGAGATTACTTTTTCTTCTAATAAATACTTGGTTACTTCATTATAAAAATTATGAGTAAACCAATGAAATAAACGTCTAATTTCAGCGTTAGCTAGATGGCTTTTGCTAAGAAATGATATTTCTTCATCGACAGCTTCTAAATATTCACAAATTGCATAAATAGGGCATATATTATAGGATTCGATAGATAGAACCGGCAATTCCATAGAGGGATTTATAGTGCTTAAATGAGGTGATCTTTCCCAGGCTCTTTCTTCAATTAATTTAAAATGCAATTGTTTTTCACTGAGTAAAACTCTTGCTAAGCGAGATAAGGGGCAAATAGGAAAATGATATAAAGTATACATTAATTAAACGCTCACTATAATGGCTCTTTCAATATTATTTAGATCAAAGAGCATCTTCTTTACAATATAATTATGCTGAATAAAAATTTCTTTTACAGCTTTTCCTTGATCATAACCAAATTCCAGTATAGCACAAGCCCCTGGTTTTAAAAGATATGATATTTTTTGTGCAAGATGCCTGTAAGGATTTAATCCATCTTCTCCACCATCAAGTGCTAATATTGGGTCATAATTTTTAACTTCTTCAGCAAGATTGGTAATGTCATTAGTAGGAATATAAGGTGGGTTGCTAACAATAAGATCAAATTTATGATCCACGGCATCGGTCCAATTATTATTAATAAGAATTATGCGCTCTTTTAAGTTAAGTTGTTGCGCATTAAGAGAGACAATTTTTAAAGCATCTAAAGAAATGTCGCTAGCTACGCCAATAGCGTTAGGAAATTCTCTTAACAAAGAAAGTGATAAACATCCACTGCCGCTACCAAGATCAAGGAATTTTAGTTTGTTTTCTTTATGTGGTAGCAAATCTAAAGAAGCTTGGATAATAACTTCACTATCGGGGCGTGGATCTAAGGTATGTTGATTTACAATAAAGTCATCCTTCCAGAAAGATTTCCTACCAATAATTTTAGCCACCGGTTCATTATTAATTCTTCTAGCTAAAAAATTCTCATATCTGATGATATCATTATCAGATATTAATTGCTCGGGATAAAGGTAAATTGTCTCAATGGAAACATTAGCTGCATGTTGCAATAATAGCCTTGCATCCAAAGAGGATGTAGGTATTTCTGCTTGATTTAGCTTTAGTGTGGAAGCTTTTAATAGCTCTTTAATTTTCATGCTAGTAAAGAGGCAATATTTTTCTTGTAGAAGTCAGGTCCATCTTTAAAAATATAATTTCCTGATACTAGAACATCAGCTCCCGCTTTTAGAGCTTGCTTAGCAGTTTGTGGATTAATTCCTCCATCTACTTCTAATTCAATTTTTCTATGGCTATGGTCAATCTTTTTTCTAATTCTTTCAATTTTATGAAGTTGAGTAGGTATAAATTCTTGTCCTCCAAATCCTGGATTAACAGTCATAACCAGCACAAGATCCACAAGATCAAGAATATAATCTAATGTATCTTCATGAGTGGATGGCACCAAAGAAATGCCAGCTTTTTTTCCTAATGATTTAATTAGGTTTAAGCTGCGATCCAAATGCAAAGTGCTTTCAGCATGAATAGTTATTATGTCTGCTCCAGCTTCTGCAAATTCTTTTATATAGTGATCAACATTATTTATCATTAAATGAACATCAAATATTAGATTGCTATATGGACGGATTGCTTTAACAATTTTTGGACCAATAGTTAAGTTAGGAACAAAATGACCATCCATAATATCTATGTGAATGTAATCAGCGCCACTTGCACTAATTGCAGTTACTTCTTCTCCTAATTTTGAGAAGTCAGCTGATAATATTGATGGAGCTATTTTAATATTTTTATTCATTTAAATTACTTATTTGTTTCTTCTGCTTCTTGGTCTTGCTCTTGCTGAGCAGCCCCTAAGGCATAAACGCATAAATCTTCAAAACATACACCATTAGAGTCAGAAATTTCCTTTAATTTAGCTATACTATCCATAACTTCTGGTGGAATATTGCCTCCACGTTCTTTTGACAGCCAATTTGATTGAAAATTTAATGGATGATGATTTGGCTCAGGATCGCCTATATATATGGTAAATGGTGCTTTTTGCCCGCCAAAATCGCATGGTACTGTAAATTTCTTCATATAAACCTCATTATCTTTATATAAAGAATATACTTTAATTCACTAAAAATAAATACCATAAAGTGATTTACAAAAATTATCTAGGTATAGAAATTGTCAATATTGGCTGTGGTAGCTTATGAATTTATTATAGAGCCTAAAAATAATTGGTTAGTAAAAGATCTGCAAAAAGCTATCGGTGATGAATTATTTTCAGAAGAATTATCCTTATTTTATACCACTCAATTGTTGGTAGAAGAAAATACTTCTTTAGATGTGTTGGGCTCTAGCTCCTTAGTTGTTGAAATAGTGCAAGAGTTATAAGTTATTTCATTCTTATCTTGAGCTTGTAATAGAAAGCTGATATTTTAGTTTATCCTAAGAATAATGCATTCGTAGCTCAGCTGGATAGAGTTTTGCCCTCCGAAGGCAAAGGTCGGACGTTCGAATCGTCTCGAATGCGCCATTAAAATAATTTTTATAGCTGTAATAAATCTCGAGGAAAAAATGCAAAAACATATTAAAATTGGTAATAATGTAGTTATAGGTAATGATTTACCTTTTGTTTTAATTGCTGGTCCATGCCAAATTGAATCTCGTGAGCATGCTTTAGAAATGGCTGATGAGTTAGTTAATCTAACTCAAAAATTAAATATAGGTTTTATATATAAATCATCTTTTGATAAAGCTAATAGAACAAGTATTAGTGGTCAAAGAGGTATCGGTTTAACTAAAGGAATGGAAGTTTTGCAAGAAGTGAAGCAAAAATATGGCTGTCCTATAGTTACAGACGTTCATACTGAAGAGCAATGTGCAATGGTTGCTAAATATGTTGATATATTACAAATTCCAGCCTTTTTATGTAGGCAGACAGATTTACTGGTGGCTGCAGCTAGAACTGGTAAAGTTGTTAATGTTAAAAAAGGACAATTCTTAGCTCCTTGGGATGTTGTAAATATTGTAAAAAAATTGGAAGCCTGTGATAATCATAATATTATGCTTACTGACCGTGGAACATCTTTTGGTTATAATACTTTAGTTTCAGATATGCGTGCATTACCCATA
This sequence comes from Rickettsiales bacterium, assembly GCA_049653745.1. Lineage (GTDB taxonomy): Bacteria > Pseudomonadota > Alphaproteobacteria > Rickettsiales > CANDYO01 > CANDYO01. Next base: position 7,162 of record JBASGW010000040.1, read on the forward strand.
ATGGCTAAAACAGGTTATCCGGTTGTCTTTGATGCTACTCACTCAGTTCAGCAACCAAGTGCTGAAGGTGGAAAAAGTGGTGGTCAGCGTGAATATGTTGAAGTTTTAGCTAGAGCTGCAGTTGCTGTTGGTGTGGCAGCAGTTTTTATGGAAACTCATCAAGATCCTAATAATGCTCCTAGTGATGGGCCATGCATGATCCATTTAAAAGATATGCCTAGATTAATTGAGAAATTAATGGCTTTTGATAAGTTAGCCAAAGGTATAAATTAATTATCTACTCCTATTTTTATGCTCGTCAATTCAAATAGTAAATGTATCACTTCATTGATTTTGCTATTTGAATTGGTGTATGATATGTTTTAGAAGTGTTTTTAAATGGATTTTGTTGCACCTATCTTCCATGAAACGCCAGATTGAACTATAAAACGCTTCCTATTGAGATCATATTTAACATTATTAAACCCAAGCATATTGAGATTTAATGAACCATTATATAAAGCTTGTCCTCCTATCGAGTAACCACGCCCAGTTATAGTAATGTTTTTATGTATTTTTTTTTTGCAAGAAAAATAGAATCAATAATATTTTGCTCTGTTTTAATATTAACACTTTTATATAAAATAGCTGAATTACCACCGACATCAGATATAACTAATTCTCGGTCCGTGTCGATTTCATTAGTTAATAAAACTACATTTTTAATGCCTTCTATATTAGATACCAATGCTTCTAATATTGCTTCTTTGCTATTGGGATAAAATTTCTTAGAAATTAAAAGTTTATGAGCAATAAATTTTGGAAAAATAACGGATGATTAAAAGATAATATGGCTGTAGGAGTTGTAAAGGCTCTTTATTAAGATAAATAAATGATAAAAAAACTATTAAGGATAAAAAGCTATTTTAAAACTCTTATATTTCAAAATTATATATACTCCACTAAAGCTTTACATCTTTTAAGTAATCTAATTCTGGATTCTCTTTAATTAATGAATTTAATTTCATCTCTATATCTTTTTCAAACTTTCTCGCATTACTTAATGGCCGCTCTATAGTTTGATAACTTATCATTTCATATTTTTCATTGTTAGATAAACTTTGTATAATATCTTTGATATCTGGTAGAACTTCTTTGTTTAGAAGAGCGGTATGCAATTGTGCTATACGTTCTCTGTTGATTAGCTCAGCGCTTAAAATTCTAATTTTTAATGGAGTTTTAGATAAGAAAACCAAAAATTTACGAAGATATAAAGGGTCTCCAGTAGCAATAAACGCGCTCCATAAAGAGTCTCCATTTATAGAAACATGTTTTAAATCTCCCTCATTATTTATATTTAGCTTAAGTTGTATGTTTTGTACCTCTTTTACAGTAAGATTTTGTTCTATATTTGAATTAATTATAACATTATGAGGAAGTTTTTTTAGAATTTTTTTTCCTTTCAAATTAACAAGGCCTTGAATTAATTGAGATTGAATTTTTACATCATAGATAGGTAAAGTATATATAATTTCTTTTACAAGATTTTGGTGGTTATTTAATCCCATTAGAATAAATATATTATTACATTTTTCACATAAATAAAGGTCTTTGTTTTTTGTTTTTATAACATCTATGAAATGAGTTACATTTGGTTGCTTATAAAACATAGGAGTCTCTGCAAAGCTGGCATTACTCAATAAAAGAATCCATAAAACTATTAGCCTGATCATCTTTATTTTTCACTTAAATAATTAATTATTTTTTAAAAGTAATGCAACTCTTATAAATAGTAAAGAAAAATATTTCTAAGCTAAACCCTCAGGGCTTTCTGAAAGCTGTATAGCTTTATGATTTTGTTATATTTATAACTTATCCATTATGGCTTTAAATTCAGAAGAAAATTTATTAGGTATGAATTCATATATTTTATAAAGAGCTAAGTTATGAATAGCAAATGAAACGCTTTATTTATTATGTTCTTCTACCTAGGTCGGGGTAACCCTTTCTCTGGTACAAAAATTACTTCTTACGATAGTCTTATTGAATTTAAGAAAATAAGTGCTAGTTGCTTATGTATTATTTATTGTTAGTAGATTGATTTAATTACAGGAGGGAGGAGTATTAGAGAATTTTTATAAAGATAATAGCACTCAGCTTTGAAGATGAGCGCTATTATCTAAATTAATTCCTTATTATTTCTTCTTAGTATTTTCTTTAGCTGTATCTTCTGGAGTTTTTAAAGCTATGGTATCAACTTTTTTATCTATTCCAGCAATTACTTGGCTAGTAATATCAACTTTAGGGTTAGAATATATCACAATTTCTGCAGGGAAAATTTGTAGATAATTTCCTTCTTTTGCTAAGTCAGCAATAACACCTAATGCCACATTATTAAATTCATTCAAAGAGTTTTGTTGCATAACTTCAATGTTATTTGCTTCAGTTTGAATTTCTTTTTGTGAATCATTTACTTTGTTATTAAATTCAGTTTCTTTCTTAGTAAAAGCTTCTTTACTTAAAACATTCTTTTGTTTGTCTAAATCTTGTTTTTGATTATAAAAATCTTTTTGTAATTTTGCGACTTTGTCTTTTAAGTCATTTTGTAATTTTGTAAGCTGAGTAGCAATTGATTTGCCTGCCTTAGTTTCCATTTTTACTTTATCAACGTTAACAATAGCAATGCCATTATCAGAAGCAGCTAGCGCTACGTTACTTAATGATAATAGAGTAAATATTGTAATAATAGTTCTTTGAATCATTTTTATCTCCTTAAAATTCTGTACTAAATACTATATCAAAGTGTTTCTCGCGATCGAAGAATGCTTTACTCATTGGGCGAGCATAATTAATTCTTACTGGACCCATTGGAGTTACTATACCTAAACCTGCTCCACACGAAGATCTAGTTTTTCTACTATCCCAGAATTCATCGCGTTGTGCAACATCTACTTTATATAAACTACCTGCATCAATAAAAACAGCGCCAAATAACCCTAGCTCTTTACCAAATCCTAAAGGAAATTTCACTTCACTGGTACCAGAGTAATAGGTATTACCACCTAAGGGTGCTAAATCTTCTTTATCTCTAGGTCCTACCCCGCCATAATTGAATCCACGTAAGTTATTTCCACCTAAATTAAAGCGATTACCAATTTTGACTTCTTTGCCATCCACTCCATAAATATCTCCGGCTTCAGCTGCAAGAATTAAAATTACGTCATCATTAATAATAGGATAATAATATTTAGATGAAACAGTATGTCTTACGAACTTAACTGTTCCTCCTAGACCTGCAAAATCCTGATTAACATTAACTATATATCCAGATATTGGATTAACCTTAGAATCGCGGCGATCATATGACAAGCCATGTCCTATTAGTGATGTATAAGTGATTCCTTGTTGCTCTTTCATTATGTCTGAGTAAGTATCAGGAACATTACTAATTTTGGTTTTAGCAAAATTATAATAAATTTTGTGATGTAAATATTCGGTTATTTCATAACCAACTCCAAAACCAATGCCATTTGTTCGGCTATTATAATAGTTATGGTATTTTGAATTACGCTGTGAATCTTTATTAAATAACTGCACTGTGCCAGATAATGGTAAATCAAATAAATAAGGTTCAGTGAAAGCTATATCTCCATCAAAGCTACTAGTTGATTTCATGAAAGATAAGCTTAAATCTTGGCCGTTACCAAGTAAGTTAGGTTCATTAAATCCTATTTTAGCAAGTGGCCCAGCGGTTGTAGAAAATCCTCCAGCTAAGTTAACGCTAGCTGTTGCTTTTTCTTGAACTTTTAATCTAAGATCAACTTTATCTGGTTGGTTAGTTCGGACCGTTTCAATATTAGTTCTCTCAAAATAATCTAAATTATTTATTCTTTGATCAGATCTAGTTATTTTGGTTGCATTATAAGGATCTCCCTCTGCTAAACGAAATTCTCTGCGAATAACTTTATCAGAAGTTCTTACATTCCCTTCTATATCAATTTTATCAATATATACTCTTCTGCTCTCACCAATATAATAAGTAAGATCAACTAATTTTTTCTCTTTATTCAATTCAACTTGTGGATCAACATCAACAAACGCATATCCCTGGTCATTTATTCTTTTAATGATAGCATCTACCGATTTTTCTATTTCCTTGATGTCATATACATCTTTTTCTTTAGTAATTATTTCAGATTTTAGATCCTCTATTTTAATAGATTTATCTTTAAGTTCTGATTTTATATTTACTTCTCCGATATGATATTTAGCACCTTCGTCTAAAGTAATTGTAATATAAAATTTTTCTTTTCTTGAAGATACGTTAGTTATTATTGAGATAATTTTAAAATCAGCATAGCCTCTAGATTGATAAAATCTAGTTAGTAATTCTCTGTCATATTCAATTCTAGTAGGATTAAATTTGTCACTACTAGATAAAAAATAATACCAATGTGTTTCTTTGCTTGATAACTCAGAAGCTAGGCGTGAATCACTAAATGCATTATTGCCAATAAATTTAATTTTGCCTATTTTAGCAACTGGTCCTTCTTCTATTTTATAAATTAAGTTTACTCTATTTTGTGGTAATACAATAATTTGGGGGGTCACTTTTGCTGAGAATCTTCCATTTTTGTTATATATATCGATGATGCGATTTACATCTTCTTGAACTTTAGCTTTTGTGTAAATAGCTCTTGGTTTTAATGACACTTCGGCTTCTAGATCTTTAGTTTTTACTTTTGAATTCCCTTCAAAAACAACTAAATTAATTTTAGGATTCTCGATTACTTTAATATAAAGTATATTGTTTTTTATACTTAAATTAACTTTTTGGAAAAGATTGCTAGCATATAATTTTTTTAGAGAGCTATCAATATTATCATTATTAAAAGCTAACCCAGGGGTAATATCGGTATAAGATTTGATTGTGCTTTCTTCAACTCTTTCGTTACCTTGGATTACAATGTTACTGACAGTTTCTCCGTAAGCAAGTATTGAGTGGAAAAATAAAACAATAAAAATAAAATACTTAAACATCTCTAAACCTTATTTTTTAAATATCAAGTTGGTTATATCCTGGAATGTAACAAATATAGTTAACATTATTAATAGAAATAATCCTAATTGGAAACCATAATTTTGTATTTTTGCAGCTATTTTCTTTCCGGCTATTCCTTCAATAAGAAAAAGTAACAAATGTCCTCCATCAAGTACGGGTATGGGAAGCAAATTCATTAATCCAAGATTTAAAGAAAGTATAGCAATAAATCCAAGTAAAGCAACAATACCTGCTTCAGCAGTTTTTGAGGAATATTGTGCAATTTTAATGGGCCCACCTAATTCATCAGTGCTTCTTTTTCCAGAAACTATCTGTCCAAGGGCAGTTAATGAGCTGGTTGTTAATTTGTAACATTCTTTTATTGCTAATATAATGGATGACAAAATATTTTGTTTTTTGAATATAAGTTCGCTGCTACCAATTCCTATTTTATAACTATTGATGGTGTTGCCTAGTATATCTTTTTCAATTAATTTTTCAGGAGTTACGTTCTTCTCTTCGTTATCATTTATTTTAACTTTTATGGTTTCTCCTAAGTTTAGAGACATGATGTCTCTAATGTCATTGAAATCTTTAATGGTTTTGCCGTTGATCTCATTAACTGCATCACCAATTTTAATTCCTGCCTTACTAGCTGGAGAATTTTCCATAACATTAGTAATTATATTGGTGGATTGAGGATAGCCATGAATGAAAAAAAATAATGTAAATATAAGAGCCGAGAATAAATAGTTAGAGGCTGGCCCTGCTACAACAATTGCTGATTTTTGAAGTAATGATTTACATTGAAAAGTTTGTTCTTTTTCAACTGCTGTAAGGCCTTCGATAAAGCTTTGATCGTTATAGCTAGCAGAGTTTTTATCGCCAAACATTTTTATATATCCACCTAAAGGTATCAGGCAGAATTTCCAGCGAGTACCATGTCTATCGTTAAAGCCAAAAAGTTCTTTACCAAAGCCAATAGAAAATATATCTACTTTAACTCCGCAGCGTCTTGCAACCCAGAAATGTCCAAATTCATGAACAAATACCACAATAGTTAATACAAAAAGAAATGGTAAAATATTATGGGTTAGAAATAGTAACATTTCCATGCTGAACCTTTATAATAATATCAAAGATATATTGTTGCTTATTTTACAATCAACACTACATATAAACAACATATCTTACAATAATAAAATAGCATTTGCTTCAATGATAAGATTTGCCATAAAAGCTTTTATATATAAGCAGTAATCATAAATCAACTTACCAATCTATTGTAGATGCTTCACTTACAAGGTCGCCTATAATTGTGGGTTCTTCGTTGATAACTTTAACCACTTGGTAAGATATTATATTTATATTATCGTAGACTGTGCCAGTAATCTCAGCTTGTGGATTTTCGTTTTGTGTTTGTAGTAATTCATCAATAAAATTTTGATAAATGCTATAAGCATAATGATTAGGAGTTAAGGGGGTAATTGTTACAAGAGTTTTTGAAGGAAGATTGGTTTTAATTATTTGAGTAACCATAGTTGCGTATGGTTTAAAAGAATCTTCATCAATAAAGGCAACTTGTTTAATTTTATTGACTTGGTATTTTATAGAAGTAGATAATAATTTATATGTACATAAAGCAACGTTCTTTAGAGAAGTTTTTTGTGATATTTTATTCAAGTAAAAACTAATTATCATGTTTGTCCTAGTTTTTAAAAATTAAAGAGTCGGGTATGCAACTAGTGTAATCATTTATCAGGAAAACTTAAGTCATTTCTTAATGTTATCTAAGCCAATATTATTTTTATAAAACTTATTGAACAATAATAAAATTATGCTATTATACGATTCTCATTAATGGGGCGTCGCCAAGTGGTAAGGCAACGGTTTTTGATACCGTCATACGGAGGTTCGAATCCTCCCGCCCCAGCCAAGTTTATCCAACTATAACTTTATTTTTCCCATTTTGCTTAGCTAAGTATAAAGCTTGATCGGCAGTATGAATGATTTTCTCTACAGAGCTATTACTAATATTATCAGCAATTCCAATACTAATGGTTATTTTAATAAGTTGTTGATTAAATTTATTTTCAAATGTTTCTTGTTCAATTTCTTTTTTAATTCTTTCGGCCACTAAAGTAGAGATGTTAATATCTATGGGTAGCATAATAATAAACTCATCACCACCAAATCTAGCGAGAATATCTCCGCGTCTGATAGTTTGTTTTAATAAAATGCCGAGTTCTTTCAAAATATCATCGCCCACTAAATGTCCATGAAGATCGTTAATATTTTTGAAATTATCGATATCAATCATCATAATTGAATAATTACTTAGTGAACCATGCAGTAGCATTAGTTGGTAAAATTCATTTTTATTGAAGATATCTTTATTTTTATTCAAAAATTTATTTGAGTTGAGTAATGCTGAGGTCCTAAATAACAGCTCTTCTGAGTTTGAGGGCCATATGATATAATCACTTCTACCATAATCTAAGATATTATTTATAATATCTTGGTCATTTATGCTTATAATAATGAGTATAGGAATATGTGTTTGTAAAAATATTTCTCTAAAATTCTGTAGAGATTCTATTTTTTGATTTGAAAGATTTATAATAATCAGATCAGTATCTTTATTTTTGTCTAAAATAACTTCGTAATTTTTAGTTAATATTTTAGAAAGCTCAAGTGTATCATTAATAATTAAAACCTTAGGTTTATTTATCATGTGACCCAATAATTTTAATTTCCCATTCTAGCATGATTCCTGAATTATTAAAAACAGCTTTACGAACTTGTTCGCCTAGCTGCTCAATTTCAGAGGCGGTTGCTGATCCTTGGTTAATTAAAAAATTACAATGTTTTTCAGACATGATAGCATCTCCAACCCTTAATCCGCGGCATCCAGCTTGATCAATTAACTGCCACGCCTTATGTCCTTGAGGGTTTTTAAAGGTGCTACCACCAGTTTTATTTCTAATAGGCTGTGATTGTTCTCTTTGCTGTTGAATGTCTTCCATTCTTTTTGCAATTAAATTTTTATCGCCCGCTTTGATTTTAAAATATGCTTTAGTAAAAATTAAATTTTTATTTAGATTGCTGCTACGGTATTGGAACCCGCAATCTTCTTGCTTGATAGTAATTAAATTACCATGTTCATCTAATGCCTCTAGCTTAATTAGATGATTAGATATTTCTTGTCCATATGCTCCAGCATTCATCGCTAAGGCCCCACCAATTACTCCTGGAATTCCACTTAAGAATTCTAAACCTTCAAGAGAATTATCTAAGCAATAATTACTTACATTTAAATCTAATGCACCAGCTCCTGCGGTTAGATAATTTTCATTATGAGTGATTTCAGTAAATTCTTTACCTAAGCGAATTACTACTCCTTTTACACCACCATCTCTAACCAATATATTAGAGCCTACTCCTAAAACTAGGTAAGGTATATTAGGTGATTTTGTTTTTAAAAAATAAGATAAATCTTCTATATCTGCTGGCTTAAATAGAATTTGGGCGCAGCCACCCACTCCAAACCAAGTAACTTTAGAGAGAAGAAAATTTTCGCGATAACTTCCTCTAACTTTTGGTAAATTATTAATCATACTAACTATTTTTTGCTAGAAATTCTTTCCATTCAGCTGGCAAGCTATATGCCCATTTAGTGCTGGTTCCAGCGCCTAAAAATATTACAATATCATTAGGATTTGCTAGTGGAGTTAAAATCTCTGGTAATTTACTTGGTGAATCAAGACTAAGAATTATTTTGTTTTTATAATGCTGTTTTAAGGATGCAATCATTACCTCTTTATTTATTCCTTCAATAGAAGATTCTCCAGCGGAATAGATGTCGGCCATTAAAATAACATCAGCATCATCAAAGCAATTAACAAAATCAGAGAAAAGATTCTCAACTCTGCTATATCTATGAAGCTGAACTACAGCAAGAACTTTAGCATCTTTATTCATTTTGTTGGCTTGAACCGCGGTTTCTAAAGTGGCTTTAATTTCTTCTGGATGGTGAGCGTAATCATCAATAATTGTGATTCCATTTACTTCGTCAACTTTGGTGAATCTTCTTTTAACGCCGGTGAACTTAGCAAAAGCATTAACAATTGATTGTTGCTTGAATTGTAATTTAACTCCAACGGCTATAGTGGCAAGTGAATTTAAAATATTATGCCTTCCAGGAATCGGTAAATGAATTTTTCTAATAATAAATTCTTCACCTAAAATTCTTTCAGACACTTTAACATCAAATTCAGAGCTTGCAATATTTTGAACAATATTTATAGCCTGAATGTCTAAATTATCTGAAGTGATACCATAGGTTATTACATTGCGGTCTTGGATGTCTTTAATTATGTTTTGTACTTCCAGATGGTCTTTGCATGCTACGGCAAACCCATAAAATGGTAAGTTATGGATGAAGGATTTATATGCTTCTTTGAGCTGTGAAAAACTTCCGTAATAATCTAAATGCTCTGGGTCAATATTGGTTATAACTGCAATAGTTGAAGGAATGCGAATAAAAGTACCATCGGATTCATCAGCTTCAGCAATTAAATAATCACTGCTACCTAGATAAGCATTAGTACCTCTAGTATTAATAATTCCTCCATTAATAACGGTTGGGTTTAATCCTTCAGCTTCAAAAATTGCAGCCATAAAAGCGGTTGTCGTGGTTTTTCCATGAGATCCAGAAATAGCAATTGAAATTTTTAATCGCATAAGTTCAGCCAACATCTCTGAGCGCTTGATAACCGGAAGTCTCATAGCTCTTGCAGCAATAATCTCAGGATTAGTATCTTTAACAGCTGTAGATTTTACTACAATTGAGGCATCTTTAATGTTATCTTCAACATGTCCTATAAAAACCTTGATTCCAATATTGCGTAACCTTAATACATTATCATTTTCTCCTAAGTCGGAGCCTTGAACATTATAGCCAAGATTATGCATAATTTCAGCAATACCACTCATTCCAATGCCGCCGATTCCAATAAAATGGAGAGTTCCGCAGTTATCAAACATCATTTTTTCTATGCCATTCATCATGTAAGCTATTTATCCTCTATTTTACTATCTTGAATCCAATTGTTAATATTATTTCTATTCCAATAAGAATTATAATTATAATTTCAAGTATTGAGCTATGTCTGCTATTAAAAGCTTCGCTTAACATTTGAAATAATTCATGAATCAAGTTCAGTCTTTTGTTTAAAATATCAACTCTTTGTTTAATATCTTGTTCTTTAGCAGCTAAATGATAGATAGGCTCTAGAGATGGATTATCCCATATAAATTCAGGGGTATCTAAAATATCGCTATGAAGATTAATAGAGCTTCTTTCAAGAAATAATTTCCCCATTTTTTGAGCAATTTCTTTCCCAGAAAATGGAATTTTACCATTGTCTGCTAATGCTTTAGGGATATGTTCGGTTTTTTTAATTGTATGTTCAACTCTTTCTTCAAATACCGATAGCTTCATTGATTGAGCTAGGGCATAAGATATAGCTAATCTCTCCATCGCTCCTGAATTTTTGGTAAGAATTATTTGATCTTGATGGATTTTGATAATATCTCCATAAACAATATAATATAGTTCTGAATTTACTTTAGGAACTCTATCATTTTCAAAATTTTTGATTTTCTTTAGAAAACCGTTAATATCTTCAGCTGTCATTTCCCAAAAAACAACACATCCATGTGAGAAAAAGAATATATGCCCACCATTTGACGCAGTATAAATTACATTGCGAAATTTCTGAGTAACAGATTCATTTTTTACTAAATACTTATAAAGCAAATCCATTTGGTATGAATTTGCAGTACAAAAAGTTTTACATTGCATAGTTTGAAATTATAAATTAATTATGATAACCCCATTATCTCTCTTATTATAAGCAAATGCAACAAAAAAGCTTTCGAAGAGATTATAGATTTAGACCTAGTGTTTTTTATTATAACTATCTAATAATTTTCGTATAACTTGAGTGGAGTCTTCGTTTTTCCTTTTTTCTATTTTTATAGGTGATATTATTGAGCCATCTTCAGCAAAATATGAAAGATAATTATTAGAAAATGCTAAATTAAAAATGGCTTCATGATCTTCATTCATTGAAGAAGGTTTAAACAAAATTATCCTATCAGAGTTTAAATATAAAGGGATTTGTCCTATCATAGAAACGGATCCTCCAGGAATAACAAATATGTTATTATTTTGTTGAGCTAGATAAAGCAATGGATTGAAATACGAGATCGTTTTTCTATTTTCTCCATCAATTCTAATTGCAAAATTAAAAAATGAATAATTGATGTCTTGATCTTTAAATAAATTTACAAAATACTTACTCACTTCATCTATTGCCAATTCTGGATTTTGATTTGCTAAATATTCATGTTTGCAAGCAATTTCACCAGTTGTTGGATCAAATTTTCCTGTTCTTGGGCCGTTTTGAATAATAATTTGATGATTCCTACCCAGCTTTTGCCATAATTTAACTATATCTAAGAATAATTTATTTGCTGATTCTTTAGTAAAAAAGTGAATTTTATTTTTGCTATCAGGAGCATCTCCTGGCATCATTACAATAATATATTTTCCATCTAGGCTTGGTTTATTTGAGTCGTTCCAATTATCATAACTATTTTTTAACTCTTCTGTAGATGGGTTATTACTTAATGGAGCAAAAAGATAAGTCACATTAGGAATTTTTTTTACCACTTCCATTTCTTCTTTTGTGTTAATAGTGATTTGAGGAATAACAAGTTGATCTAATTGAAGATTCTTAATGCCAGAGAAATATTGATGAATAAATAAGCAGGTATAGCTTCTTTTTATATTAATCATCTTATTTTGATAGAGGAGTTTTAGCAGCTTCATTGCCTCTTCGCCAACAGCTAAAGTAATATATTTTTCATTTTTTGGTATTTGCTGTGTAAGTTTATAATATTTATCTGAAGCTGAGATAAAAGGTTCTTTAGCATCAATAGTTTCTTTATGAATTATAATGTTATTTTTTGAGAAAGCCTTAGATATCTCTTCAACTTGAGACATATCTCCAGTGTGAATCGAGCTAACTAAAATTAAAACTTTAAGCATGATTAATCCCTTAATATAAAGCTTAATATTACTTTAGCATAAAAGTTTGCTTTCTGTGGCAAAATAAGTAATATTATTTTTAAGATAAATTTGGATTATATAATAAAATATGGAAAAGAAATCTGACCTAATACATGACGCTAATATTGCTATATTCAAATTCTTTAATGAATTACTTGGTAAACCAGAATTTGATCCCGTAATGATTATATCCGATAAAATAGGAAGTCATCAACTCTTCTATTATTATTTTATTTCTGCTTTTGTGATTGCTAGTTTCACTATTTATATTAATAGAAATAATATTGATACGGCAAAAGAGCTTGTTATTTCATGGGTTACTGCTGCTATAACTTTATTATCTTCATTAATTATTGGCTATATTATAATAACCCTTATTAAAAATTATACTAATATTTCACGTCCTTTTTGCAGTATGGAGGATATTTATATCTTACCAATGATAACTGATATGTTAGATTGCAAAATGAGTTTTCCTAGTGGGCATGTTAGTTTTTTAACTATAATGATTGTAAGTTTCTGGTCGTTATTTAATTATCAATTTAAAATTCTTTCAATCTTCTTGCTTATAGTGGTGGCTATAACCAGAATGACTTCAGGATCGCACTATCCAATGGATCTTTTTGGGGCAGTAGTAATTATGCTGCCGTTAACTGCTTATATTCATCATAAAGTTGCTCATTATATATTGCATTGTGAAGGAAAGTATGATGCTTTCAACAAAGTGCATTCTAGATTAAAAAAATAAATTTACTTTATAATAGGCTGATTTAGAATTTATTGTAAATAATACAAAGCCTATGTTGCTCATTATATATTTATTGTTCCTCTATAATTGATATTGGTTTGCCCAGCCATAAATATTTGTTCATTTTGTATAGAAAGGTTTAAATCTCCCCCTAATTGCCTGATGGTGATTTTGCTATCTACTAGACCTTTTTTATATAAACAAGCGAAGGTTGCGCAAGCACCGGTTCCACAGGCCAGAGTTGCTCCAGCTCCGCGTTCAAAAGTTCTTAAATATATAAAATCTCTTGCAATTATTTTAGCAAAATTGACATTTACTTTATTAGGAAATAGGGCGTCATTTTCAATTAAGTTTCCATATTCTAATACTTGGATGTTATTTAAACTTTCCAAATTATTCCAGTTTAAACTAGTGATATTGATAACTATATGAGGGTTGCCAATATCCATTAAATCACCTTGCAAGCCATAAAGAGAGATATTTTCTTTAAGAATATCTGCTTTTCCCATATTAATTGCCACCAAGTCATCTTGAAGATTAGCGGTGATAATACGATTTTCAGTTTTCATAGTTAAAGTTGATTGCTCTTCCAAAAGCAGGCTAGCAACGCATCTGCTACCATTGCCGCAAGCCAAAGCTTTGCTGCCATCATTATTAAATATTTTTACGGCAATATCGGCATGATCACAATTTTCAATTAACAATAACTGGTCAAACCCTATTGACTTTTTATAATCAGCAAGGTTAGTGATTTGCTCTGAAGATAAATGAATTTTCTGAGTGCGACAATCAATTATAACAAAATCATTGCCGCAGCCATTCATTTTTGTGAAGTTTATATTCATCTTATTGGATTATTTTCTACCACTATAAATTGTTGGTTTTGAACTTTTGCTATAGGTAAATTATAAATAACTTGACCATTGTTATCGAAAACCATACTAGAATATTTTCCTATATTTTGGTAGTTATTATAAGAAATAATACTATGTTTATCTATTGTTAAGCCATCATTATGCATATTTATAAGCATAAGCAAAGATTCATAGGTGATCATATCTAGATTATTAGCTTTGTTACCAAAAGTATTAGTGTATTTTTCTTCAAATTTATGGTTACTAAGGTCTTTTCTTAACAAAATTGCCCCATTTAAAGCAGGTAAATGTAGAACTGCGCTGTTATCCCAGCTTTGCAGGCCAATTAGCTGAACATGATGAAGAGAATGCTTAAGCAATGCTTTATCTAAGAAAACAAGATTTTTATCTCCTTGTGGCATAAAAATTGCTTGGTTAGGTGTTTGTTTATCTATGGATTGTACCAGGGTGTTTATAGTTTTTTCGGCATCTTCTTGGCTAGTGGGATCATACCAATTGGCGCTGAAAGTGATGCCACTTTTTTGACTGATTATATCTTCAATTGCATCATTAATTATATGACCCAATTTATTTTCTGGTAGAATCAAGCTAAAAGAAGAAGTTCCTTGGCTTATAGCATAGTCAGTTATAGTTTTAGCTTGGCTATCTGGAGAAATTCCCATAATTAGCAATGAGTTATATTTTATGCTTGAATCATTAGATAAGCTTAGTACTGGAATATTTTTATCCTTAATTAAGTTCATCAATTTTACAGTGTCTTTGCCGTATAATGGCCCTACAATAAACTGAATATTATGTTCATTTAAAGTTGATAATAGTTGCTGTGGAGCAGAATTAAGTAGGTCTGAGTTTATAATAGTTAAATTGATGTCTTGGTTATTACTATCTTCAATGGCCAATTGCGCGGCCTGCACTATATTGCCGCCAATGCGTTCATTCTCTTTATCTAAGGGCGCAATTAAAGCGATATTAACTTGTGCTGTTGTAGATGGTGCTGTAATATCTTTTTTAGCAATAGTGTCTTGAGGAATAACGTTGGCATCAGTTGTTTTAGTAGTGCTACAGGAACTTAGTAAAAAAACTGAAATAATAACAATTATAAAACGCAACATAAAACTATCCTCAATGATTTTAACTAGAAATAATATAACAGATTAAAGTATAATTAATAAAATGGAAAGTAAAAACGGAAAATTATATATTGTAGCTACACCAATAGGCAACATTAAAGATATTAGCTTCAGGGCTATTGAGGTATTAGAAAATGTTGATTTTATTATATGTGAAGATACCCGCGTAACCAATGTTCTTCTTAGAAATTATAATGTAAAGAAGCCCTTGCTTGTTTACAATGATCATAGTGACCAAGTAATGCGTAATAAAATTTTATCTTTGCTTGATGAAGGTAAGAATTTGGCTTTAGTATCTGATGCGGGAACTCCATTAATTTCTGACCCTGGCTATAAATTAATCCAAGCTTTACATAAAAATAATATAATAGTGAATGCTATTCCTGGTCCATGTTCAGTTGTGGCTGCTCTATCAATTGCTGGAGTTGCAACGGATAGATTTATGTTTATGGGATTTTTGCCTTCTAAGGTCAATGCCAAGAGCTCTGTTTTTGCTGAAGTCCAAGCTATAAAAACTACGTTAGTATTCTTTGAATCTAGCAATAGATTATTAGAAACTTTAGAAGTGATAGAGGATTATTTTGCTAATCGTAAAGTGGCAATAGTTAGAGAGATAACCAAAATATACGAAGAAGTGGTTAAAGGATCGGCTGTGCAAGTTGCTCAATATTTTAATAACCACCCAGATAAACTTCGAGGAGAGATTGTGTTAATAATAGATTCTCCAACAGAAGATGAAACAATGTCAGAAGCTGAAATGGTTAAGCAGTTAGAAAAACTCATGTTAGAGATGTCTTTAAAAGACGCAGTTGAAATTATTTCTACTCAACATAAAATTAGCAAAAAGCAAATATATAAATTAGCGCTAAAAGTTAAAGATATTCTTTAGAAATTGCATAGAACAATTATTAATGGTAACGTTTTATTAATAACAGTTTTATGTTTTAAATTTAAGGAGTAGGGAATGAATAAAAATTTTCTTAAAATAACCACAATTTTATGTAGTGTAACTAATTTTTTACCAGCTTTATCATTAGCAGAAGAGATCGTACCCATTAGTACGTATCATCCGTATCATCCTTATCACCCTTCTTATGATCCCACTCGCAATAAAAATATTAAAAATTCAGAAGGGGGTGAATTAGATATAAATGAAAATTATATCACTGGTGCTACTAGCTCAACTATAACTACCAAGAATGGTGAAACTCTTACAGGAGAGGGGGATGCAAATTGGTCCACCGGTGTGAGCAGCACAGTTACCAATGAAGATAATGGAAAAGTTTATAATGTGAGTAGTAAATCAAGGGGTGAGGGCTCTATAACAAGTTCTGAAGGAGGATCTCTAACTAGAGATAATGAAGGGACTACCATAGGTACTACCATAAGTAAAGATGGTAAGGAGATTAAAGGAAGTGGATCTATTGTGCAGAGCAGTAATGGTAAATATGAATATGAGGGAACATTTACTAATGAAGAAAATGGCGAAAGTTATAATGTGACTCGTCAGGAAGGAGGAAGTGCCACTGTCACAAGTTCTGCAGGAGGAACTTTTACTCAATCTGGTGATGGAGGCAATATAAAGACATCTACAGGAAAAAATATAGGCATAAAGAAAAATTCTGATGGAGAGATAACTTTAACAAGTTCCACGGGAAAAAGCATTAATGTGAAGAGAAATAGCGATGGCACCACAACTATAATGTCTAGTGATGGCAGTAGCGTAAAAGTACAAAATCCAATTCAAATTTCACAAGATAGTAATGGAAATTTAGTAATAACTAGCTCTAGTGGAGAAGTTGTTACTAAAGATACTGATGGGAATATTATTTTAACTAGCCCTGAAGGCAAAAGTGTGGGAGTGGAGAAAAATAGTGATGGATCCATAACTTTAATTCGTTCTACGGGAAAGAATATTGAGGTGAAGAAAAATGCTGATGGAACCACAACTATAACTACCTATCATGGTAAAAATATTAATTTGAAGCAAAATAGCGATGGTTCCACCACTTTAACAAGTTCTAAAGGTAAAAGCGTTAACATAAAGAAAAATGGAGATCAATCAATTACTACTACTAACGCTATTACGGATGCGGCTGGAAAATCAAACATAATAAATTTTTCAGTTAATGATGATGGAGATATAGTAATCAGTAGTTCGCGCGCTAATTCTATTAGCAAAAATACAAATGGGAGTGTTACCATTAATGATAGTAAGAAAAAGGAAACTGTTACTCTAACAAAAAATAGTGATGGAACAGTAACTTTAGTTGAAACTATTAACGGAAAAATTGTAAAAAATGACACAATAACATCGATAAAACAAAAAACTATTACTATTTCTTATAATGGCCATGTTTATGAGCCTACTTACACTCAAATAGAAGGAATTAATTCTGCAGGTAAAGAAAAAACTGGAAGTATTATAAATTACGACGATGGTCAAATTAAAAAAATGAATAGTGACTTAATAGGAGTAACTCCAGATTATGCTTCTGTGGGACAGGAAATAAAAGCTAATAATGGAGCAACTATAAATATTCAAGGAGATAAATATACATCTGATTCCACTACTGTTAAAGATAAAGATGATAATTTAGTTACAGTTAACAGAACTATAACAAATAATGAAACTGGTGCTTCTGGATCTATAAATAAAACTTATTCAAAAGATGAGGGTGCTAGCACCACTAAGTCTACTTCTACTGGTGATTCTGTGAATACAGCTATTTCAGATGATGGTCTAAAATCTACTAGAACTACAGCTTCGGGTGATACCAAAACCATAGCTAGTTCTGCTGAGGGGGCCGTAAGTACAGCTGTTTCTGAAAATAAGGGAGATAATTTAGGGGCCATGATTCAGGCTGTATTTAGAGGATTGTTTAAAGATGTGTCTCAAGGTTCATTAAAGAGTTCAGTTAAAGCAGATAAAGAAACTATACAGAGTGAAAAACAGTAAGTATTTATACGCCTCCTTGAGGGGGAGGCACTTCTTGAAGAGCTGCTAATACCCTTCTGGAGGGGTAGTTTTTGTTTATAAGTAATGTAATCATTTTCTAAGACCAAAAGGATAAATAAAAATGATTTAACTAGTTACTGTAGTTTTTTGTTTTTGAAATCTAAAGAAATTACATTACCTTCGGTTTTAGCTTTTTTAGGAGAAGCTATTTTATCTTTTAAATTAGAAGAGGAGCCATCAGTTGAGAAAGAATTAAGAGTGGTTTTGTAATCATCCTCCATTTGTTCTTCATCAATATGACGAAATTGTAGACCAAATTTTACGCTAGGGTCAGCAAATGCTGTTAGGGCTGCAAATGGAATTTTAATTTTTTCTCTTTGATTATCAAAACTTAGAGACACACTAAATTCTTCGTCATTAACAATTAAATCTTCAAATTGATATTGTAAAACTATGGTCATTTCATAAGGATATTTATTATGAAGCTTTTCTGAAATAACCACTCCTGGATATTTAGTAATAAATGAAATGAAAAAATGATGATCAGAGTCAACGCTGTTTTTAGCAAAAATCTCAAGAGATTTTTTTACAATTAAATGCATAGCATTATCAACTAAAGCGCTGTAATCAATAAGTTCTTTTTTCATTATCTTTCTCTAACTTTTTATTATACTTGAGTCTAACATTAGCGGGGCTTTCTCTGTTGCCCGGCAAGCCCCCAGCCGCTGGTAAACCTTAAGCAGCTAGTGCTTGTTTACCAAATGCATTATTATCGTTTGCATTTACTTTTTTTGATCCACACCAGAAAAACTGGATCGGAGGTATCATCCCGGACAAAAATTAATTTTTTATTACGCACGTCGATCCTGAATCGTCCCCTCAAGAAAACTTATTTTATGGTGGAGACGCCGGGTACTGCCCCCGGGTCCGCAACGCCTATTCTAAGTAACGTTTATTGTCATAGTCTAATAGACAAAAAAATTATACTTTATTTTTCCTGAATTTTAAAGAAAAAATTCTTGCAAATATTTAAACGCTCACCATACTGAAAGAGATAAATTTAAATATAGGTTATTTTCAATGACAAAAAATAAAGAAACAGAAGAAATGGATGTTCAGCATCATCTTACAAAAAGAGCCGTAGCCCCAGGAATTGAGAAGTTTTTATATGAACCTATACCTGTTTTAGATCATGGGTTTGTAAGAGTTATTGATTATATGGGAGATGATAATGCCATTGTTCAAGCGGCTAGAGTTTCTTATGGTAAGGGCACTAAGCAAACAAATCAAGATCGTGGTCTTATTCAATATTTAATGAGGCATCGTCATACCACTCCTTTTGAAATGTGTGATATTAAATTCCATATTAAATTACCTATTTTTATAGCAAGGCAGTGGATTCGCCACCGCACAGCTAGTGTTAATGAATATTCAGCGCGTTATTCCATCTTAGGAAATGAGTTTTATGTTCCTGCTCCTGAAAATATGGCAGTGCAATCAAGCATTAATAAACAGGGCAGGGATAATGTATTAACAGCGGAGCAATCAACCAAGGTGTTGCATTTATTAACTGAGGATGCAAAGCAATGCTATGCCCATTACCAAGAAATGCTAAATGAAGATGATCAAGGCAATATACTAAATGAAGATAATCCTTCTCTTGCGCGTGAGCTTGCAAGAATGAATTTAACTTTAAATTTTTACACTGAATGGTATTGGAAAATTAATTTACATAACTTACTACATTTCTTATCACTCAGAGCTGATCCTCATGCTCAATATGAAATTAGAGTATATGCTGAAGCAATGCTTGAAATTGTTAAAGAATGGGTGCCTTTTGCCTATGAAGCTTTCATGGAATATAATGTTAATGGCACTTCCTTCTCAAATAATGCAGTTAAAACAATAAAGGCTATGTTGAAAGGAGATCATGTCAAATTTGAAGATAGTGGCATGTCTAAACGTGAATGGAATGAATTTGCTATTGCTTTAGAGCTTAATCATTTGAAGGTATAGTTAGCTAAAAAACTCGGTTCTAAGTTGTAGAGCTAAGTCACCAAAAACATCTCTTCTCCAGCCATTTAATACTTTGCTATTAAGGGGAAGAGTCTTATCTAAAATGCAAAGTTTTTTAAGCTCTTCTGTAGAAGCTATTATTGTGGAAGTTATTGCATATTTATCAGCTTGAACTATCAGTAATTTTTTTAACTCTTTCAATAATTCTATGTTTATTTTGCTATAATTAGTGTTATTGTTAGTTAAATCATGTTCAAGTTGTTGATCTAAAGCTTGGCAAATAACATTAATTATGGCTTCGCCTTTTATATCGGCAATCTTATTAAAATAAGGGATATTTCTCAGCTCATTTAAGTTAATTGGTTTTACTTTAGCTAAAGTGAATAGATGGCTTTCATCTAAATAATGATTACGTGGAATATTTGCATTTTTTGCTTTTAACTCTCTCCAGGCAGCCAATTCTTTAACTATTGAAGTAATTGGGTACTTTTGTAGGTTTTTTAATTTGCGCCAAGCTTGTTTAGGATTAACTATTAAGTTATCCACTTGGTTTAGGTTATCCATTTCTTCTTCTAACCAAGTGATTCGTTTTTTTGCTTTTATAGATTTTAGGAGCTTAGGGTATATTTGATAAAGATAAGTAACATCAGCTATGGCATAATCTAGTTGAGCTTTAGCTAATGGTCTGATGCTCCAGTCACTAACGCAGTGGCTTTTATCAATTTTTTTCCTCAGCATTTTCTCTACTAAAGACTCATAGCTAATTGAGGCTCCTAGTCCACATAGTCCTGCTGCAACCTGTGTATCAAAAATATTTTTAGGTAATTTCCCAGTTAAAATATAGAAATTTTCTAAATCTTGCTTAGCAGAATGGAGTATCTTTGTAATTTTAGGATTTTGTAGTAATTGATCTATAATAGATAAATCTAACAGCTTACTTAATGGATCAATAAGGGCGTTTTTTTTTCCAGCAGAAATTTGAACTAAACAAAGATTAGGAAAATAAGTGTTCTTACGAATAAATTCAGTATCAATACTTATATAATCATTATGAGCAATATCATTACAAAATTTTTCTAATTCTTCAGAAGTGGTGATATACATAGTTGAATAATCATTAAAAATATTGTTAAGAGTGAAAATATTTAAAGATTTCTTCAGCAGTTTTCCTATTGATTCCAGAAAGATTTGTGAATTGTTCGATGCTTGCATTTTTGATGTCTTCCATTGAAGTAAAATGGTTAATTAATAATTTGCGTCGTTTGGGGCCTATCCCTGGAATGTCTTTAAGTAAAGAAAAGTTTATAGAGTTTGTTCTTTTTTGTCTATGGCTAGTTATGGCAAATCTATGTGCCTCATCGCGTAGAATTTGTAAATATTTCATTATGGGAAGATTTTTATCTAAAGTGAATGGAGGTTTTCCTGTTTGATGAAAAACTTCTCTTCCAGCATTGCGTTCCACGCCTTTAGAAATACAAACCAAAGCTATAGCTAGGTTTAATTGTTTTAGAACCTCTTGCGCGGTTGTTAAATGGCCTTCCCCGCCATCAATTAGTAATAAATCAGGCTCATTGTCTTTGTTAATTTTAGATAATCTGCGAAACAGCATCTCTCTCATCATGGCATAATCATCGCCTATAGAAGTGGTGTTTATGTTATATTTGCGATAATGTTTTTTAGAAAACCCATCTTCAGTGGCAACAATCATTGCGCCTATAGCATGAGCTCCAGAAATATGGCTATTGTCATACACCTCAATTCTTCTAATTGGATGATTTATAGAGAATAGTTTTTGTACTTGTAAGAGAAGGTCTTGTTGGTTTTGTTTTTCTTTAAATTTTCTACCAAGTGCAATTTGAGCATTTTCTTCTACAAATTTTATAGCTTTTAATTTTTCTCCAGATTTAGGTGCTATAAATTTAAAACCAAATCCTTCAATTAATTCTTCTTTATCTTCAGGAAGAAGATTTAAAATAAGTTCTTTGGGTATATCGTTTGTTTGATAAAATTGTACTAAGAACATAGTAAGAATTTTTTCAAGAGGCTCATCCAATACTTGATCAAAAAAGAAATATCTATTTCCATAATTCTGACCATTTCTAAAAAGGAATAATTGAATGCAGGCGCTATCTCCGTCTTTAACAATGGCAATTACATCTGCTTCTGTAATATTAAATAAGTTGAGGTTCTTATTTTGAATATAATTTAAAGCTCTTAGTTGGTCTCTATATTTGGCTGCTTTCTCATAATTTAATTCATCGCTTGCTTGTTGCATTGCTTTAGTGAGCTCTTGTTGCAAAATAATGGACTTTCCTTGTAAAAACATTAATGCTTGATTAGCGCTATTTTGATAATCTTCTAAATTAATTTTATTTACGCAAGGTGCTGAGCAGCGTTTAATTTGATATTGCATGCATGCAGTTTTTCTATTGGCAAAAAAACTATCAGAACAATTTCGTAATAAGAAAGCTTTTTCTAAAAACTCTATAGTTTCGTCAACAATTCTAGGAGAAGCAAATGGACCAAAATATTGTCCTTTAATTTCTTTCTTTCCGCGATATTTCATGATTTGACCATAATTATGATCTTGCCTTAATAATATATAAGGCATTGATTTATCGTCTTTTAATAAAATATTATACTTAGGCTTTAGGCTTTTAATTAGGTTGGCTTCTAGAACTAATGCCTGCGCTTCAGTATTTACAGTAATAATTTCTAGTTTTGCCACTTGGCTAATGGCTAATTGCATTCTCTTACATAAACGATTAACCTGGGTGTAGTTAATAATACGTTTTGCTAAATCTTTTGCTTTGCCAACATATAGAACTTTTTCATTTGCATCTATCATTCGATATACGCCAGGTGTGTTAGGCATATTGGTTAATGCTTTTTTAATTTTTTCTATACCTTCTTTTATTAAGGAATTAATCATATTTTTTATACACTAAAATTGTGGATAACTTGGTTGATAAATATTTGAATTTGATAAATTTTCTAGACAAATTATGCGTTCTAGATAGTTTATTCAATAAAGAGGGCAATTGCAACCCTTAACCTAATAATGGCGGATATAAGCCGTTTTGCTCAGATGTCTATTAAAGAGTGAATAGGCTAAGTAATTAAAATTAATTATTTTAATTTGTTAACCTTGTTAATGTGAATAACTTTAAAGTGAAATAATGAAAGTTGGCTTCTATTAAAAGGTAAGCTAATACTTAGTTGAATGAAATTCCGTGCAAGGTTTTACCATATATTTTTAGCCAAGATCTTGCAGCAAGAAAGTTAGGAAATATAGATTCAACTAAATTCCAGAATCTTTTACTATGATTCATTTCAATTAAATGACATAATTCATGCGCCACAACATATTCCATTACATTGCGTGGAGATAAAGCTAACTTCCAAGAAAAAGATAAGTTACCATTGCTAGAGCAGCTTCCCCAGCGGCTTATGGTGTCTCTAATAGAAATTCTGTTAAATTTGACTCCTAATTCAGCAGCTTTTATGCTTGCATAGCTTTCTATTTCGTCCCTAATTAATTTTTTGAGATAGAAGGTAATAATTATATTAATTTTATCTTTAGCAATTGCTGAAGAGATAATAAGTTTATCTTCAGTAAATTTAATCGGTTCATTAATACTAGGGTCATTTAGCACAATAAAATATTCTTTTCCAAGGATAGAAATAATTTTATCCTTTTTATTCTCTGGTAAATTTAATTTTCTAGTGCTATTCCTAATCCATAGTTCTTTGCTTAGTAAAAATTCATAAGCTTGTTTAAAGCTTGCTCTTTTGGGCAGTATTAACTCAACAATAGAAGTAATTCTAATTTTAGTTCTTGTAGATCTATTGCATACTTTAACCTTAACTTCTAGGTCATCAAGTTTTATTATTTGATTATTATATGCAATATTTTTCATAAGCTCCTCATTTAAAATGAGTTATAGCAAAAATTAGAGCTTCTTGCTAGATAAGAAAAATTTACTATAATCAAAGTCAATTTTAACAATATGTGTTATTAGTATGTCTCTACCACTTTGCTATTTAAAAAATATACATTTAACTTTTGGGTATGAACCTTTATTCACTGACATCTCTACACAAATAGTGGCGGGAGATAGGATTTGCTTAGTTGGTAAAAATGGTAGTGGTAAATCTACTTTATTAAAAGTTATGGCTAAGGATATAGAGCCTGATAAAGGAGAATTATATTATGCTCCAGGAGTTAGATTAGGATATTTAACACAAAAACCAATCGTTGAAGAAGATCTCTCTATTTATGATTATGTGCTGCAAAATGTTAATGTAAGCAGTGATGAAACTTTAGCACAAAAATCTTACCTAGCAGATATTATTTTAGAAAAATTAAAGTTAAATGGTGAGCAGAAATTAGTAAAGCTTTCTGGAGGCAAATTAAGAAGGGCTGATCTTGCAAAAGTATTAATAGCTGAGCCAGATTTATTATTTCTTGATGAACCGACAAATCATTTAGATATAGATTCTATAAGATGGTTAGAAGAATATTTAAAAAGCTATAATGCTGGAATGGTTATTGTGAGCCATGATCGAGCTTTTTTAAAAAATGTCTCTAATAAAACCATATGGTTAGATAGAGGAAAATTGCTGAATAATAATAAAGGCTATATAGATTTTGAACGTTGGAGCGAAGAGGTTTTCGTCCAAGAAGAGAGGGATCTTTCTAAGTTGGGTAAAGAATTAGCTAAAGAGCATCTATGGCTTCAGCAAGGTGTCTCTGCCAGGCGCAAGCGCAATCAGCAACGTTTGCATAATTTATATAGTTTAAGAGATAAATTAAAGGGTGATAAATCAAGATTTAATAATCAAAGCTCAAATTATAATATTCAATCTACAAATTCTGATAATAAGGCAAAGCTGATAATAGAAATGGAAAATGTTAGTTTTTCTTATACTGATGTTGAGCCACCTCAATTGATGCTTAAGCCTTTTTCTTTAAAAGTTGCTAAGGGCGAAATTATAGGAGTTATTGGGCCTAATGGTGCTGGAAAAACAACCCTTGTTAAATTGCTTAATGGTCAGTTCAAACCTAGTTCGGGTTCTATAATTTTTGGCCATAATCTGCAATATAGTTATTTAGATCAAACACGAAGTGAACTTGATCCAGAGGCAACTTTATGGGAAACCTTATGCCCAAATGGTGGAGATACGGTTTTTATAGATAATAAACCTAAACATGTGGTGGCTTATTTGAAGGACTTCTTGTTTGATAGTAAGCAGGCAAATTCTAAGGTTTCTACTCTTTCTGGTGGTCAACAAAACCGTCTTCTTTTAGCAAAATTACTAATGAATCCTGGAAATTTTTTAATTCTTGATGAGCCAACAAATGATTTAGATATGGACACTATTGATATCTTGATTGAAATTCTTAGTGAATATAAAGGTAGTTTAGTTATTGTGAGCCATGATCGAGATTTTTTAGAAAAATTAGTAACTAGAACAATTATTATTGAAGACCATCAAGTTATTGATTTTATGGGTGGATATTATGAATATAAGCCAACTGCAGCTGGAGTTGTTTCTAATAAGGCGTCTGTTCCAGCGAAAAATGAAGCTAAGAAAGAAAGAGCGGTTACTCGGTTATCTTATAAAGATGAGCGTGAATTATCCTTATTGCCAGAAGAAATAGACAATATATCTAAATTAATCTCAAAATTTGAGCTAGAACTTAATGAGCCAGATTTATACGCTAAAAACCCTGAGGCCTTTAATAAACTCACTCAACAAATATCTATTAATAGAGCCGAATTAGAGAAATTAGAAAATAGATGGTTAGAGTTAGAAGAAATGAAGAGTAATTTGGTGAATTAATTATTTACAGGAAAAGTTATAGAAAAAGCATGCTATTTATTGTTCTCGTGATAAACTCAAATTTATGCTTAATATAGAAGAAGATCAGGTGAATATGACAAGCATTATTGAAACTGAAAGGTTGCTTTTAAGATTTTGGAAAAAAGAAGATGTAGAGCCTTATTATCAAATTAACCAAGATCCAAAGGTAATCCAATATTTGCGCAGCTCCTTAACGATGGACCAGGTTGTTGAATTTGTTAAATCTGTAAATATTCATGGTGATAAATATGGCTATGCATTATGGGCAGCTCAGTTTAAAGAAGCTAGCGAGCTGATTGGCTTTATTGGCCTTCAATTCACAGATTGGAAGTCGCATTTTACTCCGGCGGTTGAGGTTGGTTGGCGTCTTGGCTCTCAGTATTGGGGAAAAGGTTATGCAACTGAAGGTGCTAGTGCTTTATTGAGATATGGTTTTAATCGATGTGGACTTAAAGAAATTATTTCGTTTACTGTTCCTGCTAATGTTCGCTCTATCAGAGTTATGGAGAAAATTGGCTTAAAGCAAGATATAAACGGTAGCTTCGCTCATACTAAGCTAGAGTTAAGTCACCAATTATCCAAGCATGTGCTCTATAGGATAGCTAGAGAAGACTTTAAATGAGCGTATTAATTATTAGAGAGCCCAAAATTGAAGATAAGAATGCTTTTATATCTGCTATGCAGAGTAGTCAAGATTTGCATAATCCTTGGGTAGCACCTCCAAAAACTGAAATAGCTTTTGACGACTATATTCTTCGCTCACGCCAAGCTAATCAAAAATGCTTTTTATTATGTGATGATTCAAGCAATATTATTGGTGTGTTTAATATTAGCGAAATTGTTTTAGGGCAATTTCAAAGTGCATATTTGGGTTTTTACGCTATAGCAAATTATGAGGGTAAAGGCTACATGAGCAGGGGGATAAAATTAGTTTTAAAAAATATTTTTGAAGAAATGAGGCTACATAGAATAGAGGCTAACATTCAGCCTGGAAACAACTCCTCGATAAATTTAGTTAAAGCTAATGGTTTTATTAAAGAAGGGTACTCTGCGTTATACTTAAAAGTTGATGGATTATGGCGTGATCATGAGCGTTATGCATTAACGTATGAATCTTGGGTGAATACATAAAAGTGTAGCGAAAGCCATTTATAATATTAAAGTTTTATTTGATATCCCCTTAGGTTGCTTTTTGTGGTCAACCTAAGAATATTCAAAATTTAATTAATTCTTTTTAGGTAGATGATGTTGTTTTTCAACCCTTGTTCTTCCACCAGATGTTTGATATTTATTCATACCATTTGTTTCACTAGTTTTTGATATAGATCTGCCTTCGCTGCCATCATCTGGACTTATGGTTGTGGTGGTTGTGTTTCCAGAAGTAGCTCTGGTTACAGTGCCGCTAACGTCAGTAGTTGTTCCGTTAACAGTTTTAGTGCCGCTATAATTTGCGCTTCCTTCGTTAGTAGGGTCTATTTCTAAAGTGTTGCTATCTTTAGTAACGTAGACTATAGGGTTAGTATTGTCGTTATAAATTTCTATAGAGTTACCATTGTTTTTAGTAATTTTTTCGTCGAGAAGAGTTCCATCAGAGCTTGTAACCTTGGTTACTTGCCTTTTATCTCCAGTTGTTGTAGTGATGGTGTCACTAGTCTGGTCTGTAGTTTGGACATCAACTGTTTTACCGTTTTTTGTATATTCCTCAGCTAATAATCCTGTTGGAAAAGCTGCTAAACTGCATAATATGGTTGTTATTTTAAGAAAATTTTTATTCATGTTTTTTACTCCTTTAAGTGACCTACCTAAAAATTAGGTATTCATTAAAAGCGTAGCGCAATTATTTATGATTTGCAATCTCAAAGCTTTATTTGATATCCCCTTAGTAGGTCAGCAGTTGCCATAGGTTTTTTACCAGGGCGTTGCACTATAAGTGGTTGAAATAGCCCCTCGTTGCAAGCAATGATAAGATTTTTTTCGTCAATGATGGTTCCAGGAGAATAATCATGAGTGGAATTTTCAGCTTTGGCAGCTAATACTTTAATTTTTTCTCCATTAGAATAAAAAAAGGTTCCAGGCCAAGGGTTAAGGGCTCTAACTTTTCTGCATAATAATTCTGCTGAATTGTTCCAGTTGAGCTCAGCTTCTTCTTTATTTATTTTAGGAGCGTAGCAGGATTCTTCTTCACTTTGTTTTTGTGGCTGAATTGAAGCTATGTCTGCTATGGTTTTTATTAGCATTTGCGCGCCTAAATCAGCCATAGAATCTGATAGCTGAGCATAAGTTACATCATTATCTAAAGGAACTTTTTTCATCATTAAAACATCGCCAGTATCAATGCCTTCATCCATTTGCATAATGCACATAGCTGTTTCTTTATCGCCTGATAAAATGCTTCTTTGCATTGGGGCTGCGCCTCTAAATTTAGGTAGCAGAGAGGGGTGAATATTGATGCAGCCATATTTTGGTGCGGTTAAAACTTCTTTGGGTAAAATCAAGCCATAAGCAATCACCACAGCTGCATCAGCTTTAAGTAGAGCAAATTCTTCTTGGGGCTCTGCTTTGCGAAGAGTTTTAGGAGTGTATACAGGAATATTAAGATCAATTGCTAATTGATGAATGGGAGAGCGCATTTCGCTCTGCCCTCTACCAGCGGGTTTAGGTGCTTGAGTATAAACTGCAATCACTTCATGATGTTGGGCTAATAATTTTAAAGTGGGAGCAGCAAAATCTGGCGTTCCCATGAATATAACTTTCATAAATCTCTGCTATTGCTTAATTTGAGTGCGTGCATATTTGCTAACTTGACGTAAAAACACGTCACGCTTCATTGCCGACAAATGGTCAGGCATGGTAATTCCATTTAAATGATCATTTTCATGGAGAATGCCGCGTGCCATATATTCATCGGCTTCCATTTCTTGGTGGTTGCCGTTGTAATCTAAATATTTCACTTTAACTGCTTTAGGGCGGGCAATATTAGATCTGGCTCCAGGGAAAGAAAGGCATCCTTCATTGTAGACCGATTCTTCCTCTGAAAAATAAGTAATTTCAGGGTTAATAAAGAAGTGGGGGTCTTTCAGTTCATGGTCAGTTTTCTTACCCATGTCTAAAATAAAAATTCTTTTTAATACTCCCACTTGAACTGCAGCAATCCCCGCTCCTTCTTCGTAATACATGGTTTCTAGCATGTCATCTAGAAGTTCTTGTAACTTTTTATCAACCTTATCCACCAAAGAAGACTTTCTTTTTAATAGTGGGTTAGGGTTTGTAATAAGTGATAATCTTGCCATAAACAGCTCTCTTAGTGCGTCATACAATTTTGTCTGGTTAAGCTATGAGCCACCATCATTCCATCTAAGAATCCCCATAAAACATCGGCGGCTTCTAATGCTGCTTGCTTTGCTTCTTCTTTTTCTGCTGGAGATAATGTTGCTATCAAGCCTGCAACTTCATCTGAATGCCAAACATCTGCGCCTTTATGCACTTCAAAAAACTTTAAAGCTTTCTCAGAAGTTATTTGATAAAACTCTTTTAACCCATTAATTTTGCTTTCAGCGACCGCTGGAGTTTGATATTCATAAGCATATAACGCGCCAAGGCCTGAAGCATAAGATTTTTTGCATAAGTCAAAAAACTTTTCAACCAAAATAGTGGTGTTTTTATATTCTTTGGTGTTAATTAAATCATTTTGAGAAACGCCTAACTCAATAGCAAAGTCTCTCCAAAGCTTAGGATGATTCTCTTCACCTCTTTCTTCTTCAATTAAATTTTCTAGTAAAATTTGTCTGTCATTTAAATCAGTGCATTGGCTGTGAATAAGGCTTATATATCTAGGGAATGCTTCAACATGCTTATAATATTGGTTAGCATAATCGGCTAAAATTTCTTGATTTAATTTCCCTTCAGACCATAATTTGTAAAAATCATGGTTTAATAAATGTTTTGCTGCAAGATTAGAGCGCAATTCTTCTGTAAACATAATTTCTCCCGCTTGATTTTTGTTTCTTTGTGCTATATACCTAGCATTGAGTATGAGATTATCGTAAATTTCATCTTCTATCAAGAATAAATGCGCACTATATTTATCCATAGCTAGTAAACATATAAGATGAGTTAATGTTGCAATGCTTAGACGCGTTGCTAATATTTAAGTAATTTAAATAAAAATTTATTAAAATTACTTAAAAGGTTAATTCTGTGTTTTGTAATAGCTTAATAGTTGTTGACTTTTTTTAAGTTGAGTGGTATTTAGTGCTCTGGATTTTGCCGTTTAATAAAAATATTTACTTAAGGAAGAAAAAAAGAGAATGGAAAGAAGTTTAACTAGTCGTTTTAACGAATTATTTGTAAGTCTTAAAGAAAATAAAGAATACATCATGAAGAAGGTAATTCCAACTTCGTTAATGATGTTAATCACTATTTTTGTATATAGTGTTCTAAGGGGCGCTAAAGATACTTTATTAATTCCAGTGTTGGGTGCTGAAATAATAAGTACTGTTAAATTGTTTGGGGTGTTTCCTTCGGCGATAATATTCATTGTGATATATTCAAAGCTAGCTAATATTTTGAGTAAAGAAAGGCTGTTCTATACAGTTACTACATTCTTTATTGCTTTTTTTGCTTTATATGCATTTGTATTATATCCAAATAAAGAAGTATTGAATCTTGATTTTTCACAGGCTGTTGAGTCTTATCCTAAATTAAAATATCCTTTATTGATGTTATCTAATTGGGGTGCTTCTTTATTCTATATAATGGCTGAATTATGGGGAAGTGTGATGCTTTCTTTGATGTTTTGGCAATTTGCTAATCATATTTATAAAGTAAGCGAAGCTAAGAATACTTATACTATATTCGGTGCTATAGGCCAAATAGGTTTAATTACTGCTGGTTATGCGCAAAGATATTTCTCTCTTGCTAATGCTAACGTAGAGAATCCAGGCCAAGCTTGGGAGTCTACATTACAATTAATGATCGGTTCTGTTTTTATTGCCGGGTTAATTCTAATGTTAGTTTATTGGTATATGAATCGTTTTGTGTTAACTGATCCAAGATTTTTTGATGCTAGCGCTACTAAAACTAAGAAAAATAAACCTAAAATGGGATTGATTGAAGGTTTTAAATATATATTCACTTCAAAATATATTGGTTTAATTGCGGTGTTAGTGCTGAGTTATGGTATTAGCATTAATTTAGTTGAGGGTGTGTGGAAGAATCAATTAAGAATCCAATTCCCAATTCAAAATGATTATAGCGCCTTTATGGGATCGTTCCAAATTTGGACTGGTGTAGCTTCTATGATTGGAATGATTGCTGGTGTTTATATTTTAAGATCTTTTAAATGGTTTACTGGTGCGATATTAACGCCATTGATGATTTTAGTAACTGGTGCCTTGTTTTTCTTATTGATTCTAGCTGGAGATATGTTTGATGCTAGTTTAGTTTTAATAGGAACCACTTCATTGATGATGGCGGTGATTATGGGTGCTGTTCAAAATATACTAAGTAAGTCAACAAAATATTCTTTATTTGATTCAACCAAGGAAATGGCTTATATCCCTCTGGATGATGAATTGAAAAGTAAAGGTAAGGCTGTAGTTGACGTTACTGGAGCTAGATTGGGTAAATCTGGTGGTGCTATCATTCAGTATCTGCTTTTAAGTTTTGTTAGCGGGGCTAATTTAACCAACCTAACTGAATCTATTTTATATATTTTCTTAGTAATCATGGGATGTTGGGTTGTTGCTGTGTTTGCTTTGAGTCGTCTTTTTGAACAAAAGATGAAAGAGAGTTCGAAGGCGGCTTCTTAATTGAGGTAGTCTTAGTTTATTCAATCTTTAAGTTTGTCCCTTATTTTGAGGTTTTCTTAAAGATTGAATTTTTTATGTTATTGAAGCGTTTTTTGTAAAAATTGGTTTTTAATAAAAAAACAGTTGATTTTTGTAAGAAATATGGGTAAAAACTATAAATGAAATTTGCTTCGCAAGTTTTGTAAAAGGTTTTTTAGATTCCTTTAAAATAAGTCAAGCTAGTTAAGATTTTTGAATTTGCTTTCAAATGCTAAATCTGCTTATTGCCAAACTGGTGTTAATAAGTTTGCTGTGCTTGATGATTTATATAACTTGGCTTGTACAAGCTTAAGTATGAAATGTAAAAGAATTAAATAATTGGGTTGTGATTTTAGCTCTCTGCTAGTTTTGATAAGTAATTTTATAATTTGCTTGACGGACTTAGCTTAGATTGTTATGATCCGCTGTTTCTGGCTAGGTAAACTAATTTAGCTAGTGTGTATATTCTTTAGTGAATAAAATGGAGATATTTAATGCCAACAATTAATCAGCTTGTCCGTAAGTCAAGGACTGATAAAATAAAGCGTAATAAGGTGCCAGCATTAGAAAGCTGTCCTCAAAAAAGGGGTGTATGTATAAGGGTTTATACAACAACTCCTAAGAAGCCAAACTCAGCTTTGCGTAAAGTTGCTAGAATTAGGTTGACTAACGGTTTTGAGGTTATTGGTTATATTCCTGGTGAGGGGCATAATTTACAAGAGCACTCAGTAGTTGTGATTCGTGGCGGAAGGGTAAAAGATTTACCAGGTGTGCGTTATCACATCATTCGTGGTACAAGGGATGCTCAGGGCGTGAAAGATCGTAAGCAAGCACGTTCTAAGTACGGTACTAAGAAGCCTAAGTAAGGTTTTTTGAATTTATATATAAATGTATTAAAGAAGAGAAAAAATTATGCGTCGTAGAGCAGCAAAAAAACGTGAAGTCCATGCGGATGCGCAATATGGTAGTATTCTAATTGCAAAATTTATTAATAGACTTATGTATCAAGGCAGAAAATCTGTCGCTGAAAAAATTGTTTATGAGTCATTGCTTGAGTTAACTAAGGCTTCTAAAGCTGATGCTGCAGTTGCTTTTGAGGAAGCTTTAAATAATGTTCGTCCTCAAATAGAAGTAAGATCTCGTCGTGTTGGTGGTGCAACTTACCAAGTTCCGGTTGAGGTTCGTTCTTCTCGTTCTTTTGCTTTGGCAATGAAGTGGATTATTACTTATGCTAGAGGGCGTCATGGTCGTAGCATGGTAGAAAAATTATCTGCAGAATTGGTTGACGCGTTTAATAAAAGAGGCGCGGCTCGTAAGAAGATGGAAGATGTGCGTAAGATGGCTGAATCAAATAGAGCGTTTGCACATTATAGATAGTTGAATTAAGTAAAAAGATTAGGAAGTTAAAATGGCAAGAATAACACCATTACAAGATGTAAGAAATATAGGAATATGCGCGCATATTGATGCTGGTAAAACAACAACAACTGAGCGTATTTTATATTACACCGGAAAGTCTCACAAAATAGGTGAGGTGCATGATGGTGGTGCCACTATGGACTGGATGGAGCAAGAGCAAGAGCGTGGTATCACGATTACTTCTGCTGCCACTACTTGTAATTGGGGTAAGAATAAAATTAACATTATTGACACTCCTGGTCACGTTGACTTCACCATTGAAGTTGAGCGTTCATTGAGAGTGTTAGATGGTGCTGTGGCTGTGTTTGATGGTGTTGCTGGTGTTGAGCCTCAATCTGAAACAGTTTGGCGTCAAGCTGATAAATATGAAGTTCCTAGAATCTGTTTTGTAAATAAAATGGATCGTACTGGCGCAAATTTTTATCGTTGCGTTGATATGATTGTTGATAGACTAGGTGCTACTCCGGTGGTTCTTCAGTTGCCTATTGGTAGTGAAGACACTTTTGTTGGTGTGATAGATATAGTTAAGATGCGTAGCATTGTATGGAAAAATGAAGATTTAGGAGCTGAGTTTAGCTATGGAGAGATTCCAGCTGAGCTAAAAGATAAAGCTGCTGAGTATCATCATAAATTACTTGATACAATTGTTGAAGTTGATGATGTAATTACTGAAAAATATTTAAATGCAGAAGAGATAACTGTTGAAGAGATACAAAAATGTATTCGTAAAGGTACTGTTTCTGGTAAATTTGTTCCGGTTCTTTGTGGTTCAGCTTTTAAAAATAAAGGTGTTCAGCCTCTTCTTGATGCAGTTATTGATTATTTACCAAGTCCTTTAGATGTTCCTGCTATGAATGGTGTGGATGTTGACAATCATGAAATATTGATTGAGCGTAAAGCTTCTGATTCGGATCCTTTTTCTGGTTTGGCATTTAAAGTGATGAATGATCCTTTTGTTGGGTCTTTAACTTTTGTAAGAATTTACTCTGGTGTTCTAAATGCTTCTACTTCAGTGATGAAT
Source organism: Rickettsiales bacterium (assembly GCA_049653745.1). GTDB lineage: Bacteria > Pseudomonadota > Alphaproteobacteria > Rickettsiales > CANDYO01 > CANDYO01. The sequence continues at coordinate 41,184 of JBASGW010000040.1, forward strand.
ACAGTGAAGGATCAAAAAGAGCGTGTTGGACGTATGTTATTAATGCATGCAAATAATAGAGAGGATGTAAAAGAAGCAAGAGCTGGAGATATTGTGGCTTTAGCTGGTCTTAAAAATACTACAACTGGTGATACTTTATGTGATCCAGATCATTTGGTTATTTTAGAAAGAATGGAATTTCCTAAGCCAGTTATTGAAGTTGCTGTGGAGCCTAAAACTGCTGCTGATCAAGAAAAAATGGGTATGGCTTTGGCTAGATTATCTGCTGAAGATCCTTCGTTGCATGTGTGTTCAGATATTGAAACTGGACAAACCATTTTGAAAGGAATGGGTGAGTTGCACTTAGAAATTATTGTTGACCGTATGAAGCGTGAGTTTAAAGTGGATGCTAATATTGGTGCTCCTCAAGTGGCTTATCGTGAAACTATCACTAAGTCAGCTGAAATAGATTATACTCATAAGAAGCAAACTGGTGGCGCTGGTCAATTTGCTAAGATTAAAGTAATCTTAGAGCCTTCAGAAGTTGGTGCTGGTTTTGTGTTCGTAAGTAAAATTGTTGGTGGTAATGTTCCAAAAGAATATATCCCTGGAGTTGAAAAAGGGCTTGAGCAAGCTAAAGAAAATGGTGTTTTAGCTGGGTTTCCAATGATTGATATTAAGGCTACGTTAATAGACGGTGCTTATCACGATGTTGACTCAAGCGTTATGGCGTTTGAAATAGCAGCTAAGTCTTTATTTAGAGAAGGTATTCCTAAATGTAGTCCAAAACTTCTTGAGCCAATCATGAAAGTTGAGGTGGTTACTCCAGAAGAATATATGGGTGATATAATAGGTGATTTAAATAGTCGTCGTGGAAATATCAGTGGTATGGAAAGAAGAGCTAATGCGCAGATCGTGTCAGCTACAGTTCCATTAGCTACAATGTTTGGATATGTAAATAGTTTGCGTTCGATGTCTCAAGGGAGAGCTCAGTATTCTATGCAATTCTCTCATTATGAGCAAGTGCCGCAACATGTTGCAGATGAAATTATTAAAAAACATAGCTAATTTTTAAAAGAAGCAGGAGAAGTAAATAAAATGGCCAAGGAAAAATTTGAAAGAAATAAGCCGCACTGTAATATAGGAACTATTGGTCACGTGGATCATGGTAAAACAACCTTAACAGCGGCAATT
>JBASGW010000041.1:0-62807 GCA_049653745.1 Rickettsiales bacterium
ACAGAATTTACTTGTTTATTAGTGGCTTCATTCATTTTTTGGCTAATTCTATCCCTTCAATAATTACTGCTTTAGCGCTAGACTCATCTTCCCAGCCTTGAACTTTCACCCATTTGCCTTTTTCTAAAGCTTTATAGTTTTCAAAGAAATTTCTAATGCGATCAATAAAAATTTCTGGCAAATCTTTATATGATTTAATGTTAGCATAATATGGATCAAGTTTAAGTGTTGGAACTGCTAAAACTTTTTCATCTTGGCCTGACTCGTCTTCCATTATTAAAACCCCAATTGGCCTAACTTTAATTAAAGCACCTGGAATTATTGGATAATTAGCTATAACCAATACATCCACTGGATCACCATCTTTTGACAAAGTATTGGGCACAAAGCCATAATTACATGGGTAGAACATGGAGGTTTGCACGAAACGATCTACAGCAATTATTCCCATTTCTTTATCAAATTCATATTTTACCGGATCACTTCCCATAGGAACTTCAATAATTACGTTAATTTCTTCTGGAGCATTTTTACCAGCACCAATTTTTTCAAGATTCATTTTTTATCTCCAATAATATTTAGTATATTTCATGTTTTGAGTTAAATGCATCTATGGCAAAAGGTCAATAAGAAATTTATCTATATACCACCTACTTGCTCTACAGAATGTTTTCTTAAGCCATGGGGAGTGACACCAGCAGAAACAATTTTAGCAGCATCGTAATTATCATTTCTTTTTGCCTTAGTATCTTTTGTGGCTTTAATTTTACTATTATATCCGGCAGATCCTTGATTGATTATGCCTTCAATTCTCTTGTCTTTTAAAGCTAATGTGAATTCTCCACTAATAAAATTGCTTGGCTTACCACTGGTTTTGATAGAATGGCAGCCCACGGTTCCTCCCTGAATACCAGCCATTTCTTGGGTATGTCCTCCAGCAGCTAATTCATGTAAAATATTCTGAGAATCTTTTTCAGAGAGGCCTAACTCAGCAGCTACCGCGTTCTCTGATGCTTTAAGCATTACATAGCCGGTTCTGTCTTTACCACTTTTACAAAAATGAGCTGAAGGGGTATAATTACTTATGAGTAATGTTTTTAAGGATCCTTCCATTACATCATGATCTAATTTAGCCATAGCACTGCTTGCAGATAAATTATGATTTTCTCCACCATAAAAATTATAACTAGTAACCGCTCCTTTAGCTTCTAAAGCATTTAGTAATGCTTGTGCTTGATCTCCCTCAAGATTTTCAGCCTCTCCTTTAGCTTTAGTTTCAGTTGATTGAATTTTGCCAAATGAGATTCTTTCTAATAAATTTTCTAATCTAGAAGGACCTTTATCTAAATAATCTTGAATATGCTTAGTTGAGTTTTTTAATTCCTCATCACCTCTTAATGCTCTAGCAAGAGAAAATAAATTATTTTCAAATTGGGTATGATCTTTGCCAGATCCTGCTAACAGCCTCCAATGATTAATTGGTGAAGCAGTAAAGCTAACTTTAGCTGTTTTTATTTGCTTGCTAATCCAGCCTTCTTGTTGGTTGCTAGTTAAAATATTAGCATTAACTTTTATGTTCCCAGAATAATGGCTTTGTAACTGCTCTAAATTCTGATTAGCTATTACTTGTTGACTATCTTTATCTGCACTTTTAGAAGCGGGAGCCCCACAATGAATTGCTCTGGCAACCACTTTAAGCTCATTTGCGCCTTGCACTTGCACAGCAGTGGTTTTTTCATAAGCATTTCTTAGGCCTGCCAACTCTCTTAGCTGAGCAGGGATAATCTTATTACCTTTTGCAATATCACCCGCCACCCCTTTTATTAAATTTTGTTTATATTGTGGAAGAGCAGAAAACCAATTAACTTCATTGCCTTTATCTTCAGCTATTTTTTGATATTGATTTTTCTGATCCGCAGTTAACTCAAGCATAACATCAGCTTCACAAATAGTTCTTCCGTTATGGCTGGTTAAAGTTGCAATATGCTCATGCTCATCTTTAAAACTTGTAATTTCTTTAGCAAAATTTAATTTTTCTGCTGCTTCAGTGATTCCTGTACCTGATAGAATTGCAAGCATATTTGCATTATAATTTTTTATTCTTTCAGGCAATTGAGCTATATTTTCTAGAGCTTCATTAGCCATTTGATAAAGTGCATTTTTTGCTCTTTCCTTTTGATCTTCAGTGATACCAGGCTCGTCTAATAATAAAATTGCTCCACGAGCTTGGTTAAGAATTTGCATAGCATATTTTTCACCAGCATCTTCTTTTAATTTATCTTCGCTTGCGCTTAATCCTCTAGCATCACGAACCCTAACTTTGGTTCCATTCTCTAGCTTCTGTTCTTGCCAATTGATACCAAGTTTTTTATCTTTAGCTTTATTTAATTCTCTAATGGCTGCGGTTAAACCATCCATATTTTCTATTGGATTATCTTTTTGCTTTGCAACATCTGGCTCAGAAGAAACTTCATTAGCAACAACTTTCCCAATAAATGCCATCACCTGGTTTCTGCTCTGCTCTAACTTAGCATGCCCTGTTAGCTCTGGTAAATTTACTATGCTTTCACTATTTTCTGTCATTTTAATTCCTTATATTTTGTACATAATTCCTAATTCTAGAACATTATGATAATCAATTTTATAAAATTCATAAGCTGGTAGAGAGTTTTTTGAAAGAAAGATATATAATTTTTTACTAATGCTGCCGATACAGCTTTGATTAGAGAATGCTAAGCCACGACTTAAAAAGAAAGATATTTCTTCATTAGTATCTAATATATCTAAAGATTTTAGCATTGAGATTACTTTATTAAGATCTGGAACTTCATCGAAACCATATCTGGCTTGAATAGAAAAGATATTATCAAAATTCTTTTCAATTAAAAATTGATCTTGTTTTTTAACCTTAACAATATCTAAAGTTTGAATGCTAATAAACAATAACTTCTCATGTAAATATTTATTATGCTTTAGATGAATTCTCAACGCACTGGGCACCGTATTGCTATTTCTAGTCATAAACACTGCACAGCCAGGAATTCTTATAATATTTGTTTTAATATGCTGTTTTATAAAATCATTTAGGTTTTTATTTTCGATGATTCTTTGATTATTTAAGGCAGCATTACCATTTCTCCATACAGCAATAACATATAGCACTAATGCAGCTATCATTAAAGTGAACCATGCACCATCAATTATTTTTACTAAATTACTTAAAACAAAAACTATATCCAACAATAGTAATGGAGCAAAAATAATAGCAATTTTCAATTTAGACCAATGCCACTGATAATAGGCTAATATTGTGACTAATATGCTAGACATCATCATTACCATGGCCACACTTAAACCATATGCATATGACAAAGCTTGCGAATTTCTGAAAATTATCACTGCTGAAATTGTTAGCACAAATAATATATAATTCACTACCGGCACATATACCTGCCCTATTTGCTCAAAGGAAGTATGAAAAATTCTCATCCTTGGAATATAGTGAAGCATTATTGCTTGCCAGCTTAAAGAGAATAGCCCTGAAATAACCGCTTGAGAGGCAATGATGGTGGCTATTATTGATAAAATAATCATTGGAAACATTAAATTACTTGGTGTGAGTAGATAAAAAACATTGTCGATAGATTCAGGAGAGCGCAATAATAATGAGCCCTGTCCTAAATAATTTAAACAAAGAGCAGGAAACACTATAAGCATCCAGCTTAAGGTTACTGACTTTCTACCAAAATGCCCCATATCTGCATATAATGCCTCCACTCCACTTACCACTAATATAGACCCACCAATAATAACTATTCCCATTATCTTATTGTCTATAATAAAAGTAACGGCATATAAGGGATTTAATGCCTCTAATATGCTAATATCTTGAACTATTGAATTTAAACCCAACATTCCTAAAACTAAAAACCATGTAAGCATTATATAACCGAAATAATTACCTATTATTCCGCTTCCATAGCGCTGCAGAGAGAAAAGTACTGATAATATCAGCACCGCTAACATCACTATATGATGCTCAGAAATATTCGCAATTAATCCCACTCCCTCAACTGCACTTAATACCGAAATTGCAGGAGTGATCACACTATCTCCCACGAACAAAGCCACTCCAGCTATGCCCAAAGCTACAGCAATTTTCTTGATTTTTAAACTTTTGATCTGTTTACAAAGAGAAGATAATATTAACACCCCACCTTCTCCTTGCTGATGGCAGCGCATTACAATACTAATATATTTTACGGAGACAATAAGGGTTAATAACCAAACAAAAAGACTAATAATTCCAAGAATATTTTCTTTAGTTACCGACAACTCAGCTAGATGAAAACAGCTCTCTAATGCATATAATGGGCTGGTACCAATATCACCATAAATTATACCTATGGAACCTATGATATTTTTAGCTAAATTTTTATCTGTAATTTTTTCCATAGACTTAAATATTTATTGGAGAAATATAATGAATTATTAGTTTAGTGATTATAGGTTAATATTAAATTAACAAAAAATAATAGTTCTTGGATGAAATTACAAAATAATATCTAGGTAAATATCTTGATAGTTAAAATTTTAACTATCAAGATGCTCAAAAATATGATAATTTATCTTTCTAAGATACTTGATTTTTGCATAAAAGCATCTTAAATTAAAAGAACACAAGGCTTATCTAAATTTTTAAGGAGGCGTATAATGACTAATTTTCTTCCAGCATTGAATAGTGGCAATACCGGCTTTTTCAGCTATTTGCATACTATCAATAACATACCTTCATTAAGTGTTGAAGAAGAATATATGTTAGCTAAAAGACTAGCGGAACATCAAGACGTATCTGCCGCACAAAAATTAGTTGAAAGCCATCTTAAATTAGTAGCAAAAATTGCCCTATCTTTTAGAAACTATGGATTGCCTGTAGTTGATTTAGTTTCTGAAGGAAATTTAGGTTTAATGCAAGCAGTAAAGAAATTTGATCCAGAAAAAGGGGTAAGACTTTCAACATATGCTATCTGGTGGATTAAAGCCTCTATCCAAGAATTTGTTCTTAAATCTTGGTCAATGGTTAAAATTGGCACAACTGCCGCACAGAAAAAGTTATTCTTTAACCTTGGCAGAATGAAAAGAAAAATCTCTCATGCTGAAGGGCGTGAATTTAACCATTCCGATTATAAAACTGTGGCTTTAGAACTTAATGTAAGCGAATCAGAAGTTAAAGAAATGAACATTAGGCTTAGCCAAGACCGATTCTTAGACGAACCAGTTGGCAATGAAGAAGGAACTGATTTAATTGATATCATTCCTGAAACTCGCGCTAATCAAGAAACTATTTATATTAATTCTCAAGAAACAAGAAATCGTAAGCAAGTTCTTTATAATGGAATGAAACAGCTTAATGAAAGAGAACAATATATTATCAATGCTAGAAAATTAAGCGATAGCCCTTCAACTTTAGAAGATTTAAGCAATCACTTTAACATCTCTAAAGAAAGAATTCGCCAAATTGAAGAAAGAGCACTTGAAAAATTAACAATCTATGTAACTGAAAATAAAGTTGCTTAAGGCATATTTATCTAGAGCTTATCCCCGAGGTTAGGCTCTAGAACTACTAACCAGATGATGATTTATCTCAATTTCCATTCTATCTTTCTTCATTTTAGAAATACTTCTCTATTGAATCTGATCCACTCTTGATAACTTATAGCAATTCTTAAGTTAAAGAATGAAATTTTGTATTACATAGTTATTTTTATGATCCCATATACTTATAATTTAATGAACTCTCTGGTCATATATTCAAAGCATATCTTGCATATTTTTTATCTCCATGCTTAATAAACGCATTTTTTATAACTAAATCATTAAGATCACGAGTTGCCGTTGGCCTTGATGTTTGAGTAATTCTTAGGTAATTTGATGCACTAAGGCCTCCCTTAAATCCTTCAGGACCTTCTTGGAACATTCGAGAGATAACTTTTTCTTGTCGTGAATTTAAATTATTCTTATATCGCTCATAAAATTTAGTCTTTTTAATTAAAAATTCTATGCGTATTTGGGTATAATTCTGTGCATTTAGTATAGCGTTAGCAAAATAATTTATCCATCTAGTAATTTTATTACTTTTGACTGCTAATTCTAGCTCTTGATAATAAGTTTTTTTATCTTTTTCAATCATAGTGGCTAGAGCAATAAGGGTTGGTTGACCAATGCACTGAGCTAATGCTTTTTCAGATAAAGCTCTAGCAATTCTTCCATTACCATCTTCGAAAGGATGAATAGATACAAAGTATAAATGAGCAATAGAAGCTCTGATTAAACAACTCATAGAATTAACTCCATGAGGTTCAGTTTCATTAAACCAGCGAATAAATTTTTCCATTTCTTCTAATACTATAGAAGATGGCGGTGCTTCAAAATGAACTATTGGATTGTGAATCGGGCCTGAAATAACTTGCATCGATTCATCGGCAGTTCTATAACTCCCTATATCATTAAGATCTGTACGCATGCCCATTAAAATCTGATGCCAGCGATATAATAATTGATGAGAAAGGGGTTCTTGATAATTATTATATAAGTCTACCATTAACTCTGATATAGCCTTCTCTGCAGGTTGTATTCTACGATTATCACTTTTTAAGCCAAACTGACGTAGAATAGAAGATTGCAAACTATCTCGATTAAGATATTCTCCCTCTATTTCAGAAGTTTTTAAAGCTTCGTTAGATATAATTTCAATTTTTAGATAATTTTGACTTTCTTGAGAAAGATGTTGAAATGTACCAAACAATATCCCTGCTCTAAAAAGCATAGCATCTTCTAGAACCCTGATTTCTTGGATATTATAAGTAAAGTGATGCCAGTCTTTTTGCTGCCAATTCCATTTCATGATTAATAACCATTTTTTATATTAATCAAATAATAGCATAATTATGATTTATAAGAAGTAATTTTATTCATCATCATGAATTTAGAAGTTATAGAGGAAATGTCTACGGAGTCTGCTATGATAAAACTATCAGAAGAATTTTATTGGTTAAACAAACATTACATATAAAGTTAGTTATCGATAACTAACTTTATAGCCGAATTTTTAATGCCGCTAGCTGGAATTATGAATTCTAAATTTCGTTTCCGGTAAGATACCCTTAAAACATATTTTCGGTATTGTTAAATATTAATCAATACCGAAATCTTATAGCATTTTTTTCTTATACTAATTCTCTAAAGCTTCTTCTATTAAACTTTGTAGAAATTTCTCAAAACTGATACCAGATTTTTGGATAATATCAGGAGCTGAAGATAGTAGGGTTAATCCTGGGTGAGTATTAATTTCAATAAAATATGCTTGGTCTTGAATTGAGTCATAAATAAATTCCGCCCTAGTGACCCCACGGCAATTGATAATTTTATGAATCTTTTCAGCAATTTCCATTATTTTATCATTAGCATGCTTAGGTATGTTAGCAGGAGATTGATGCTTAGAATAGCCTTCTTTATATTTACAATCATAATCATTAAATCTTTTACCCTGAAGGCAAATTAACTCTAAGGTTCCAATTGCTTTGTTATTTAAAACTGCAACCTGAATTTCTTGCCCCTTGATATATTCTTCAATAATCACCTGATCACCATAGCGAAATTCATACTTAGATAAATCAAAATTATCTTCAGCAAAAATCACTTCCACTCCCAAACTAGAGCCCTGGTTGGTTGGTTTAATTACATATGGAGGTTTTATTGGCTCAACGCTTAAGTCATCACCTTTTGAAAGCACAATTCTCTTAGGACATTTTATTCCATTAGAAATGAAAATTTGCTGCGATAATAACTTATCTAATGCAATAGCTGAGGCCAATACTCCAGAATGGGTGTAAGGAATTCCAAAAATTTCTAACATTCCTGGAACACAACCATCTTCACCATAGGTTCCATGCAAAGCATTAAAAACTACATCAGGATTTATTTTTCTAATAACTTCAGCTATATCAACTCCCATATCCACTGGGGTAACTTTATAATTCATGCTAGCTAAAGCATTCATCACAACTTTACCCGACATTATAGAAACTTCGCGCTCTGCTGATAAACCGCCAAATAATAACAACACATGTAAGGCATCTTCCCCGCCCTTACCTATAACTGGTAATATTTCGCTCATTCTTTGCATAATAAATCCTTATTTTCCTAATGCTTTTAATTGAATCTCAAATAATTGTTTAGCAGCTTCTTGAGATAGTTTAAGCATGCCTATAAATTGCTCTTCGGTAAAAGGATTTTTTTCAGCAGTGCCTTGAATTTCTATTAATTTACCTTCGCTATTTAAAACAAAATTAGCATCAACGTCAGCATTACTATCTTCTTTATAATCTATATCTAATAATATTTCCTTACCTATTATACCACAAGAAATTGCCGCAACTTGAGAAGTTAATGGCACTCTATGATAAATCTTTTTAGCAACTAATGTTTCTAATGCTAAATGAAGAGCAACATAACCTCCGGTTATTGCTGCCGTGCGCGTTCCTCCATCTGCTTGCAAAACATCGCAATCAATTAATACCTGCCTATCTCCCAATGCTTTTAAATTAACTACTGATCTTAAGGATCTAGATATAAGACGTTGTATCTCATGAGTTCTGCCAGAAGGCTTGCCTTGAGACACTTCCCTTCTTATTCTAGTTTCTGTAGATCTTGGCAATAGCGAATATTCAGCGGTTACCCAACCACCTTGATTTTTTCCTCTTAGAAATGGAGGCAAGCTTTCTTCAATACTTGCTGTGCATAACACATGAGTATCACCAAATTTAATTAAACATGATCCTTCGGCATGTTTATTCACATTAGTTTCAATTGATATATTTCTTAAAGCATTATTAGATCTATTAGCATGGCGCATTTTTATAATTCCTTCTAAATTTTAAACTACCTTATATTATAGTAATTTTTTTACTGTACAAGATCAATGCTATTGACAGATGCATAAAATATATTTAGCTTTTAAAACTGAAATTAATATGGAAATTGTAACATGTCAAATTTTGACATCAGTTTATCTTTAAATCTTACACTTCTACTCCGCTAGGGCGGAGCTTTATCTATTTCTTAATTTCCACTTATCATTAGTTTTTAAACAGATTTTTTAAAGGTTTTAATCATGTCAAATTCGCGTTTTATCGCTTGGGCAATATGGGTTATAGTTTCAGTATTTTATGCTTACCAATATATCTTAAGGGTGATGCCTAGCATCTTAATGAATGACATAATGCAAAGATTTAATATTGATGCTGCAGTATTTGGTCAATTCTCAGGAGTATATTATTTAGGCTATTCTTTAATGCATCTTCCTATTGGAATTATGTTAGATCATTATGGCCCCAGAAAAGTTATGACTGGTTGCATTTTGTTAACCATAGTTGGAATGCTACCAATAATTTTCTCAGAACATTGGACCTATCCTATTATTGGTAGAATATTAATTGGCGTTGGATCTTCAGCTGCCATTCTTGGAGCCTTTAAAATTATTAGATTAACCTTTAGCGAAGCGCATTTCTCTAGAATGCTAAGTTTCTCAGTTACTATTGGTCTTATTGGAGCAATTTATGGAGGAGCACCAGTTTCTTATATGAATAAAACTCTTGGATACCAAGCGGTGATAGAAATATTTGCAGTGATAGGTTTAATCTTGGCAGCATTAACTTATTTAATAGTTCCAGAAATTGAAAAAGAAAATAGTAAGGCTTCAGTTCTATTAGAAATTAAGCAGGTTTTAACTAACAAAAAAGTTATTCTAACCTGCATTTTTGCAGGACTAATGGTTGGTCCTTTAGAAGGATTTGCTGATGTTTGGGGAGCAGAGTTTTTTAGAAAGGTTTATAATTTTGATAATAATGTTGCTTCATCCCTGCCATCAATGATTTTTATTGGAATGTGCTTTGGCGCCCCAGTGTTAAGCCTTATTGCTGAGAAAACAAATAATTATATTGGTACTATAGTTTTTGCTGGAATTGCAATGGCTGCTATATTTACTATATTAATTTTTAATAAACTTAGCACCAACGCCATTTCTTTTAGTTTTATAATTGTTGGAATTTGCTGTGCTTACCAAATTTTAGCTATTTATAAAGCATCAACTTATGTGGCAGATAATGTTGTGGGTCTAACTACTGCAATAGCCAACATGATTATTATGATCTTTGGCTATTTCTTCCATAGCATCATTGGCATGATTATAAAAATATATTCCACTGAAAGTTCTTCAGAAGCTTTTATATATGGAATTGGCATTATTCCAGTAGCTTTATTAATAGGATCTGCAGGATTTATAACACTGTCCTATAAAAATAGAAAAGCATAATCTAACATAAAGAGCTGTTTTTATAAGAAGCTCTTTATTTTGAAGTTGCCTCAACCATAAATTAAATATAACCTAGATATACAAACTTATGCTTAATTTAATTTATGATAGAAAAATCTAAACCTCAAGACGTGCTATTTTTAACTATGCTGGTAATAATTTCAGTTATTTCAGGCTTAGATACTAATATCTATATCCAATTTTTTCCTCAAATAATAAAATACTTTCATATAGAAGAAAAGAACGCAGAATATATTATAAGATTTTCTTTAGCTGGAGCTTTAGTGTCAGGACTTATAATTGGACCATTAGACGATAGCTATGGAAGAAAAAAAATATTTATTGGAGGATTACTGCTTTATTCTATAAGCAGTTTTTCTTGCTTCATTAGCCAAAATTTTGAATCTTTATTATTTTGGCGTTTTATACAAGGTGCATCTAAATCATCATTAATTATTGTGGGTTGGATTATTGCATTTGATATATTTTCAATGAACAAATCTGGTAAAGTTTTAGGATTTGTTAGAGGAATCTCAACTCTAATATTAGCTATAATTCCTTTATTCTTTTTTTATATAAGCAATTTGGTAGGCTGGCATAATGTTTTTTTATCAATGGTTGTTTTATCTTTAGTTTCCCTAATAATTGCAATTTTATTTGTTAATGAAACACATCCAGTTGATAAAAGAAAAAAATTTAGTTTTATAGAGGCTTTACAACAATATTCTAAGTTAATAAAGAATTTTAATTTTATAGCGTATATTATAATATATAGTGCAGCTTCTGGAATTTATAATATTTATTTTTCTAATGCATCAATAATATATGTTGAAAACCTAATGATGACTAAACAAGAATTTAGTATGTATCAAACTATTAATGCGGCCATATATATAATATTTTCTTTCTTATCAATTAGGCTTATTGAAAATAAAGGTATTGATTACACTAAAAATATTGGCTTTTTACTTTTTATTATCGGCTGCTTAGCTATGTTTATTTTTAGTGAAGAAAATAAAACAAATTATCATAATATTTTTAATTTTATGATGGTTGTTTCAATGGGAGGAGCTTTAATGAATGGCTTCTTGCTTAAAGCAATTAATATTTTTCCTGAATCTAGAGGAACATGCATGTCATTTAATAACCTTGTGGCAACTATTTTTTCTGCTAGAGCTATCTTCTGGTCACAAAAACTTTTTGATGGCACTATATTACCAACAACAACTATTATTTTAATATGTGCTATAGTTACTATTATTCTTTTTATAATATTACAGTACAGAGAAAAACTTAAAGAAAAAATAAACTAATATAAAGATTAATAACATGCACCTATTTAAAATAATATTATCATCTCTAATTGCTCTTTATGTATGCACTATAACCATTTTATATTTTAATCAACGTAGTTTGATGTATCACCCCCATAAAGAAAAAAACTCTTTAGCCAGTTTTAATATCAAAAATGCTGAAGAAATTACCTTAACTACTGACGATAACATAAAATTACAAGCCTGGTTTAGCCCTTCAGATCAAAATCATAATATGGTTATTTTTTTACATGGAAATGCAGGCAATCTTGAAGATAGAGTGGAGCACTTAAAAGCCTTAACAGAAATAGGTTATGGCTTTATTATTCCAGCTTGGAGAAGCTTTGGTAAGAGCCAAGGCACCCCTTCACTTGAAGGATTATATCTAGATGCAAAATCTGCAATAGATTATCTCACCAAGCATGGCTATTCTTTATCAAATACAATTATTATAGGTGAATCATTAGGCACAGGAATTGCCACAGAAATGGCCTTAAGATATAAGTTTAAAGGTCTATTTCTTATCACCCCTTATACTTCAGTTGCAGATAGGGCTGATGAAATTTATCCTTACATGTTTGCTAAACAACTTACTAAAGATAATTTTAAAATTCTAGATAAAATTGCTGATATAAATCAACCTCTACTAATTATCCACGGAGATTCAGATAATATGGTGCCTCACAGCCATTCACAAATAATATTTGAGGCAGCAAAAGACCCGAAAAAATTTATTTTATATCCTAATATTAACCATATCAATTATAATAAAGGGGAAGTATTTTTAGAAATGGATAAATTTTTCTCTAACTATTGAGTGGCAAGAAAAGTTATCTAATAGATTACTTCCAAAGAACCTCAAGCATTATTCTTAATGCTTGAATTTGTTAAAACACCTCTTAAATGATATCGATATAAATTTATAAAGGCTTTTTATCCCTAATAAAGCGAGTCTATTTGTAATGCTAATTCACCATTTAGCAAACTTCCTTCTTCATTATAATCTACCAAACTCCTCTCTTTAGTTAAAATGCATTGAGTAGGGTTATTTAAAGTTGGAACGCTGCATTGATCTTCGTAGCTAAGGTAAGGAACTATAGCATCAAATACTTTGTTTGCATGAATAGCTTCATCAATTATTTTGTCTCTATATTCATCGTGACCAGCTATATACGGAAATGCTACATTAAAGGCTAACTTACTGTTACTGCCATACCACCAGGAAAACATACCATCTATACATTTGTATAAAGTTTCAGGGAAATTTTCTAAATGAGCTAATATTTTATGAGTCAAAATGGAGTCTTGCTTCCGATAAAGTAATGATTGTAATATTTCACTAAAAGTAGAGAATCCGTCTTTTGAATGAATATAAGGCATTAAATTGAGTAATATTTCGCTATCTTCTCCTTCATACAACTTATACATTGTGATCGCTTTTTTAGCTCCGTATAGAATAGTTTGGAAATCGTCTTGAGAATAACTCTTCATAAAGCCATCTAACTTATCAAATATTGCTTTATGCTTTCCAGCAATCATGCCGACTGTATTAACTAACACCCTACTTGGTGAAGACGAAAGAACCATAGAATCAAACTGTGAGAGTTTAATATCTAATAATTCTTGTTGATTTATAGAATTAGAATTAATAACTTCTTGTATTTCTAGTAAAATAATATCTGTTTTATATATCTCAAGTCTGTTAATTAAATCATGAGCCATCTGAGATTTCTTAGTATCTAGTTCATTAGATTCGATTGGAATTAATGTAGCAATATTTTCAAATAATTGTTCTAAAGCTTCTTCTATAAATTCTTTAGAGATTTTATTTGTGACCGATTTAAGTGCAGCAATAAGTTTATGTCTATCGTTATTTTGAAAATAAGTTAACGCTAGTGGCTTAGATAGTTCAGTCATACTTAAATCGAAATCTATTACTGCAAAATTAACGCCTGTATCTGAGATTACTATGCCATTATTTCTACCGTTAGGGTCAGGATAGCTAACAAATTCAGCAGCAGCATATACTTCTTCCTTGTCAGCTGGTATGTATGACTCAAGATTATAATCATTATCTTTAATAGGATAGATTTTTCCATCTTCTCCTATAAAGCAACCTTCATCTATGCAACCATTATACCTTACCTCGTAGTCATCCTCTCCATAAAAATTAGGTATAAATTTTGAAGCAGTATAAATATTTCCTTTTTCATCTTTTACTAAATGAACTATCGGCGCTCTTTCATCAATTAAATAATGTGCAAAATAGGATCCTACATAATCTGCGATTAGATTGTTAGCACTCATCTGTTTAATCATGTAAAATTCTTGTTGGACTGACTCATCTATTGGCAGAGTCAAGCTATCTGACATTGTTTTTAAAAGATACTTGCCTTTAATAGCGCCCTTTATATAGTTATCCTCATATGTTTCTCCAGCACTAATAAAATTAGACATGTTAAGAATTGATGGAATATTGAATTGCATTTTATTTGTCATATAGATTACTACCATTATTAGTTAACAAAAATTACTAATTATATTTCTAGATTGAGAAATATATTATACTTAATTATCAACAAATGTCAATTTAACATTAATTTATTTACTATTTGTTGCGGAATTTGTAAATCTAAAGAGATTGTTCTATTCTTTTTACTGAACTAATACAGAAATAACTATAAGTTATAAAAAATCATATAATCAAAATACTTATCAAGATAGCTATTTTAATAATATACATAATACCATATTATTTGTAGATTATTAGAAATGGATAAATTTTTCTCTAATTATTGAGTAGTAAGAGTGGCTTGGTTATATTTATTGATAGCAGGAATATTTGAGATTAGCTGGGCTGTTGGAATTAAATATTGCGATAGTTCTAAACTAAACTTTATTTTATTTTTTGTAATTTTATCGATGATGGCAAGTGTATTTTTCTTGTGGCTTGCGCTTAAGAGCATTCCAATTAGTCTTGCATATGCAATTTGGACTGGAATTGGAATACTTGGAGTGGTTACTTATGACATTATTGTTTTTAAACAACCACTCTCTTTGATTAACTTAATTTTTATCAGCCTAATTTTAATTGGTATTATTGGATTAAAACTCAACCAACCTAATTAAACCTCTTGAGGTTGCTTTTTTACTTTTATAAAAATTATATGCAATATAGCTACCACCCCTAAGATATAACAATAATATACATGAGGCACTATGCTGAGGGGAGAAACACCAGCAATGATACTTGCTAACAATATTTGAGCGCCATAAGGAATTATTCCTTGAAACACACATGAAAATATATCTAGCCACGCCGCACTATAATGAGGTGGTATATTATGCTTAGCGGCAATTTCTCTAACAATTTCTCCACTAAAAATTATTGCAATGGTGTTATTTGCTAGAAGTATGTCAAAAATGGAAACTATTTTTGCTATAACCAATTGAGCCATTTTTTTACTTCCATGCCTAGAAATCCAATCACCTAAATCTTTAGCAATTCTTTTTGAATCACCTCCAGAAAGCCCTGATAAGCCTCCAACAAGCAATGAAAGCAACATTATTTCTTGCATACTAGCAAAACCTTTAGTCATTCCACTCCCTAAGTTAAATATGGTATAATCCGTGCAAATCCAACCCGTAAAACCGGCAAACATTATACTAATAACCAATGCTATAAAAACATTAGCCCCTGAAATGGCAACAAGAATTAAAAATATATATGGAGTTACAAGTATTGGATCATAGCTTTGAACCTCTATGCTATTTCCTTCAATAGAGCTAAAAAATAAAATAACCACATTAATTAGTGATGCCACAAGTGCTACTTTGGCATTTAATATTAATCTTAACTTAGGATCAGCCTTTTGAGACATTACTGATGCAATTGTACTATCTGAAATAATTGATAAATTATCACCAAACATTGCTCCCCCAACTACAGTTGCCACTGCTAATTCTGGCGAGAAAGCGCTATATGAACTTAAACCAACAGCTATAGGAGCAACTGTGGCAATAGTGCCCATTGAAGTGCCAATTGCAGTGGCTATAAAAGCCGCAATAAAAAATATACCTATTAATAAAAATTTTGGTGAAAGTAATGATAGGGCCAAATTAACACTGGCATCCACACTTCCTATTTCTTTAGTTATTTCACTAAAAGCACCAGCTAAAAGAAAAATAATACACATGGTTATAATATCGCGATGCCTAAAGCCATCTAAAAAATCATTCATCTTTTCATCAGATTTTCCTCTATGCATTATCCAAGCTAAAGCAATGGCTGGAATGATGGCCATAATAGGAGAAATTTGGTAAAATGCCTCTTTAATCCCTATAAAAGTGAAATATACTCCACTACCAACAAAAATGCTGATAAATAATAAAATAGGCAAAAAACTTCTTATATAAACCATATATTCAACACTATAAATATCAACAATATTTTTCTTACACTTTATAGCTAAAGCTGCTTCTTTTCAACAATAATAGAGTGTTATGATAGATAGACTTAAGAGCGCTTTATTACTGCTCAATATTTATTGAGTTGCCTTTTCTATAAGCGAAGTGATTATTTTATAAAACAACCACCTAACTTAATGTAAAAAAATCTACTTTTTATAAAAAGGTTAAATAAGATTATCAAATATCAATTAAATGATTAAGATCAAGAACTCCACTTAGCGATGAACTAAATGATGAACCAAGCTCTGATAACATATGGCTAGAACCACTGATATAATAAGAGCCACAATATAATGCAGATATAACCATAACTGCCTTAGCGATAACCTCTGTTTGAGCGTAGGGTTCACTTAATATTATTTTAGCAGAAGACATGCTTGTTAAATTATCTGTAGTTGTGGTTATATAAACTTTATCTATTCTACTTTCTTGGTCACTGTCTTTGGTATTTAATACTATATTATTAGAATGCGAACCAATAACACTCTCTACTCCTGTTGAAGATGGATCTTGATCATCTTCATCTTTCTTTTCTAATTTAGGAGTATCTTCATTAAATATAATTTTCTTCTTTGAGGTTATTCTAGCTATATAATCTCTTAATAACTCTATTACTTCAACAGCATCTAGATGTTCAGCAATTTGTAAAGCATTGTTACCCTCTTGGTCAGCCAGATCGATATCGGCTCCATTGTTTATTAGAAATTCAATGGCATGAATATTACCAGCTCTAACTGCATCATGTAAATTTAGCTCATTCTGCTCAATTTGATTGACTTCAACCTCAACCTCAGCTTCTACCTCATGGTTTATTTGTTGATCTTCTTCTGTTTCAACCGCTTGCTCAATATTATCTGCAATTTGTGGAATTCTTTGAGCATTCATATTGGCGTGAACTTTCATTAGTAATTCAATAATAGTAGCATCCTCTCTTTGCTCTTCAACATTTAAAACTAGCTGTCCCTCTCGATTAAGATGGTTGATATCATCCCCATTATTAAACGGAAATTCCCTATCAAGGATAGACTTCCATTCTTCCCATTCTTCCCCATCCAAAGAGCAAGGTTCATTTTGCTCAAATTGATTACCTTCTACTTGAATATCATCTTGCTCAAGATCAAAAATTTCCTGAAGAAGTTCATCAGCATCAACATAATTTTCTCCTTGTTCTGCAAGATGTAAAGCATTTTCATCCCTTTCTTCATCATGAGAGGGATTAATCTTATTCTTTTCAAGAGCTTCGGGATCCTGCTTTAATTCCTCTTTTTCTACAACATGTAAATCTGCATTGACACCTTTATTGTTATTGTCTAGAGCAGTGGATTTTTTCTTAGCTAGACGAGCTGCAACCATCTCATTATATTGTTCCATTGGAGTCATTTTTGTTTTCGTAACCTTAGTTCCAGAAGAAGCTTTCTTAGTGTCTTCATTTTGTTTTTTAACAGCATCTTTAGAAACTTTTTTTGACTCTTTTTCAATGGTATTTTCAGTATCTATTTGATTATCAGGTATTTTCTTCGTTAGCAATTTATTATCAGAGAGTAACTTTTTATTTTTTTTTCTAATGGCCGATCTCTTAGAATTTTTTGTTGGCTTCTTAATATCACTAAAAACATGAGACCATATTGTTTCCCATCCTTCGTTTTCTTCAATTTGGTTGTCTTCAGCTCCGATATCATTGTTTATTGGATCTTTTAATGCAACATCTAAAGCCGCATCACCACTTTCATTACTCTTATCTAAATAGATAGATTCTTTCTCGCTAACTATATGATTTTCGGCATCTTCATGATGTTGTTTAGATAAAGTTTCAGAAGAAACTTTATCTATTTTTTTATCTTGCTTTTCTGAATCCTCTTTAGAAATTTCTATGCTACCTTCAGCTTTGACTTCATTATTTATTGAATCTTCTACCTCAATATCCCGTTCAATCACAGAATTATTTTGCATAAGAAGGGCTTCCTCTAATAATTTAATAATAGCAGCATTCCCTCTTTGTTTTGCAATTTCTAAGGCATTTTTTTTATTTTTATTAAGCTTGTTGATGTCGGCTCCATGATCTATTAGCCACCTCACAGCAACAACATCTCCATCTACAACCATCTGGCGTAAAGCATCACTCATATTATTAATAAGGTTTTGACCCTGTTTTATTTGATCTTCAATAGGTTTATAAGTTCTAGCCTTTAAGCATTTAGAAATTTGTTCTGATGTAAGCATATGATAAATTCTATATTACATTGATAAAAGATAGGGTTCCCACTCTAAGTTATTATGTGTATATAGTATTAATTAATTTATATGTCAATTATTATTGTATTTATATTCATTAATAAGTTACAAATAACCATAGAAATAATTTATCATCAGTAATGCAGAATTAAAGAGAGAATAAAGAACTGAATCTTTGAAATGGAGGACTTTTATAATCTTATTAAATCCTCAGCTATAATTTTGCTAACAGATATAATTTGGATATTATCTGGTAAATAATTTTGTTTTATTGTGTCTGTAATATAGACCCGATTAAACCCAGATCTCTCAAGTTTGTTTAATGCAGATTTAGAAAAGACAGAGTGAGTTATGCATGCATCAAAAGATTTTGCTCCTTTTTTACGCAATAGCTGCACAGCTTGATATAAAGTATTACCTGTATCAACAATATCATCAATTAAAATACAATGCTTATTTGTTACATCACCATTTACATCATTCATCACACAGCAACCACTTTGCACACGTATTTTATTGATTAGAGCCACTTCACAGCCTAAAATATTTGCAAATTTCTGGGCTCTATCTAATCCACCAACATCGGGAGAAACTACTATAGAATTCTTAGTATTTTTAAAATAATGAGCAAATAATTCTACTGCATCTAAATTCTGGATGTTGATCTTAAAAAAGCCCTCTGATTGCTTAGAATGCAAATCTATAGTTATGACTTCATCAATTCCTGAAGCTTCTATTAGTGAGGCTATTAAACTTGCGGATATTGGACCATATTCATAAGATTTTCTATCTTGCCTGCTATAACCAAAATATGGCATTACAGCTATAATTTTTTTAGCCCCTGCTCTTTTAGCTGTGTCAGCAATTAATAATAATTCCATTAGATGGTCATTAACTGGATTAGAAGTGGACTGAAAAATTACCACATCTTCTTGATATAAATTTTTCTGAATTTGCACCTTAAATTCTTGATCATTAAATTTTTGACTATTAGCTAATATTAACTCTACCTTAATCTGAGTTGCGACTTGTTGAGCAAGAGATGGATGGCTGCCTCCTGAAATAATTAACATATATCATCCTTTTTATTTACCTTAGTTATTTTGGCTTTTCTTGCCACAGTTAAACTTTGATTAAACCAAGATTTTAATAATTCATTATCTTCAAGAACTTCGGATGGAACATACCAATAACTCAACGCTATTGATTTTTCATCTCGCTTATAAGTGAATGGATAAGAGCCTAAAACTTTATAGTTTTCAGCTAAATCTATATCAGCTTTAAAATATATTTCATCTTCTATAATAAGAGCAAAAATTATCTTCTCTACATATAGACCATAGCCACCAAACATCCGGCGTGATTTAATGTTACCGTAAGGAGACAGAATATCTAATATATATTCAACAAAGCCGCTGCTATTCATTCTAGTATTATTTTTACCTCTTTTCTAGCAGAAGCATTATGTTTCTGCTGGAAAGAGATTAATTCATTCTTATTATTATGATTATATTCAAGAATTTGTCTTATATCCATTTCTTCTGGCTTTTTAGTTTTAACAAAATCTGGCAGCATGGTTAAGTATTTTGCCTTGCTATCATAATATATATTATTAGAAATTGATTCTATGTTTAGAGCTTTCCAACGTTTCCATTGCATTTTAGCCCAATTATAAAGTTCAATATCATATTTATGTTTTTTTGCTAAACCATCATAAAGAAACTTCTCTTGCTTCTCAATTGCTTTTAGGCCAGTAATTTGAGCTCTTGCATAAGCAATATTTTTTATACCAAAGTGACTAGATAATATATTCATCATTATTTCTAAATCTTCTGTTGGAGCCACAAATTTAAATCTTCTAATAATATTTTTTTTTGCTCTCATGAGAGTTTCTTCATTGCATTTACCCGACATTGCATCTTCACCAGCTAATAGCCTGGTTTGAGGGTTATCAATTGTCTCTTTTAATAAATAATAGGTAATATCTTTTTGCTTGATATAACTTCTCTGAAAATCAAAATTTGCCGATGATAACTCTCTTTTAATAGGATCTCTAATAAGAGCAACATAGGAAATTTTTTGCTTCCCAAAATATTTTTCCTCATCTTTTTCTTCAGGAATTGGCATATGGCTGCTGATAAAATCTAAATGCCCCTTAGAGCCGTTATAATGGCTAGCATGATCTTTTATTTGCTGCAATCCACCAATTGAAGACTCAACAAATAGATTAGGAGATTTATCTTTTGTTCTTGGCACTGAAGCTCTTTTAACTTTTAGATCTGGATTAACTATTGCTATTGCATCCATTAAGTTAACTATATTAGTTCCAGCAGTTTTAGGAATATGGATAAAAACTATTGTTTCATCTTTTTGCCATAAATCTTTTTTTAGTTGAACTAATGGCACCACTTCTAATTTGCTGTTAGCAAAGGATAAATTTTTTGTTTGCTCTACTTCAGCACTATAGGAATTAAACCCTATAAAAAGGCAAAAGAATAAAGCTACTTTAAATTTTTCCATTTTTACTGACCATTATTATTAAAGATCTAGAACTTTACTATGAAAGAATTATTAAGTCAAAATCTTAGAATAACAATTGATACAAGCCTGGATAGACCAAAAAGTTGATAAATTGACTAATAATCTTAGCTTAATGAATTCATTAATACTCATCAACTTTTGAACTTAGAGATCATGATGATCATTAATAGGAAAATAGGTATTAGCATCTAATAATTCTACTCCTTGGTGGAAATTATAATTATCTCCATAATCCCAACAAATTGGCTCAAATGCTTTAATGTCTCTTAGGGTAATAAAAAATACTTTTGTTAACTTTTCTGAAACTTTCCATTCTAAAGCCGCCACATTAGCAGTTAGCACTTTTTCATTAGGATGCTCATTGGGGCAATGATTAAAAAACCTAGCCACATTCCCATAATTTTTAGCATCTATATTTGCAGTATTATCCTTATTAAAATAATAATATGTACTATCAGTATTAGAAGCCAAGGTTACCCTTTCTCCGATATATTCAGCGATAACATAACCCTTATTTAGGTTACCTCCAGCTGATACACCAAAACCCATTTTTGATGTTGTTTTGTGCAAAATAAATAATTCATTAGTATTTGTATATGAATCTGGTAATGCATCCAGAGTATCACCATAATCTAACGCCTTTGGAAGTTCCAGAAGAATTTTCTTTTCTTTATGATAATCAAATGCTTCATTTGCTGATTTTAAAAGATCGCTGCACAACAGCTCAAACCCAAATTTCTTTTTTACATTTTTAGCTTGAAGAGCTGTAAAATCTCCATCCAAGGATAATTTCTCTTTTGAAGAGTAAACTATAAAACAATCATCTGATGATGGGTGATAGTATGGCTTTACAGCTTTTTCAAATCTGCTGTCAGGTTTTTTTCTAGTTTTTGACATAGCTTAATATCCTTATATTTATAAAATAATTTATTTTTTTATAATGCAAAAATTAAAAATTGTCAATATAATTGAGGTCTAATTGCATTCATTAAGTTAACTAATACAATGATAGAGATTAGATCAAACATGCATTTAGTACATAAGCAACTAATGAAGTGCTAGTGTTTAAAAATGAGACTTGCTATTATAACCTTAAAAGTAAATTGCCTTCTTTAATCTCATAAAAATCTTCAATTTCTATCTCTTGAAGAAAGTTATAATCATGGGAAATAACTATCATTGCGCCAGGATATTTTTTTAACACCTCAATAACATGCCTCCTTGCTTGCAAATCTAAATTATTAGTAATTTCATCTAATATCAGTAACTTTGGAGCATTAGCTGATATCTTAGCTAATGATAATCTAACCTTTTCACCTCCAGATAATTGCTTAACCTTGGTATTTACTTCCTGGGTTTTATGAAATAAAAAGTCATTTAAATGATTACGAATTTCCTCCATATTCCAACTTGGAACTAGTTGAGAAATTATTTCTAAAACTGAACTTTCTTGATCTAAGTTGCTATAATGCTGATCAAGATAACCAACATCTTTAGTTGAATACCAATCTCCATATCTACTGACAGCTTTATCATCTAAAATGGCTTTTATAAGAGTAGATTTACCACTTCCATTATCACCTAAAATTGCCACCCTACTATGAGAAAATAATTCTAGATTTATATCTTTAAGTATAATTTTTGTATAACCAATTGAAGCATTTTTAATTGAAACCAATGTTTTATTAGCCGAGATTTCCCAATTGAACCTAAATTTAGGAGATATTACTTCTGGAAGCCTTAATTCTTTTAGTTTTTCTGTTAAATTTTCTTTCTTTTGAGCTATTATTATTTTCTTTTTTCCTGATGATTCTTGAGCATTAAGTGCTTTAGTTTTACTAGTAACCGTTGGCCATTTTTTATTATCCATTGATTTCTGACCTTGTTGCTTACTTTTTGCCGCACGATTCTGTTCTTGCATTAATGAATGATGGATATCTTTCTTCTGCCTGCTAAGACGAGATAATTCTCCTTCTAAATTACAGAGAGTGGAGTTTATTTGATTAACATAATTATCATAATTGCCTAAGAAAATATTTACTTTAGCATTATCAATATGCCAAAATATATTTGTTACACTACGTAATAATTCTAAATCATGTGAAGCAACAACTAAAGTTCCTCTAAATTTATTTAGCATCTTTAATAAGGCAGCTTTATTTTTAATATCTAAATGATTAGTTGGCTCATCAAGAATTAATATATCAGGATTCAAAGCTAATACTTTAGTTAGAGCTTGGTTAAACCTCTGACCACCACTTAGATGAAGACTATCATCAATAATTTGGGGAATATAACCTATTGTTATATTGGATGAAATTTGCTCAATTTCTTGGAGCAATATTTTTAATAATGAAGATTTCCCACCACCATTTATGCCTATAATGGCGATATGGTCACCATAATTTATGACGCAGTTAAAATTTTTAAAACAGATTTTATGTGGAAATTCTAAACTAAGATTACTTAGTGATAAGGGCTTATGACTCATATAATTTATCTCTTATTCTTATTTTACAGGGAAGTTGTAAGCTTGCCCTCTAGGGCAAATTTAAGAGATAATTTTCATGTGTGATAAGCCTCAAATTAATTTTATTTATTTAAAATAGCATATAGGATAAAAATTTCAATTCTTATTAAAAAATAATATAATAGCTAAGAATGAAAGTTGTAATTGAGGACTACCAGCTAGACTGGTGAAAAAACATACCACCTACCCCTCCAAAATCTGATTGCTGGAAATCTCCACCTTCATGATTATGTATATTAATGCTTGCTCCAGGATTAAGAATTACTGACTCTTCAGATTCCGCATTATCTTCAATATCATCTACAGTCATCGAATAAGTATTTAATGAGTTAATAGTGGCATCATGACAATTATATTCAATAACATAATCTGCAGCTGTATTCCCTTGATTATCAACAATAGATTGATCTATTCCTCTTTCTATAAAAAAATTGAACAGATCCACTTCACCTAAGGTGCCAAGAAAATGCAAAACGCTTTGATTGGAAGAATTTAATCCATTAATTTCTGCGCCATAACTCAATAATAATTTAATTATTTCTATATTTCCTCCAGCAACAGCTTCGTGTAAAATGGGTGAACCATCTGGCATAAATAATAAATTTGGATTAGCTCCACTATCTAGGGCTTCCTTTACTAACTCAAATTCTTTGCTTGCAACAGCTTCTATTAATTCAACATCTTGTTCACTATAATTATACTTAGCATATAATTTGTCCATATTTTTAGATTCCTTTATATTAAAAGTTATTATTATTTAAATATAGTTTAATTTTTATAAACTATTTATTAAGTAAAGCAAGTTCTAATATTTTACTTTCATTTATCCAAAAAAATGGCAATATTTAAATAAAAAGGGAGAAGATATGATAACTGGAATTCAACTGGAACAATTAGAGTCCGAAATACTTGATATCTCTTCTGCAGATATTTTATCTTTAAATGATCAAGATAAAAATTCTAACTTTAAACATTATATAAATTTTATCGATGATTTTCTTAAAAGACACGCTATCTATGACGTGCAGGCCAATGCTTTTAAATTGGCAATTATTAAACATACAATCGTCGATTATACTTATATGCTTGATGGAATGAAAATATGTCACTCTATGTTAGAAGCATTAGATCAAATGAAACAAATAGAAACTGATGCCAATATTATAAAACAAGAAGAAGAAACTTTAAATTCTTTATATGATGCCACTCATAATCTTTACTCTCAAATTACCATAAATTTTTCTTTGGCTTTTAATCAGCAATATCAATTCTTTCAACAATTAAAAAATGAGGCCTTAGAAGAAGTATATCTGCTTGATAATGCTCTGCTTCCTCAAACAAATAATGAACAGGTGAAGGCAATAGCAGTAGATTTAATTCATGTTAGCGAATTAGATATTGAAACCAGCAAAGAAACCAAAGCTTTCTCAATATCAAATTTTTATGAATATTGCTCTAATTGCGCTGATATTTATTTTCAAGAAGTGGAAGATAGTGATAATCTTAAATCTGAAGTTATGGATGATATAGTTGATTTAGTTATAAATAATGGAATCTATGCAAATTTACTAGATAATATTAAACAACAAAATAATCAAAATATAGCGCGCTTTTCTTTAATTGCAGCCTATGGAATTGCTAATGCTTTTAATGGAGTTTTATTATAAATCTCTATTTATCTTTTAAAAATACCAATCACTTCAAGATGCTTACTATATAAAAATTGATCAATTGGATAAATATCACTTAAAATAAAATTATGACTCAATAAAATTTGAGCATCCCGGATAAAATTTTCTAAACTACAAGAAACTAAAATAACTTTCTTAGTTAAATTGGCTTGAGAAATTTGTTTTATTT
The DNA here is from genome assembly GCA_049653745.1 of Rickettsiales bacterium. GTDB lineage: Bacteria > Pseudomonadota > Alphaproteobacteria > Rickettsiales > CANDYO01 > CANDYO01. Next base: position 25,319 of record JBASGW010000041.1, read on the forward strand.
GTGGAGCTGCTCCATTGCGTGGAGGGTTGATAACCACCTGAGAATAATCATTAATGAAGCTGCTTGTGCAGGGAGTGCGGAATAAATCTTGGTTTATTACATGGATGGGCAAAGCATGGCTTCTTGCCGCCTTTTCTAAAGCTTTAGAGGCATCCATACTTCCTTCAATTGCCGTAACTTTGCCTTTACTGGTTAAAGAGAAAGTAAAACTACCACAGCCACTATATAATTCTAGAATTTGCTTAGCCTTATCCAAATGTTTTAAAATAATTTCATTCATAATTTGAATTGATTCTTTACTCACTTGAAGAAAACTATTAATTGGCAATTCAACATTTGCCTGATCAAACTTTAGAGCAACTGAATTGAGCTGAATAATTATGCTAGGAATTTGATTTTTAACTTGCCACGCAATTCTTGCAATATTGTTCTGTTGAGCAAACCCAGTTAAAGCCAGATCAGTTTCTAAATTGCTTGAATTTTGACTAAAAAATATAATCTCTAAACCTGTATCACTATTGGTGATGGCAACTGCATCAATTCTAATTGAAATCTGCTTTAGCAGGATATTTATTGGTTTAATTAAATCATTAATCTTGTCTTGAAGGAGCAAACAATTAGCTATAGAAATTAAAGAATTACTATGAAACTCATTAAAACTTATTTTTTTTTGGTTAACTTTAAAAGCTACCCTTCTTCTAGAATTTATTGGAATTTGAACTAATGGATGAATTATTCCATCATTAACTAATTGAGATATGGACTGCTTAAAATGAAAAAATTTATATTCACCATGATTGCTCACTTCTTGCAAATTACATCCACCACATTTGCCATAATATTGGCACGGAGCCTTTTGCTTTATCTCTGTAAATGAATAATTACTATTGTTCACTCAATACATCCTGCATTGAATAAAATCCTGGCTTTTTACCCAATCCCCAAGCGCAAGCTTTAATTGCTCCTTTAGCAAAGATGCTACGGTTAAATGCTTGATGAGTTAAGGTTATTGCTTCATCTTTACTGCTAAAAATAACTTGATGCTCCCCTGGCACCCCTCCTATTCTTAATGAAGATATTTGCGCTTCTTTATGGGCATTTTGTTTAATGGTATCTGCTAAAGCTAAAGCCGTGCCAGATGGAGCGTCTAATTTACTTGCGTGATGAATATCTATAATTGCTGGGTCAAAATCTTTAGGTAATTTATTAGCAGCTATTTTAAGCAGCATTTGCAATAGATTTATACCTAAACTCATGTTAGGTGACCAAATGCTGGTTAAATTTATTGCATAAGATTTAAACTCTTCAAAGTCTGCTTCGCTAAACCCAGTGGTACCACATACCAATATTTTATTGGTTGCAACTAACGCTCTAGCAATATCAATTGAGGTGGCAGGGTTGCTAAAATCAATTAAAGCATCAGAGCCTTCCATTAACTCTAGTACATTATCAAATAATTTTATTGTGGGATGATCAACTTTATTACGTACCAAAACCCCCGAAAGAATATGGTCGGAATTATTGGTGATTTCTTCGATAATCACCTTGCTCATTCTACCGTTTAATCCTACAACCCCTATTTTCATTTTGCTCTTCCACTTGTTTTAGTATTTAAATGAATTCTATTTTTATTGTCTTCAACCCTCTCTTTTATTGAATCCATAGTTTTATATTTTGGCTGAGGAGCAAAAACTCTTCTATCAATTTTAAAAGAAGTGGATTCAAGTAGTCCAAGTGGGGTGTTTGGATCTTCTCGTACAACAGTTTGAGAGTTTTTTCTCCTTAATTTTGGCATCGAAGGAATAAAACTCATTTTTCTTTTAACTTTTTCTTCTAACTTATTAATGATTTCATTTACTCTTTCTGCTTTATCACCAACATTATTTAATCCTAAACCCAATTTTAGATTGTTTTTAGCCTCAATAATTTTATCTTCTCTATTTGAAGATCTAATAGGATCTTTATCTTCGTAAATTGTTAGTAAAGTTGCTATATATTCTTCAATTTTTTCTTTATTTTTTTTAGATTCTTCATTTTCAGGAGCATCACTTAAATTAGAGCTTCGACTAGAATCGCTGCTTGCAAAAGATTCAGATCTTTCTGTAGCTAAATCACCAGTAGCATATTTTTGCCACATTCTTTTTACGAATGAAATCATTATATTTTACAGCCCTATTTAGATAAATAATTTATAACTTAGATGATAACAGCAGAAGCTTAATTTTGAAAGAATAAAAAAAATGGGGCGAGTGACCGAATTTGAATCGGCGACCCCTAGAATCACAATCTAGTGCTCTAACCAACTGAGCTACACCCGCCATAATAAAGGTTGGAAATCTAAATATAGCCATAATAGTTTTTCTGTCAATCAATAAATGAATATTATTTTTATCTATTGTAAAACAATATTCACCTAAATAAGGTAACAAAATATAAACGCAGTTTAAAGACGCATAAAACCACTGAACTATAAATGTTTTTAAGTTTAAACTTAACCCCCTTATTAATGATTATTGCTTTCAGTAACCAAGACATTCTTGTCTGCTACTTCAATTTTATGTTTTTTAAATATATAGATAAATGAACGATTAATTTCATTTATAATATGTTTACTATTATAATTATTTGCTAAATCTAGCCAAAACTCTAATTGAATATCATAGCCTTTTTTAGTTAACTCCACTAAGTAAATCTTAGGTTCAGGTTTACTTAGTATTTTTTGATTTCCTCTTAACACATCTAAAATAGCATATTCTATCTCTTCAAAATTTATTTGACTTTCTAGAGATAAATTAAAACTAGATTTCAAAATTGTATCTTCTAAAGTCCAGTTAATTACAACATCTTGCAAAATGCTACTGTTGGGCACTAAAATATTGATATTTTTAGATGTTTTAATGCTGGTGCATCTGGCTCCTATATGAGTAACTTCTCCATTAACATTTTTAACTTCAATAATATCTCCAACTTTTATTGGCCTCTCAATCATGATTATAATGCCACTAATAAAGTTATTAACAACATTTTGACTACCAAGACCAATACCTAGAGCAAGGGTTGTGCCAATTACAGTGAATACGGCTAAAGGAACATTTGAAATATCCAACACAAAAATCACCATAATTGCCATAAAAAAATAATAAATCAGCATTTCCAAAGAATTAACTACACCAGCTTCTGCAATAATTTTGCTTAATTTTTTCTTTATCACGCGAGTGATTTTCTTAACTAAATTCATTCCAAAAATGAATAAAATTATTCCTATAACAATATTGCTTATCAATATTTGTTGTTTATCTGCCAAAGTAAAAACAGGATAATGCCATATTGCTAGCATAAGTTCAGGTATATCTTTCATTATAAGGTAAAATGGATGATCACTATTAAATATTTTGATTAACTCTGCTCCAAATTCTTTTATCATCTATAAAAGCTCCTTCTTTTTGTAATGAAAATATCCTGAAATGATTTATTGTTCATTAGAAAATATTTGTTATATTTAAATCTTAAATCAAAATTAGAATAATGCATATGAATAAAGAAAACATTAAAAATATTATCGAAGAAGCTTGGGAAAATCGTAATAATGATATAGCTTATGCTAAATCTGCTGTAGATGAAGTTTTAGCTGCTCTTGATTGCGGCGAACTGCGCATTGTAGAAAAAAATATCGATGGCTTTATAATTCATCAATGGATTAAAAAAGCAATTTTGCTTTCTTTTAAATTAAATAATTCAGCATTTATCGAAGCCTCTCCCTTTAATTATCATGATAAAGTTGATTTAAAGTTTAGTAACTGGCAAGAAGAAGATTTTGTTAAAGCTAAAATAAGATCTGTTCCTGGAGCTATTGTTAGAAAATCTGCCTTCATTGGAGCTAACACCATATTGATGCCATCTTTCATTAATGTGGGAGCTTATATTGATGAAGGAACTCTTATTGACACTTGGACCACCATTGGCAGCTGTGCTCAAATTGGAAAAAATTGCCATATTTCTGGAGGAGTTGGCATTGGAGGAGTTTTAGAACCATTGCAAGCTAACCCAGTGATTATTGAAGATAATTGCTTTATTGGAGCAAGATCTGAAGTTGCCGAAGGAGTTATTATTGGTGAAGGATCAGTTTTATCAATGGGAGTATTTTTAGGCCAATCTACAAAAATATATAACCGCATTACTAAAGAAGTTACCTATGGTAAAATACCACCATATTCTGTGGTGGTTCCAGGATCTCTACCATCTAATGATGGAGCTTATTCTCTATATGCCGCAATAATTGTAAAACAAGTGGACCAACAAACAAGAAGCAAAACCTCAATTAATGAGTTATTACGGAGCTAAAGAGCTTAGCTATTCTTCATCGCTATGTTGTCGTTCATAATTTTCATGGCCCTCTTGAGCTTCAATAGAAAATGTGGCTATTGGTCTTGCCTCTAAACGGCTTATTCCTATTTTATCACCAGTTTCTTCACAGTAACCATATTCAGCAGTTTCAATTTTTCTTAATGCTGAATCTATTTTATCAATTAATTTGCGATAACGATCTCTTGTTCTTAACTCAAATGCAGCACTTATTTCAATTGATGCACGATCATTTATATCTGATTCATGCCAATTCTCTTCTTGTAAATGCCTTAAGGTATCTTGCGAATTATTTAGCAACTCATTTTTCCATCCGAGCAATTTATTTCTAAAATACTCTAATTGAAATTCACTCATGTATTCTTCGTTTTCTGAAGGCTTATAGCCTGATGGCAATTCAACTTTAGTTATTACCATAATTTACATCTCCCCCTTAAATTTAATGCAAATAAAACATATAAAGCTATATGCCATATCTTACTATTTTTTACAAGAATTATATTAACAAAAGTCTATATTAACATCTTCAGGCCTAGTTTATGTTCGATATATAAAAAACTTAAGTTTTATTGCTAGGAACCCTTGACAATCATATATTAATATATTAATCTTTAGCTAAGATAATAATTTGAACATCAGAAGACCTGTAAGTCTCCTCAGATATTTATAAATAAGCGTGAGGCATGGTTCTATGTAGAGCGCTACTTTAAGTTACGCTCTTGACCTTTTCTAATCAACCTAATAATACCAACCTCATTTTTAATTATCACCTCTCTTATTTCTCATTAATTTAATTCCTCCCCCCTCTTTTTCTACATCACTTTCAATCAATATACCCTACCAATCCTTATGAAAAAACCCTCCAAAGCATTACCTAATAATCTTTCACATTCTAATTTACCAAGTTTTATTGAACAATCTTTTAAAACCGTATCTCCTGGAACAGATTACTTACATAATTGGCATATAGATCTTATAGCTCAGAAATTAAAAGAAGTGGAAGAGAAAAAAATTAATAGACTCATTATTAACATCCCTCCTCGTAACTTAAAATCTATTTGCGTTAATGTTGCCTGGACGGCCTGGCTCATGGGGCATAACCCTTCTATGAAAGTAATGTCAGCTAGCTATTCACAAGCTTTGAGCAATAAACATTCACTAGATTGCAGGCTTATACTTAACAGCCCTTGGTATAAAAAAATTTTTCCCTCTACCGAAATAACCAAAGGTGAAAGCCAGAAATCTAAATTTGTAACCACCAAAAGAGGGTTCCGTTTTGCCACTTCAACCGGAGGAACTGCCACCGGTGAAGGAGGAGATATTTTAATTGTTGATGATCCTCAGAATCCTAGCAAAATCAACTCCAAGAGATATCGTGAATCAACTATTGAATGGTTTGAGCAAACTTTCATTTCAAGATTAAATGATAAAAAGAATGGCGCTATTGTGCTTATTATGCAAAGGCTACATAGCGAAGATCTCTGTGGGCATCTATTAGAAAATAGAGCAAATCAGTGGCATCTCTTAAAGTTGCCAGCTATAGCGGAAGAAAAAATAATGCTTAATAATATAATTATTGAACCAGGATCTGCATTGCACCCAGAAAGAGAGGACATAACCACATTAAATAAACTTAAATGCGAACTAGGTGAATATTATTTTTCAGCGCAATATTTACAAGCACCTATTCCAGCAAATGGGTCAATGATAAAGCAAAGCTGGCTAAAATATTATTCAAAAAATGATAAAATTGAATTTTCTCAAATTATTCAATCTTGGGATACAGCTATTAAAGCCAAAGAAGAGCATGATTATAGCGTTGGCATCACTATTGGCATAGCTTATAATAATTATTATATTTTAGATGTTTATCGGATTAAAGTTGAATTTCCTGAATTAATGGCTTCTGTTCAAAGCTTTGCTCAAAAATGGAAACCTAACCTAATTTTAGTTGAAGATAAAGCAAGCGGACAATCGTTAATCCAAACCTTTAAAAGAGATGGAAAAATTCCACCCATTGTTCCTATAAAACCACAATTTGACAAGATCACTCGCTTTGCTAAGCATACGGTATTATTTGAAACTGGTAGAATTTTTATTTGTAGAGAAGCATCATGGCGCCTTTGTTTAGAACAAGAATTACTATCATTTCCTAAATCCAAAAATGATGATCAAGTTGACTGCATCTCTCAGGCCCTCAACTATCTTGATCAAAGAAACATATTTGGAATAAAGAATTTTTAAATAATTCAAGAATTTTACTTAGCGTTTTAGTGAGAGCCACCTTCTTGATTCATAAATAAACTCATAAAACCTGAAAAACCTCCCACATCTTCGATATTCACCCCAAAAACTTCTCCATTTGCACCAGGTAAAACAGCCATAGAAGTATCTCTAACTTGTATAGATTCTGGAGTAAAAATAGGAAGTGGATGCGCATAAGATTCTATTACTGGTGTATTATTATCATCTATTGCACTTCTAACAGAATTAAGCACATCTATTGTTACTTCGTTTTCTGGTTCTTTTACATCTATAAGAGCTATAAAATTTATGGCAACTTCATCCCCAGCGTTAATTCTAGGTATAAGAATTTCATTCAATCTATTAAAATGATCATCACTTAAAGAAATTCTAGAAGCATCTCCTTCAGCTGAAGTGCTTAGATCTATAATTCTATTAATCATATCCTCATTTGATTGCTCAATAGCTATCTCTAAGGAATTATCTCCATTTTGATTGGAATCAAGAGTTTTTGTGTATCCATGCTCTGATAATAATTGATCTATTTCTTCTCTAGAATTATCATCAAGGCCTTGTGTATATTGAGAATGCACAAAATGCATTAAAGAGTTACCAGCCGCATCAACTCCATTTGGATTAACTCCAAGGTTTAAAAGAACTCTCACTCCTTCTACATTACAAGATATAAAGTTATCAGCTAGCTCTTCAAATAGATTTTTATGTCTAGTCATCAATTGCCTATCATCAAAATTTCTTTCATCTAATAAAGAAATCTCCTGAGCTCTACCGGCACCTAGAAGATGCTGAAAAAACATATGAAAGAACTGACCATCTAAATTTGCCCTAATGAGCGATAAGTCAAGAGCCGTCATACCACCTTGAACTCCTCCTCTTGGCATGAGAGGATCAGCTCCGGCTTCTATTAAAACTCTTGCAGTTTCTATAACTCGGCTATACTGAGCTTCATTATCATCCGCTATGGTTAAAAGAGCATGAAGAGGTGTATTCCGCAAAGAGAACCCATCATTAAGAATTGCATTAGCTGAAGCTCCTCTTGATAAAAGATTAGGTACTGCGTCATAGTGATGACTATGAATAGCTCCAAATAATGCATTATCTAGTATAATTTCTCTAGCTGTTCTTACCATAATTATCAATTCCTAATATAGTTGGTTTAAAATCACTCATTCCTAAACAACAACTATATTAATTAATTAATATGTCAAGCAAAATGTTAAAATATTTAGAGCTTTTTACCCAAATCAACTACCTCTTTAAAGATTGAATGTTTCGTATTTTTATACTCACTACAACCGCAAGATTTGCATATTACTGCCATAATAATCCACCAAATTTTACTAATATTAGTTATAAAGCAGCGCCAAATTATATATTAACATTTGATTGACAGGAAAAAATTCTTAATATATTTTAAGATTTATTTAATGTGTATTAAATATATTAAGAAAAAATAGTTGAGGATTATATGTCAAATAAAAAGAAAATTGATAAAACATATAGCACTTCTGTTAAGCCATATTATTATCCTGCCCAGCAGCAATGTTATATACTTTATTCAAGAGATAACAAGCTTTCTGAAGAATCAAAGTTTAATCAAGTAGGACCTACAGAAACTAAAGAATTATTTGGATTTAATCTTTTATGTGATGATCTTGTTAAATCTACAACTCAAACATATAATTATATCTCTACTAACAACGCTACTTTAGATTTTTCATATTCTCTTGGTAAGCAAGAATATACCCCAATTCCAAACATTTTGGATTTTCTTGTTTTACATCCAATATCTTTAAAAATGGAATTTGGTGTATCCACCAATTCTGCACTTCCTAAAGGTCGAATTATTGCAGAATATATAGGAGAAAGAAAAAATAGTTATATTAAGATCGCTGATGGGATTTATGTTCCACTTAAGATCACTGATAAAACTTATGTTGCACTTACCAATGACGGTAAAGATATAGACGCAAAAGATTATGGTAATGTTGCAAGGTTTTTTAATCATTGCCCTAGTATACATGATAATCCAAATGTATTAACTGCTAATTTAGAACTTCTAGTACAACCAGCTTCGAAAACCTTAGAAAAACTATATCTTGTTACTATAAGAGATATTAAAGAATTTGAACCTTTATGTTGGGATTATGGCAGTAAATATAATTTTGCTGAGTCACCAGTATTATTAGATAAAGAAACTTATTTACCTATAAATGACTCTGCAGATACATTAGGCACAAGTGATAATATATTTGAAGATTTGTAAAAAATTAGCAAAATTATTCCCAGAATTAAACTATATAATATAAAGAATTTAATTCTGGCTTTCCTTTAAAAAGATCATTTGGTATTAAAGTGCAGCAGAAAATGAGGGTAATAATGCCCCAGAAGAAAAATAAGTTGGGAATATATTAAAAATAAGGTATGCATTCATAATTAACCACAACTAAAGGATACATAGAATTAATAAAATTAAAATTGTTAGTTATGGCAGTCTATAGCAACCACATCATAAATTGCATTTTCCATTGTTGAAATAGCTGGGCTGCTGGAAAACATCCACCCAGAAAATATCTGCTGGTAAGCATCTTTTTCAGTTTTCTTCTCAAAAATATCCATTGAAATTTTATTTTCAGATAGTTCAAATGGAGATGCTTCCCAACAAGCATTTACTTTTATTTTTATCAATTCCCAAGTTTTCTCCTCACCAACTTTAATGTCTATATAATTAGATTTGGCAGTAATTTTATTTAATATTTGAATTTTAGCAAAGGTCTTATTATGAGAAAAATCTTCTTCTTCTGTGTTTATAGAATTCTCTTCTACAGCCTGTTCTATAATTTCTTCATTATTAACGGCATAGGATATTGTAAAATTAAATAAAATAATAAAGATAAATATTCTTAGCATTAATAATCTCCTTTTACCTTTAAAATATTTTCTAATAATTCTAGTAATTCCCCATGGTTATTAACCGAGGTATATATTGGAACTTTATAATTATCTATGCCATTTGACCCAAATAAAATTCCTTTAGCTCCTAAATTTTTTGCAGTTTTTAAATCCACTAAACTATCACCAATAAACCACACATCCTCATAATCTTCAAGAGATGCTGCTGTAAGCGCAAATTTAGCCGGCAATATTGAGGGTTTATCTTCTGGGGCATCTCCTGAGCCCACTACTGCATCAAAAAAATTATTCCACATGAATTTATTTTGAATTTCATCTCTTAATCTTGATCCACTTTTATTACTAACTATGGCAGTGAATAAATTATGCTGTTTGAGTAAATTTAATACTGCTTCAGCATTTTCAAATTTCTCTAAATCTTTAGAAAATTCATCATAATAACTATAATAAGTATCTCTAGCTTCAACTATGTTATCAGCAAAAATTTGATGAAAATAATCCCTCATTGAGCGATTAACATCAATGTCTCGATCTTGAATTATTTTTCTATCTATATTAAATTTAGCAAAAGTGGAGTCTAATGCTTTATTGATAATAGGTCTTGTATTAACTAATGTATCGTCAAAATCAAATATAACGGCAGAAGGACGCTTATGAAACTTCATTTATTTATTCACCTTGGGTGTTAATATCTAGCATCTTTAATTTACGGTGTAATGCAGAACGCTCCATACCAATAACATTAGACATTTTAGTGATGTTATAATCAAACCTATTTAACTGCGCTAATAAATATTGTTTTTCAAACATTTCTCTTGCTTCTCTAAGAGGCATATCAATATTATAAGCTGGCTCAGGATTACCTCCTGCCATAACTTTAGTGCTCACTTGATTATTTAATAATTCTGGGGGTAGCATGTCATCCATAATAAGCTTATTAGGGTTAGGATTAGACATAATTAATAGCCATTCAATAACATTACGTAATTGCCTAACATTTCCTGGCCAATTATAATTTTGAAAAGCTATGATTGTTTCAGTGGCAAGCTTACGCAAACTAAATCCAGAATATTGATAAAAATAATGGAGAAAATATTCACTCAAAATTTGAATATCTTCTTTTCTTTCTGATAAAGAAGGGACCGGTATTTGAATTACATTTAATCTATAGAATAAATCTTCTCTAAATCTACCTTTAGCAATTTCCTCTTTTAGATCTTTGCTAGTGGAGGAAACCACTCTAACATCAAGCTTTACAATGTTATTCTTACTAGCATTTCTAACGAAACTATGGTTTTGAAGAAAAGCCAATATTTTGCTTTGAGTGCTTAATGGAAGATCTGTCACTTCATCTATAAATAACGTTCCCATATGAGCTAACTCAAGCACACCCACTTTTCTTGGCTGTGAAAAAACATCTTTACTATCTTCACCAAATAACTCCATTTGAGCTTTTTCTTCAGACATTCCGGCTGGATTAAATACTATAAATGGCTGATTCTTACGCTTAGATTTTTCATGAATTAATTTAGCTACAAGCTTTTTACCAGAACCATGGGGACCAGTGATGAGCACCCTGCTTGAGGTTGGAGCAACTTTTAGAATAGATTGCTTTAATGCACTCATTGCAGGAGAATTTCCTATTAATTTTTGAACATCATTTGCATACATACGCAATTCTGCATTTTCTTTTTGCAGCTTTGCTACCTCACATGCCCTTTTTATGATAATCATTAATTTATCTTCGGTGAATGGCTTTTCAATATAATCATAAGCCCCCATTTTAATAGCATTAACTGCAGTTTCAATATTTCCATGCCCACTAATAATAACTACAGGCAAATAGGGATATTTTTTCTTGATTATCTCAAGTATTCCTAATCCATCTAATTCACTTCCCTGAAGCCATATATCTAAAATTACTACTGTAGGAATTTTATCATCTAGCATAGACAATGCTTCTAAATCGCTTGATGCTACCCTAGTTTCATATTCCTCATCATCTTCTAAAACATCGCAGATTAGATTACGTATATCAGCTTCATCATCTACCACTAAAATATTATAAGTCATGATTATCCTTTAGTTATTATTTCTTTGAATATTAATATTATTGTAGCGCCTTCGTTATTATTTGCAAATGATACATCTACCTTATGATCATCTAAAATCTTTTTAACAATAGCAAGTCCCAATCCTGTTCCTGTTGACTTACTGGTTATATATGGCTCAGTTAGTCTATCAAACAACTCAGCTGAGAAGCCTCCTCCATTATCAATAATAGATAGCTCAAACAAACCCTTATCAATTATTTGGATTAATTTTACTCTAATAATGCCTTTAGAGATAGAATCATTACTTTCAATTGCCTCTTCAGAATTCTTTAATAAATTTAGTAACACTTGACTAATTTGCCTAGCATCGCAATAAATATTGGCTGGATCAACATTTAATTCAACAGCATATTCAATATTTTTATCAAGGCATCTTCTAGAAAAGATGGATTCTCTAATTAATTGCGTTAAATTTACCTTAGCAAAATTAGGAGAAGGCATTCGTGCAAACTGAACAAATTCTTCTACCATTGTACCTATGTCTTTAACATGCTTAACTATTATTTCAATATATCGCTCAAAGTTTTTTACATCACTTACTTCTTTAGAATATTTTTTTCTTAAACGTTCAGAAGCTAAATGTATTGGAGTTAGAGGATTTTTAATTTCATGCGCAACTTTTCTTGCAACATCTGCCCATGCTGCGGTTCTTTGAGCTAAAACTAACGTGGTGACATCGTCAAAAGTTATCACATAGCTTGCCGCCTCACCTAAAGATGCTTCTGTAAGAATTCTAACAATTAGAATTAGGCTGCGATTATCTCTATTAATGACAATTTCTTTCTTCACCCCATAACCAATTAGATCTTGTGTATGAGATAATAAATTACAAATTTCAGGACATAAATTATCAAATTTTTCATTCTGCAGATCTTTACTTTTATCTAATCCTAAAATTGATATTGCTGCAGGATTAATTACAGAGATCTTTTTATTGATATCCAAAACCACAACTCCAGCCGAAACTGCAGATAAAACGGTTTCACTAAAATGCCTTTTAGCATCTATTTCATAATTAGCTTCTACAAGCTTCTGACGTTGATTACTAAGAACTAAAGTCATTGTATTAAAAGCTCTAGCTAGAACTGAAATTTCATCATTTCTATCTTCAACATTAAGATTTATTGCGTAATTTCCATCAGCAATCTGCTCGGTGGCTGAAACAAGCACGTTTAATGGCTTCACTAAAGCCGAAGATAAAACTAATCCCAACCAAATGGCAGCAAAAAGCAATAACAAAGATACCACTATAAAAATAACTAAGAAATTAATTTGTAAGGTTGATATTTTTCCTTTAAGCCTTTCATACTCACTTGCAGCCCCTTTGGTATTGAGCATATGATCAAGCACCTGGTTATCAACAAATCTACCAACTAATAAATAACAATTAGGTTCGAAATCTAATTTAATTAAGGAGCGAACCTTATTATCATCATCAGCTTTCATAACCACAATATTATTTGCTTTTGCCTGAGAAATAGCATTCTCTGGCAAATCTACAAAAGGAAGAGTAAAGCTGTAGCGTGCTTGTGCAATTATTTTATTACTTTTGGTATTAAAGATAACTGCTTCGATCAAATTTTTATCTTCTGACTGTTTATTTAAATAATCAGTAAAAGTGCTATTTCCATGCAAATTATGCTCGGCAATATAATTTATATCTTGGGCCATTATTCGCACATCAGATTCAACTAATTTTAATTGCACCCTAAAATAAGATTCTGCCACCACTACTGATTCTGTAATTGCTGTGCTTACCCTTTGATCAAACCAGGATTGAATTCCAAAATTAAAAAATATTGTTGAAAACACGGTTACAATTATAGTGGGCACCGCAGCAACTAAACAAAACATAAAAATTATTTTATTTTGTAACTTGCCAGATTGATACTTACTTTTATGCCATAAACGAAATAATTTTCTTGCCACTAATATTGATATCAACAGTATTAATACTAGGTCTAAGACTATTAAAATTATTATAATTGCTGGGTTTTGAATTTCAGATAATTGGCTTTTTGTAAGTTCAGTATAGGTGAAAAATGCACTAACAAAAACCATCATTAACAAAATTAATGTATGGTGACGAAGAAAATTTAGAGGATTTAATGTATTAAAATATTTTTTTAACCAGCGCATTTTCTTATTAATTCAATTTATTATACCATAGTTTACAGCATAATAATTTATATTGCTATATTTATAAATGCCCTAGAGCATTAGGATACTAAAAATAAATTGATTGAATGATCTAATTCATTATTCTATATTCATCTTAAAATTTGCATATATTTAGATGAGTTAAAAATGAGAAATTACAACAACTTACTAAAACTATTATTGATCTTTGTAGGCGGTGTTTTAATGTGGCATTTCCCAGCCACTAACGATATTTCACTCCAAGCCTGGCATTTATTTACAATATTTATATGTACTATGGTTGGAATTGTTCTTAATCCATTACCAATTAGTGCAATAGCCCTTCTTGGCTCTGGAGCATGCATATGTTTAAATGTGCTTACCACTCAGCAGGTATTAAATGGTTTTAGTGAAAAAGTTGTTTGGTTATTAGTTTTTGCATTTTTAATAGCAAGAGGAATAATTAAAACTGGTTTAGGAAAAAGAATAGCTTATTTCTTTATTAGTAAGCTTGGCAAAACCACCTTAGGGCTTTCTTATGGATTAGTTCTTACAGAATTTTTACTTTCACCATTGATTCCAAGCGTGACTGCAAGGGGTGGCGGCGTTATCTATCCAATTGCTCTTTCACTTGCTGATGCATTAGCTGGTGAACATAATAAAAACCATGATAGTAAATTAAAGAAAACCATGGGCTATATTAGCCAAGTATGTTTTCAAACTAACGTAGTTACTAGTGCAATGTTTTTAACAGCAATGGCAGCAAATCCTTTAATTCAAAGCTTTGCTAATAATGCTGGAGCAAATATCACATGGAATAATTGGGCTTTAGGAGCCATTGTTCCAGGCATATGTAGCTTAATTTTAATGCCATTAGCTATCTATTTTATTCATCCACCTGCTATCAAAGTTTCCCCTGAAGCACCTTCTCATGCTATTGAAGCTCTTAAAAAAATGGGAAGAATTTCATTCAAAGAAGTGGTTATGATTATAACTTTCATTTCTTTGATTTTAGGGTGGATTTTAGATAAAAAAATTGGCTTAGACGCCACTGCAGTTGCTTTGTTAGGAGTGGTGGTTCTTCTAGTTACTCAGGTACTAGAATGGGAAGATGCGGTTAATGAAAAAGCTGCATGGGATAGCTTTATTTGGTTTGCTGTTATGGTGATGCTTTCTGGTTATCTAGCAGAATTTGGAGTAATTAAGTGGCTTGGAAATAAAATTGGCACCAGCCTTGAAGTTTATCCAAGTATTATTGCTGTTCCTGCATTAATGCTTGTTTATTTTTATCTACATTATTTATTTGCTAGTATTTCAGCCCATGTGACTGTTTTATTTACAACATTTTTGTTCTTAATTACTAACTTTGATGTTCCTATTATGATCGCAGCAATGCCTTTGGCTTATTTTTCTTCTCTTTCAGGGGGACTAACTCATTATGGTATAGCTACAGCTCCGGTATATTATGGCACAAAATCTGTAACCACCAAAGAATGGTGGATAATTGGCTTTATAATTAGCGTTCTTAATATTGCAATTTGGGCTGGTGTTGGCAGCTTATGGTGGAAATATTTAGGTTGGTTTTAAGGTGAAAAATGCCACAAATAACTTTTGAGCTTAGCGATAATATTTTAGAAAAAGATATCACTAAATCTTTGTTGGTGATTCATCATATTTTAGTTGATAACTTACCCACAAAATTATCTGCCTGCAAAAGCCGAATATTGCGTCATCAACATTTTCTAGTTGGGGATGGCAGCCCGAAAAATGCTTTCATTCACGTTGCAGTTGAAGTTTTAAAAGGCAGAACAAAACAAACATTAGAGCTTTGCGGGCAAAAAATATTGACTATGCTACAAAAAGATTTTGCTCTATCAAACTCAGAGCTGAATTTAAAGCTTAGCGTTTCAATAAAAGAATTACCCGATATTTATTTAAGGAATAATGAGTAAATGAAAGTTATTGCAATTATTGTTGCCGGAGGGAGTGGAACAAGATTTGGCTCAAGCATTCCTAAGCAATATACTAATTCAATATTAGCTTTAACTATATCTAAATTTATTGCTTCAAAACATATTTATGCAGTGCAAGTTATAATTCGCCCTGAAGATCAAGAGTTTTATAATCAAGTTGCTGAAAATTTTAATTTACTCCCTGTAGTATTTGGAGGAAAAACTCGTAGTGAGTCGGTAGAAAATGCCTTAGCGGCACTTGAAACTTATCAACCAGATTTAGTTTTAATTCATGATGCTAACAGGCCTTTTGTTTCAACTTTACTAATCGAACAAATCATTGAGCAGCTTAAGTTGCACCCAGAACATGGAGTGGCTCCAAGTTTAAAAATAACCGAAACTGTAAAAAGAATAATTGGTGAAAATATTGAAGCTGTTGATAGAGAAAATCTTATAACTATTCAAACTCCCCAAGGCTTTTATTTTAAACAAATTCACAAAATAGTTCAAGAAACTAAACATCAATATACAGATGAAACCAACCTGATGGAAGCAAATGCTGTTCCAATAATTTACCTTCAGGGAGAAAAATCTAATATCAAGATAACTTTCAATGAGGACATAGTTATGAACTATGAAATTAGAACAGGAATGGGTTTTGACGCTCATAAATTTTCAGCAGAAATTAGCTCAGAGAATCATATTATTTTAGGGGGAATAACCATTCCTTTTGAGAAAAAATTAGAAGCTCATTCAGATGGCGATGTTTTAATTCATTCGTTAGTGGATGCAATGCTAGGTGCAATAGGCGCTGGAGATATTGGAATGCATTTCCCGCCAACTGATTTAAAGTGGAAAAATGCCAATTCTCAAATATTTTTAATGCATGCCAACCAATTACTAAAACAAAAAAATGGCTATATTAATAATATTGATATTACCGTAATTTGTGAAAAACCTCGCTTAGGCATATATCGAGAGCAAATTCTCAACAAGCTAGCTGAAATTCTTCAAATAGACCAAGAGCGAATAAATATTAAAGCCACCACCACTGAGAAAATGGGCTTCACTGGCAGAGGAGAAGGAATTGCTGTGCAAGCGATTGCCACTGTTAGTTTGCCTCAAATAACATATTCTATCAAAGAGCAACTTAAATAATAAAATGAATAACTAGATATATTCAAGAATAAAACTGCTATTAAAACTGATATTTAAAATCAAGCATAGCGGTCTCTTTATCAAAATGCACTATCATGTTTTTTACTTCATACTTGCTAACCATAAAATAATTTACAGCATAAGCTAATATAGTGCCGCCTATTACATCCCGCCAATGATGATAATCTCCTTTAACTCTGCTATAGCCAGTTAAGCCTGCAAGAGCAATTGCTGGAGCTCCATATTCAATGCCATATCTTTGCTGCAGGAAAAATGCTCCTTGAAAGGCCGATGCAGAATGCCCAGAAGGGAATGAATAATGCCCACCATTGGGGCGTTTATCCAATTGCGTATCTTTTAATGCAAATTTTAATGCATGAGTTAATCCGGTGGTAACCACAAAACTCTTAATGAATTGCTTCTCTCCTTCTGTATCATCTTTTAAATATGAAACACCTAGGGCCGTAACTGGAATTGCAATTTGCAATATATCTCCGGCTGTTGTTAGAGAAGATTTAGCATAAACACTATTAATTGGTAAAGAACTTACTAGAAATATTGCTATAATTAGCTTTAAGTATTTATATTTCATTAGATAAATGCTCTTATAAAAATATAGTAATCAACAATATTAATAAACTTAAGTTAGAATATGTCAACTATCATAGCTACTTTTTAGAATTAATAATCATTAATAAAATATCCCTTGCATAGTTGGAATAGTTTTAGTATATTGCGTCAACCTAAATTAATAATTTAATTTTCATGCAGAATAGTCGGGTTTTAAAACGCAAATCTTGGTATAATATATTTACCAAAATTGCTGCCGACTTCAATGACAATAAACAATATCTCCTATACAAATATCTACCAACTTCACTAATGCTACTACTTTCAGCTTATATTAATAGCTTTCTTAGAGGCGTTAAAGATGCTGTTTTAGTTCCATCTTTGGGAGCAGAATTAATAAGCTTTATAAAATTTTATGGCGTTTTTCCTGGCACCGTAATCTTTTTATTATGCTTTACAAAACTTGCAAATATACTAAGTAGAGATAAGTTATTTTATGCTATCACCTCTTTTTTTGGTGGATTCTTTCTCTTATACGCTTTTGTTCTTAGTCCTTATCAAGAATACTTGCAGCCAGATTTATCTCACTTAATAGAAATTTATCCCAGTTTTAAATATCAAATTATAATGGTTCAACATTGGACCACTAGCTTGCTTTATATAATGTGTGAAATTTGTGGCACGGTCACCCTTTCTCTTTTATTTTGGCAGTTTGCCAATGAGCTTTACACTTTACATGAGGCTAAAAAAACTTATGCCTCATTTGGAATTATTGGCCAGGGAGGGATTATTCTTTCAGGGTTAGTTCAATCAGGAATATCTGAATATTTCAGTCATTCTAACAATGGAGAAATGCTCTGGGACGTAACTTTAAAATGGATGATGTCAACAGTTGCTCTATCAGGATTAGGGCTAATATTACTTTATAAATGGATCTATAAGAATGTATTCTTTAATCCTGTATTATGCACTAGAAAGCACAGCGGCAATCGTGAGAAAGTAAGCCTTTCTGTAAAGCAAAGCTTAAAATATGTATTCTCTTCCAAATATCTATGGCTGATTATGCTTATTGTATTTTGTTATGGAGTTGGCGTAAATTTAGTAGAAAGTGTATGGAAATATCAATTAAAACAAGTTTACACCACTAAAAACAGCTATAGTGCCTTCATGGGTCAATTTAATATGTATTTTGGAATTGTCTCTATTTTAGTGATGGTTTTTGGAACTTATATAATTCGTAAATTTAGATGGTTAATCCCGGCCCTTTACACTCCACTGGGCGCAGGAATAACTGGAGCAACTTTCTTTACTTTACTCATATTTAAAGATTTATTCGAACCTTTTATCACCTCAATTAACTCTACCGTGCTAATGATGGCTGTTATTTTAGGATCAGCTCAAGTTATCTTATTTAAGTCACTTAACTATACTTTTGTTGATGCCACTAAAGAAATGGCTTTTATGCCACTAGATAGAGAATTAAGAACAAAAGGAAAAGCTGCTGTAGATGTTATTGGCAATCGTTTTGGTAAAGCCTTTGGGGCAATTTCTCAGCAGTTAATGTTCCAATTCATTAATCCTAGTATTGGTGACTTAACTTACGAAATATGTATCTTCTTCGTTCTGATTATTACGATTTGGGTTTATAGTGTTTTTGCTTTGAACCGAGAATTCATAAAAATTGCTGACCATGCCGAGCATTAAAATCATATCATTTTCAGAATAAAAATAGACTTTTATCCAATTAGAACCGTAAGTGCACTTCTTAGTTATATGAATTGATGATGAGCTATAAGTATGAGAACTAATATTAATTACCAAATCTCTGAGCTATATATTCAACTAAAATCTGCATAAATTCTTTAGCTATATTATCACCTCTTAGAGTGTGAGACTTCTTTCCATCAATAAATACTGGCGCCACTTTTTCTTCTCCCGTTCCAGGAAGACTAATTCCAATATCTGCATGCTTACTTTCACCAGGACCATTTACTATACAACCCATAACTGCAATTTTTAGCTTCTCAACTCCAGGATAAACACTTACCCAATTCTTCATATTTTCTTGAATGAATATGTCAATATCTTGAGCTAATGACTGAAAATAACTGCTTGTGGTTCTGCCGCAGCCAGGACAAGCAGAAACTTCTGGAGCAAACTGACGAAAATTTAAGGACTGCAATAATGATTTACAAATTTGCACCTCTTCAATTCTAGAACCACCAGGCTTTGGTGTTATTGATGATCTAATGGTGTCACCTATGCCTTGAGACAATAAAATAGCTAAAGCACTGGCAGTGGCAACAGTTCCCTTTATTCCCATTCCAGCTTCAGTTAAGCCTAAATGCAATGCATAGTCACAATTTTCTGCTAAAGCTTGATATACTGTTACTAAATCAGGTATCTGACTGGTTTTACATGATAAAATTATTTTGTCTTTACTCATACCCAAATTTTCAGCTTTTTGAGCACTAATTAAACAAGAAGATACCAATGCATCATACATCACTTCTTTTGCTGATTTAGGAATTTTTTTCTGACTATTTTCATCCATTAATTTTGCTAATAGAGATTGATCTAAACTTCCCCAATTTACCCCTATTCTTACTGGCTTATTGTGATGCAGAGCAATATTAATCATTTGTTCAAAATGCTTATCTCTTTTTTCACCAAATCCAACATTACCTGGATTAATTCTGTATTTATCTAGCCCTTCAGCACAATCTGGATAATCTTCTAATAGCTTATGGCCATTATAGTGAAAGCAGCCAACCAATGGTATGTCATAATTTTTTGAGATAATTATATTTTTAATTTCTCCAACCGCTTTAGCTGCAGCATCATTATTCACTGTGATTCTAACAATTTCTGATCCGGCTTCGTAAAGCTCTATCACTTGATTTGCTGTTGCTAATGCATCGGCAGTGTCAGTATTAGTCATTGACTGAACAAGTATTGGACTATCGCCACCAATAAAGCTATTACCAACCTTAACCTTATATGTTTGATGGCGAATAATTTGTTTTCTTTCGTGAATATCTATTTTTTTCATAATTTCAACATTTTAATAATCCTTCCCTGTAACTTGGAAAGGTAAATTTATAATTATATACTTCTTTTATTTTTCTATTATCAACTTTCTTACTTGAATTATAAAATCTTTGCATCGATTCAGATAGATTTGCATCTATATAATTTATCATTTCAGGAGGATTAACTTTTAATAAGCTACAAGCAAATTCCACAACTTCATGCTGCGCGCAAGGAAAATCATCCGCAAAATTAAATATTTGGTTCAAATTAGGTTTTGTCATTAATAAAATTGTTAGCTGAGCAATATCATCCACATGAATTCTTGAGAAAAATTGATTCTCTTTATAAATACGCGCAGCTCTTCCTTCCTTAACCGCATCAATAGTAGATCTACCAGGTCCATAAATACTGGATAGCCTTATAATATTCACTGGCGAACCAGATTCTAACCATTGATTTTCAGCAAGCAATCTATTTTTACCTGAAGGCTCTGAAGCTTTAGTTTCACTTAGCTCATTCACCCACTCTCCTTGATAGTCTCCATAAACAGCAGTGCTAGAAAAATAACCCACCCACTTAAGATTAGGCAATTTTTTAATATATTCTCCATAACTTAAGAAAACTGGGTCACCTTGAGCATCTGGAGGGATTGAAATTAAAATATGAGTAATATCATCAAGAATGGATGAGTTAAATTTCTCTTCATTATTAAATATATATTCATTCTCACCCAAAACTTCTTTGTTTGTGTGGCTACCACTAACTTTCCAACTGCTATCAAGATTATTAGATATTACTTTAGCGCTGTATCCTAACCCAAAACAAAATAGATGCATATATATTTTAAAATCCTAAACATTCAACAAACTTATTAAAATCTTCAATTAACGGAGGACATTCATAAGATATATGTTTAACATCTTCCACCACTGTAACTATTAAATCACCGCATTTACTAAAGAATGTTTTTCCATTTTTATCTGGCGTATTAAAAACTTTAAAAAAATTATAGACAATTATCATTGCTGGAATTGCAATTGCAGTGTAGAGCCACTTAGTAAATATTCCTGTAACCAATCCTTTCATTTTACCAAAAATTGACATTATGTTGGATTGATCACCATCATCTCTACCGTTATTGAAATTAAAATTATTATCCATTAAACTTGAACTCCCTGGTTTCATTTATTTTTAATTCTAGCATCACTTTAAATATTTTTACACTTGAAAAAAATAAAAAAAAATTGTATGGCTAAAATAGCATCGCAAAAGTTTATTTTACAGCGCAATATAATACTAAAAGTAGTCATCATAAAGGAGTGATTTATGAAAAAACTGGCAATTGTAACTGGAGGCACAAGGGGAATTGGCCAAGCAATTTCTAAAGATTTACATAATGAAGGCTATTTAGTTGTTGCTAATTATAATAATGATGATGAACAGGCAATAAAATTTTCTCAAGAAACTGGAATTCAAACAAAAAAATGGAATGTGGCTGATTATGATGCTTGCCAAGAAAATATAGCTCAAATAACAAAACAACATAACTTACCAGTTTCTGTGTTAGTTAATAATGCAGGAATTAGCCGAGATGGAATGCTACATAAATTAGAAGTAAAAAATTGGCTAGAAGTGATTGATGTTAATTTAAGCTCTTGTTTTAATATGTGTAAAGCTGTTATCTGTTCTATGCGTGAACATAATTATGGTAGAATCATTAATATTAGCTCAATTAATGCCTTATCGGGCAGAATTGGCTTAACTAACTATTCCGCAGCCAAAGCAGGTATGCTAGGGCTAACAAAAGCTCTAGCTAAAGAATCAGCTAGCAAAGGCATAACTGTAAATGCTATAGCCCCGGGATATATCTCAACTGAATTATTAGCCAATGTTTCTGAAAAAGTAATAGAATCTATCATTGCTGAAATTCCAGTTAAGAGACTTGGAAGACCTGAGGAAATTGCTAGGTTAGTAAAATTTTTAGCCTCCCCTGAATCGGGCTTTATAACTGGTGAGACCATTTCTATAAATGGTGGCCATCACATGCAGTGATAAGTGGCATAAACTTGCTTCAATAGAAAAAGTTATCTCTATATGTTATGAATCAATTCTTAGCAGCAGGCTTCTTTTTAGAATCTGATTTAATAATTAATTCTTCTTCTAATTTATTAAGTCTCTTTTTCATTAACTCTTGCTCTAGGCGAGATTGTTCAAGCATGGCACGCATAACCTCAAATTCCTCTCTTTTAACTAAGTCCATTTTTTGTAAATAGCTTAGAATTTTTTCATTAAATTCGTCTTTTAAATCTTTAGCAGCACCAGTTAATGTTGAAACTGCACTGTTTAGAATATTAGAAAAATCTGAATTATTATTTTTATTATCCATAACTTTTTCCTTATTTTTCTAGATATATAGTGATATAATGTTAATAAAATTATAGCAAAAATTATATTTTATCACAATGGCAATTATTTTCCCTAATATTGATCCGGTAATATTATCTATTCCTGGAACCCCTTTAAAAATCACTTGGTACTCACTATCTTATGTGTGTGGAATTTTATTTTGCTGGTGGTATGTTAAATATCTTAACCGCAAAAACACCATAAACCCTATAGAGCCAAAGCTTATTGATGACCTAATCACTTATTTAATTTTAGGCATAGTTATTGGTGGTAGGCTGGGATATGTTTTATTTTATGACTTAGATGCAAATATTGCCGACCCTCTTAATGTTTTTCGCACCTATGATGGAGGAATGTCTTTCCATGGTGGTTTATTAGGAGTTATTATTGCAGCTTTTGCATTTTGTAAAACAAATAAAATAAAATTTTTGCAAATAATGGATTTAATTGCATGCGCCACTCCAATTGGTTTATTCTTAGGAAGAATTGCTAATTTTATTAATGCAGAATTATTTGGACGCTATAGTGATGTTCCTTGGGGAGTTATTTTTCCTGGGCAAGCTCAGGCAAGGCATCCTAGCCAATTATATGAAAGCTTTCTTGAAGGCATAGTAATTTTTGCCATTCTATATTTTCTCTATAAGAAAATATATTATTTAAGAGGCATGGCATCTGGTTTGTTTTTACTGTTATATGCGTTATTTAGAACAATAGTGGAAAATTATAGGCAACCAGATGAACATTTAGGGTTTATTATAGAGCAAATAACTATGGGGCAATTATTATCGGCCCCCATGGTGATTATTGGATTATTTTTAATTTTTTATAGTATAAAACATAATGAAAATTATAGGCAACATTAGGCAAGAAATTGAAAAAAACGGAGCAATCTCTGTGGCTCAATTTATGAATGAAGCCATGTATAATATTCATGAAGGCTATTATATTAATAATGACCCTTTGGGCAAAAATGGAGATTTCATCACCGCTCCAGAAGTTAGCCAATTATTTGGAGAAATGCTGGGAATATATTGCGTAGACCAGTGGCATAAAATGGGATCTCCTCTTAAATTTAACTTAGTGGAACTGGGGCCTGGACGCGCCACCTTAATGGAAGATATGCTCAGAGCAACTAAGCATGTAAAAGGATTTCATCAGGCTTTAAATATTCATTTAGTTGATCGCAATAAACGCCTAATAGAAATTCAAAAAAACAAACTTTCACCTTATAAATTGCCGTTAACTTGGCATGATAAAGTAAATTCTTTGCCTAACGATCTCCCCCTAATAATTTTAGCTAATGAATTTTTTGATTGTTTGCCAATTAATCAATATGTTCGTTTTCAAAATATCTGGCATGAGCAAGTTATTGTTTTAAACGGCACTGAATTTAGTTTTGGCAGAAGCCCTATATCCAGCCAATTAAAAGAATCTCTAAAAATAGAACATCCCAATAGCCAAGATCATTCTGTGGTGGAAACTTGCTATCCGGCAATTGAGATTATACAAATTTTAGCAGATAAAATTAAAAAAGCTTCTGGATTGCTTCTAATTATTGATTATGGTTATGATATAAACCCCTTATATAGAACTAATTACATAAGCAGCTTACAGGCAGTTAAAGACCATCAATTTCACCCTGTTTTTAATGACATTGGCAGAGCCGACCTTACCGCTCATGTAGATTTCTTTGCTTTAAAGCAATCAGCTTTAGTGAATGACCTTAAGGTTGAGGGGAGCTTCACTCAAGGAGATTTTCTGCAAAGCCTAGGAATTAATTTCCGTGCTGAACTTTTAAAAAGACACGCTTCCCCCACGCAAATTGATGAAATCAATTTAGGCCTTGATAGATTAATCAACCCCAAAGAAATGGGCAATTTATTTAAAGTTATGGTGGTTAGGGGATGAAACATTCAAACTTCTTTATCTAACAACTTTATATTCTTATCCCCCTTAAATAAATTGAGTTTAAGCAATTAAGCTAATGATTGTTTGGCAACATTATATGAGTAGTTTAAGTCTATTATTTTTGATAGAGAAAAAATTTTGCTAAAGATTATGAATTATCTGCAAAGAATTTTTTTGCAATACTAAACTCTCCTTAGCAAATTTAAATATTATTCTTCTTTATTAGCATGCGCAGGCATAGAATATGCAACTTGCTGAGGAACAGGCACTGGCTTCATTAAGCGCTTAGTAAAAACCTTATCTTTATAGTAGAAAATTTTCTTAGATTTAATTGGCGGAAATGATTCAATTAATAGAATTTGTTCATCTCTAGGAAGCGTCATAACTTCTTGAGGAAGCAATAAAGCTCTTTGGGTTTCTGAAATATTAACAGATTTAGGTCCAATATCAATAAACTTATTTTTACTATAAGATTCCTGTTGAACTGTTTTATTTCCGCATAACTGAGAGATAAGATTTGCAGTATCATAGTTATTAGCAGAATAAGTTACCCTATATGTGGAGTTAGAAAGAAAAGAGTTCATACCAGATTCTTCATAGATTCCTTTAAGCTGCTGAGTGTCTTGAATAATTAAGAACAAACGCACATGATATCCTCTAAAATAAGCAATACCATTCATAAAAGCATCCATTTTACCTAAAGTTGGAAACTCATCAAGCAAGAACATCACACCATAGGGCTCATCTTTGCCAGGCATTTTTCTACTTAAAAACTCTGTGGCCTGAATATAAAAAATTTGCATTAGTGGCTGTAATCTTTTTAAGTTATCTGGTGTTAAACCAACATAAACAGTGGTTTTTTCTTTCTTAAACATTTGAATATTAAAGTCACTGGTTGCAGTTGCTATATCAATCAACGGGTTAGCCCATAATTCAACAGAAGAGTTTAGGGTAGAAATAACACTGCCCCTCTCTTTGTCAGGTTTTTGCAAAAATGCCGCCAAGTTCATATAACCCACTGGGTGCATCTGTTTCCCTAAAGTATCCATAGCTACAGCTAAATTATAAATAACGTCATCACTACGAAGGGTTCTAACTACTTCTCCAAAAGATTTAATCTTTGTGGGGTCAGCAAGAAGATATAACACCACTCCAAGATATAAACTTCTTGCTTCATTTTCCCAAAATTCCTGTTTTGGCAGAATAAGACTTGCAAGTTTCTGAACATCATCCACCATTTGCCCTGGCTTAGTGCTAATCCAATCAAGTGGATTATAGCAATGAGTGTTACCATCTGAATCTGCAGGATTCCAAACATAGCATTTATGTCCTACAGAAGTTCTCCAACCACTAGTAAGATCATAGTTTTCTAACTTAATATCGTGAACAACAACAGATTCTTCCCAAAAAAGTAAATTAGGGATTACAAAACCCACACCTTTACCAGAACCCGTAGGAGCAAATAATAAAGAATGCTGATATCCAGCACTTACAAAATAACCGCTTCCATCTTGTCCAAGCAACATACCAGCTTTACTTCTTAAACCAGCTCTTTCAATATCACTTGGTTCCGCCCATTTTGCATCACCAAAGGTTTTTTCTTTTTTCTTAAAAAAGTCATACTCTCTTATTTCAGCCCATTTCTTATAAATAATAAGAAAGAATAGACCATAACTTAAGGCAGCTATTCCAAAAAACTTAATTAATAAGAATGATTGTGGGGGATAACCCGCAACAATAGTATATGCTTGATTAAAGTGCAGAATACTAAAGTTAGTAGAAACCCATTTAACTGCATAAAAGTAAAATAAAATAATACTCTCAGCATTCCAAAAATTTAAGGTAGGTATGATGAACGAAATAAAAGCCACCATATTGACGTATGTAACCAATAGCAAAGCTATACAACCCAAAAATAATGCAATAAGCCTATTAATAAACGTCTTTAATTTTTCTACCATATAACAAACTCTACTTTATTACTTTTAATTTTTATATACATACTGGTCTAATATAGATTCAGCCGCCGGTTGACCTGATTTCTTAGCATAATCTAATGGCGTCATTTCTAAATCATCTCTAGATTCTGGGTTTGCGCCCATAGATAATAATAATATTAATGAATCTTTATCTCCTAAAGCCGCCGCATAATGCAACGCTGTTCTTTGCCTAAAGTTAACTGCATCCACTCTGGCACCCTTACTTAATAAAAGCCTTGCAGCTTGAACTTTATGATTTTGAATAGCATAAATTAATATTGTATCTCCATTAGCACCCTGCTCATTTATAAATTTATAGTTCTCAAGCAACACCCTTAAACTTTTATAATCATCTTTATTTATAGAATTAATTACCATTTTGGAATAATCAGATTCTAAATAAAAATATGGCAAATGAGTGTTTAAATTATCATCAGGCCTATTATAAAGTTCTTTAGGGGGAACATAAATATTATAATTTAATTGAGATAACTTATTTACTAAATTAGCTTTATTAGCTTCTTCTTTCTGCCTCTCTAATATCACGTCTTCACTATCTTTATTTTCTACAAGTTGAGGAGCCCAAGAAGAAGACGAAGATTTCTGATTTTTTTTAGAAGATGAATTGTCTTTCTTATTAACTTTAGTAATGTTAGGAGGAATGGTTCCTCCAGCCTTAATAAACGCGCTATTTTTATTAGGAACATCAGACTTAACGCTTGTTTTTTTCTCTTGATCAAAATTAGCGCTATATGCTGCAGAAATATTTCCACTATTTTTTTTATTACTAGCAGCATCTTCAGACAAAGCCGCGGTAACAAATCCTGGCTCATTATAAGGCAGGTTACTTTTTTTAGATGCAGCATGCACATGGGCAACACTTAAGGTAATTAGTGCAATTATAAATAATTTGTTTTTGTTATTTATGATTCTCATTCAGCTTTTCTAATTCTCTTTTAATAATTCTAGTAACATTTTCTTCCAACCACTCATTCAAATATGGCTTTAAAGAATCTATTATCACTTGCTCAAGGCTTTTCTTGTAAGGATAATCGTTATTATTATTTTCAGAAGATTGCATTTTATTTATTATTTTTCTTATATTGGCTGCAGATTCAACTGCAACTTCTTTAGAAATATGCCCATCTTTATTAACAGATAATTCTTCTACCTTAGTCTGATTATCATCTATTGAAGTTAACATTTGGTTAATAGAAAGCATTTTTTCAGATATTTTAAGATTATCATCTTGATCTATATGATCTTCATCTAATTCGTCATATAAATCATCTTCGGTTAATTCTAGAACATCTTTTTCTGATAAAGTATATTTCTGAGGGGATTTAATTAAACATCTTACTGAATTTAGGGTGCTTTTAATTGTTTTATCATCTTCCATAACTCAAAATCCTAAATAATATATTATAAGTAATATTATCATTCATTATAGTATGATCCTTGTTTTGCTACAAGGATTAGATAAAAGATTATGCGATCTTATAGAAATCTAATTTTTAAATATTCCACAATAGCTTCAGGAACATATGGTCTATTTTTGTTTCCATCCATACAAACTCCAACATTCAACCCCTTAGCAATTAAACTATTATCTGAAGATAATCTTATTTCTTGCTCAAAAGTGAAGCGAATCCTTCCTTCAGGAACCAATTTGCAGGTTATATAAAATTTTTGATTAGGCAAAAGTGGCTTTTTAAATTCTATCGTCGCATTAATTAAAAATAAATTCTGATTAGCTTTCGCCATTTCAATAAAATCAATTTTTAATTCTTCTTGTAAAAACTTGTGCCTAGCATGAGCCATATAGATAAAATAATTAGCATTATTTACTACGCCTTGGATATCTATTTCATTATCTCTTACTTCTAACTCAATTCTATAATCCACATTAAACTCTTAAAGCTAAAAACATCTAATTATAATATTATTTATAATCCTATTAATCTTACTTTAACTTTGTCATAATTCTCAGCTGGGTTATAAAGTTTGGTTGATAACTCTAAATCTTTAGCAGTTAATTTACCCATCAAACTAGCCATTTTATAATAGCTTAAAGCAGATTCTTTTTCTGCTTGAGTTAATTTAATTTTATATTGAAATAAATTTTCTTGAGCATCAAGAAGATCAGTAAGTGTGCCCAAGCCTTCTTCATATTCTTGCTGTTTAGCTTCTAATGCCACTTCTCCTGCTTTAACCGCTTCTTTAGTTGATTGCGCAGCATCTTTAGCACTAACATATTCAGTCCAAGACTTAACACTATTTTGGGTTACTGCAGCTCTAGCATTTTTAAGAGAATATTTTAAACGCGCAGCATCAGCACTAGCACTTCTAATATTAGAATATTCTAGACCTTTATTATATATAGGAATTGTAACGCTTATAGCCACACTCTTGCTATTGGTATAAGGCTGATTAAGATTGCTTCCTCTAGTGTCTTGCCAATTTTTACCAATAGATCCCCCTAGATCAACACTAGGAAGCATAGAGGCTGCATTAGAAATTACATTAATATCAGCAATCTTTTTTTGAAAAGAAACATTCTGTAACTCAGGATTTGTTGCAAGAGATTTTTGCAATAATTCTAATTGATCTTTAGGTGGAGTAGTTAAAATATCACAAGAATGCACATTTTCAGCTTCTATACCTATAATTTGCATGTAGGTTGCTAAAGCAGAATTGTAATAGCCCTCGGAAACAATTAAATTTGTTGCAGCATTTGCTTTACGAGCAGCTGCATCTGCTAAATCTGCCTTCTTAGCAACTCCAACTTCTAATTTTTCTTTAATTGCATTATATTTTTTTTCATAGGCAAGATAATTTTCCCTAGAAATATCTTGAACTTCTTTAGTTCTCATCACATCTAGATATGCATCTATAGCCTCTAGCAATATTTTCTGTTCATTAGTAATTAACTCTTGGCGGCCTGCTTCAATGGAGTATTTAGCAATTTTAACTGCCATCACATCCTGTCCACCATTAAAGAGATTTTGCTGCAATGAAATACTTGATTCTTTTGATTTAGTATCCACCCAATCATCAGTTTTAACTTGCTGACCTGATAAACTGCTAGCAAGACTAGAAGAATCTGTTGTTGTATCTTTTTTCTGATTAGTTTTTTTAGCAGAATAAATAACTTTTGGTAAAAAGCCTGAAATAGCCTGGAACATCTTTTCATCCGTAGCTTTTAATTTCTCTCTTGCAGCAATTAGCTCAGGGTTATTTTGGTAAGTACTCACCAATGCTTCAGAAAGAGAAGTAGAAAAAGCTGTGGATGATAATAAACAAGATAAAACGATTACGGCGTTGATTTTTTTCATGAATACTTGATACCAATTTATATTAAGTGTTAATAATTTTCCTCATTATTGTGCTATAATAATAGCAATTAAGCAATAATAAAAAGCTTGCAATCTTAATTTAAAAAAGCTATATAATAGCCTTCTAAAGTAAATATCTATTGGCTGGGTAGCAAAGTGGTAATGCCGCGGACTGCAAATCCGCTATTCGTCGGTTCGATTCCGACCCTGGCCTCCAACAATTTCTAAATTTATTTAGAAAACACACCCCAATTTATAACTAACAGGCAATGCCTAATAACAATAGCTAATCTCGTTGGCGATTAGTGAATCTTTCAATTCTCTTTTCAAACTTACCTTTAAATAGACGATCTACAAAAATTCCTGGAGTGTGAATGTGATCCGGATCTAATTGCCCATTCTCAACAATTTCTTCAACCTCAACCACCGTAATCTTAGCTGCTGTAGCCATCATGGGAGCAAAATTTCTAGCTGTTTTACGGAAGATCAAATTGCCTGCCTTATCAGCTTTATAAGCTTTTATAATAGCTAAATCGGCAACAATCCCTGTTTCTAAGATATAAGTTTCACCATTAAAAATTTTATGCTCTTTTCCTTCAGCAACAACAGTGCCAACACCTGTTTTTGTATAAAAACCAGCAATGCCAGCTCCCCCTGCCCTAATTCTTTCAGCCAAAGTTCCCTGAGGATTAAATTCTATTTCTATTTTTTTTTCTAAATATTGCTGTTCAAAAGTTTTATTTTCTCCAACATAAGAAGCAACAGATTTTTTAATTTGATAATGTTCAAGTAATATGCCAAGGCCAAAATCATCAATACCACAATTATTACTAATTATAGTAAGATCTTTAATTCTGGAATTATAAATTTCTTTGATTGAATTTTCTGGAATTCCACATAAACCAAAGCCGCTAGCCATGATTGACAAACCATCTTTTAAAACCCCTTTTAGAGCTTCCTGAGCATTATTATAAATTTCTACCATATTATTTTATACTTAAAAATATCCACAGCCAACATTATCAGCAAAATATATTCACTTAGCAAGCCTTTATTAATAGTTGAATTATCTTTTTAATTTTGGCTTAATAGATTTATCAACTTGAAAATAAAATATATTGCCAATGTATACCAAAACTAATTTATATCATGTTTATTATAAAATGCCAGTTTTGGCAAAAAAAGACATGTATGTAGAGTTAGAAGAATTGGCTACAGAATTTGTTAACTCTGGCCTTCTTAGAATTGAAGCTGAGCCTAAACAAAATTTTACTAGATTTTCTATTCCGTCTAGAAATCTTCATATTAATTTCAGTAAAAGAGAAATATCAGACCCTAAACTCCGCTCTCGCACTTACAAAATTCTTGGTAAAGCCATAAAAGAATCTGGATTTAATGGAGATTTAGAAAATAAACTTGAAAATGAATTAGAAAAATTAAATACACAATTAAATAAACATGTTCCTATTGAACTAGAAATGGAAATGCAAATAGCAAGAATTCTTGTTCAATCAGCTCATCCTATAGTGTTTCAAATGATAATTCTTGAAGAAGTTGAGGTGTTTGTTTCTTTTGGAAATAATATTGGCGATGTTATGGATATTGCTTCATGGAAGCAATCTGGTTCAAATAGCGGAATGCAAAGCACAGATGGCAAAAAGGTGGCCGTATTTGTTTCATGCGGCGGAGATCCATTAATGCTTGATCCTCTAGACAAAGACAATAGCTTACAACAACAAGAAAAAACTTATGGAGATGGACTTCCAGCATTAGCAAGAATGATGGGAATAGCCGGACAAGAAACCGGCCATTATAGCGATATAATCCATAATCAATTTGGCCAACAAGTTGGTAGGTATTCAGCAAATTTCAGCGGAACCAGAGCTAACCCCCAAGTTAACTTAGCGCGCTTAACTGATATGAAAAATATTGACATATTCTGGGGATTATTGTGCAAAATAGGAATTATTCAATTAATAGATAGAGAAAAATCTATCCAATTTTATCAACGCAATCCTGACAAAGGCTTAGGCTATCTTTTTAAAATATTGCTATTTAAGATCCATAGATTTATCTTTATATTAAGAGCTAGAAGAATTAATTTCACTGCTGTAAACCAAGCTCTTAATAAAGAATATCTTGCTCACAGCTTACAAGAATTATTGTCTGATATGGCATTTAATCTTGAGCCAAAAGCCGATGTTTATAGCAGTGAAGATAAAGAAATAGAAGAAGCTATAGCATGCATTGAAGCTTTAGCAAGAGTGCCTCAACAAGCTAATAAATGGGGGCATAAAAATACTAGTTTTTTTTGGAGAAATTTATATAAATTTTATTATGAAAAAGTTATTCCAGGAGATATAGCCGCTTACGAATCTATCACTAAAAAGAAATTCACTCTTTACCCAAAAAAAATGCGTAAATATTCTTTTTTTGAGAAATTAAAATTTAGATTTAAAAAATAAAATTATGAATTATAGATAATATTAATAACAAATAATCAGTAAATAGACTAACACTAATTCTAGGAGATATACTATGAGCAAGAATAAAGAAATTGCGATCAAAAAAATTAACTTCCTTTTTGATCTTAACATTTTTCATACTATCCGCTTGGGGATAGGAAGCCTTAGTTTTTTTGAGAATGAAGATATTGCTATAATTATTACGTTAAGAAAATATGCTGATTTTGATAAAAAATATAAAATATCAAATGAAGATATAGACACGTTAAAAGAATATTTGGAAAGATTTACAGAACTAGAAAATCAAAATGACCCTACTTTAAATGAATTGCACACTAATATTCAATATCTTAATAACTCTAGAAATTTTTTAGTAGAGCAAGCAAATGAAGAAAATGAAACAAATTTAGACGAATTAGTAGAACAGATTGAAAAATCTTTTATAAATTTAGAAGAAATACCAATTAATAATTTTATTGACTCTTTTCTTTACAGACATTTTCCTGATGTTTCAAACTCAGTTCGTCAAAACATTAAGGCGAGCATCTTAACTAATTCTCATTATGATACCGATAATGAGTTAGCAGAGCTGATAACTCAAAGGTTAGGTCATACAGAAGACCTTGTAAATTCTCCCCTCAGTATTTTATTTAATTATACTAGCAGCGCTTCTGATTATTCTGATTATGCCGATGCCGACTACTCTGACACCACTGACATCAGCAAACAAGCTGATTCACCACCAGAAGGTTATACTAGCGATTTTTTAAATTCAGAATCAAATGTAGAACTAGGAACATCTTGCATAAATACAAAACTATTTCCTAGTGATTCTGACGAAGAACCCGATGCATTACTAACAAGTGAAACCATCAGTATAGGCGCCGTTTTAACAGCAGACCAGCAATCATCATTAAACTCAGTAGTTGACGTTGCTGGATTTGATAGTTCTGTTGTTAATCTATGGGATATTGTATAGCATCCTTATTCACCATAATGGTAAACTATGAGCATATAATGAATTTTGAGTCATAATTCCTCTCTTAAAAAAACATATTAATATACACTGCAAAATAAAAGTTATTGCAAGTTAATTTATTAAAAAATAAGTGATATAGCACTCATTATTATATAATTTTTACAATTAGATGGATTATGCTAGATACAATATAAATTTTTTATTTACTAAAATGAAGAAGACCTCTATAATCCAAAATCTAAATTAAAATTACTGCTTTTATGCTCAAATAAAAGCTATTATTAACTCTAGATCAAAAGAACAATCTGAAATTTTTGTTCTGAAAATTCAAGGTATCCCAAGCTTATGGCAAAATTATCAAAATCAAAATATAGACTTAATTCACAAATTATTGAAGATTT
The DNA here is from genome assembly GCA_049653745.1 of Rickettsiales bacterium. GTDB lineage: Bacteria > Pseudomonadota > Alphaproteobacteria > Rickettsiales > CANDYO01 > CANDYO01. The sequence goes on from JBASGW010000041.1 coordinate 59,295, forward strand.
CAAAACCAATGAAGTGTTTGCTGACTTATTAGAAAGTTCAACAACACGCAGCATCAAAGAAGGTGAATTAACTCAAGGTGAAATTATTCGCTTAGACAATGAATATGCTACAATCGACGTTGGCGCAAAAAACGAAGGACAAATTTCTTTCAGAGAATTTATTTTCGATGGAGTTATGCCTGAACTTAAAGTTGGCGACAAAGTAGAAGTATATGTTGAAAAAATTGAAAGCCGCAGCGGAAAAACCATTCTAAGCAGAGAAAAAGCTGTTAGAGAAAAATATTGGGTTGTTCTTGAAAGCGCTCTAGAAAAAACTGAAACAATTAATGGAACAATTTTTGGTAAAGTTAAGGGTGGTTATACCGTAGATCTTAACGGAATCGTTGCTTTCTTACCAGGAAGCCAAGTTGATATTAGACCAATTAAAGATATAACTCCATTAATGGGAATATCACAACCATTTATAATTCTAAAAATTGACCGCGAACAAGGAAATGTTGTAGTTTCACGCAGAGCTATCCTAGAAGGATCAAGAGAAGAAGCTCGTCATGAATTATTGGCAAGCATCAAAGAAAATCAAATTCTTGAAGGTGTTGTAAAAAATATAACTGATTATGGTGCATTTATTGATTTAGGAAGCGTTGATGGATTGCTTCACGTTACTGATATTTCTTGGGGCAGAATCAACCATCCTTCAGAAGTATTAACATTAGGTCAAGTTATAAAAGTTCAAGTAATTAAATATAACGAAGATAGTAAACGTATTTCTCTAGGAATGAAACAGTTAGAAAGCAACCCATGGCAAAGCATTGAAGGCAAATATCCTAAGGGAAGCAAAATGTCTGGTAAAGTTACTAACATTACTGATTACGGCGTTTTCATTGAACTTGAGCCTGGTATTGAAGGTTTAGTTCATATTTCTGAAGTTAGTTGGACTAAAAACAATGTTCATCCTAAGAAATTCGTTCATGTTGGCCAAGAAGTTGATTTTGTTATTATCGATATTGATGCATCAAAACATCGTATTTCTTTAGGAATGAAACAATGTATTAATAACCCTTGGGCAAGTTTTGCTGATAAATATCCTCTAAATTCTGTAGTTGAAGGCGAAATCAAAAATATTGTAGACTTTGGTTTATTTGTTGGCTTCGATAATGATGTAGATGGATTAGTTCACTTATCAGACCTATCATGGGAAGAAGATAATGCAGACAAACTAAAACAATATCAAAAAGAACAAAAAGTTTTAGTAAAAGTTTTAGCTATAGATGTTGATAAAGAAAGAATCAGCCTAGGTATAAAACAATTAACTGAAGATACAGGCGCTTCTACTAAAGCAAATTCTGCTTTCAAGAAAGGTCAAGTAGTTTCAGGAAAAATTACTGAAATTCTTGAAGATTCTTTAACTTTAGAATTAGCTGATGAGTTTGTGGGAACTGTTAAAAAAGCAGATTTTTCTGCAGATAAACATAATCAATCTTCAGACTTATTCAAAGTTGGTGAAGTTGTTGAAGCAAAAGTTGTTTCAGTGGACAATAGCAATAAAAAAGCTACTTTATCTATTAAAGCAGCAGAAGCTGAAGAACATAAAAAAGCAATGGCTGAATACACAACTAATGATTCTAGCGCTAGCAGCTCTAGCTTAGGTGATATTTTAGGCAAAGCTTTAAATAACAAGTCATAAACTAAAAATTAAAATCCCTCATCCATATGAATAAAAACATATTGATGAGGGATTTTTTTTATCTTAAATTTATATTAACCCTTCTCGTTTACTATAATTCAAAATATTTAACCATTTTTCTAATAATAAAATTATGGATAAAGTAACGTTAAACACCATCTTAAAATCTAAAGATGCCATTAATAATTTAGTACTAAAAAAAGATTTAGAACTTTTGTTATCTAACAATGAGCACGGCAATATTATTTATAACTATTCTAATTTATCGTTAAAAACATACCAATATTTATTAAGCAGAAATCACATTAAAGCTACAACAATTCTAAATATAGCCCTTTCTACAGAACCATGTGAAAAGCACGATAAATTATTAGATTTGGCCCTAATAAATAACATAAATTTTGAAACTATGAATTATTTTCCAGGAAAGTTATCTTTAATAGATTTAGAAAAATGCTTAAACCATGGCTTAAGCATAAATCAAGCAGCAAAATTAATATTATCTTACTCTCACCCATCAAATGATGATGATGCAATCTTAAATCAACTAAAATTAGTTGATTATTTGGCTAGAAATGGAGCCAAATTTAGTGAATCTTATTGGATACCTCAATATTTCCCTAAAAAAACCTATGAGTTCTTATTAAAGCATGGATTAAAAACTCAAACCCTACTTAGAACCTCTATTGAAATAGAAGCCGGTGAAAAACATGATCAATTATTAGCTTTAGCCTTAGAAAATAAAATTGACTTTAGTCAAATAGCTTATCTTTTAGATGAGATTTCAATAACAGATTTAAAAAAATGTTTAAAACATGGGTTAAGCCATGAATTTCTTGTTAAAGAAATTTTGAATAAAACTATGAAAGTTTATGAGCCAGGAAATAATGAATATAGCAAAGCATATTTAACTAAAAAACAACTAGAAATTCTAAATATTGCGAGAGATGACGGGATTAGCTTTAACAAAATTTTTCAAGAACTGATAAAAGATAGGCATGTAACTAAAATAAATAGCATTCAAAAATTATCTATAATTCCAGAAAAAATATTAGAAACATTAATTAAAAACTATTCTTTAAATCCTAGCCTGGTTCTAGAATATTCAATAATTTATGGTATAACATCATTAGCAGAATTTGCATTATCTAATAATGCAAACCCAAATTTTACCTCTGAGAAAAATTTAAATTTAATAGCAAGAGCATTAATAGCTAAAAACTTGAAGATGGCAGATTTATTAATAGAAAATGGAGCTGTAGCCATTATTAGCATTGAATATTACATAGCTTTATTAAGAGAATTTGATTTTAATTATGCTACGAAAGTAATAAAAAAATTTCCTCATCTTTATAGCAGTAATCAATTATATGAAACTTTTAGAGCATTTGGCTTATCTAACTCAGAGACTAGAAATTTTTTAGATTTGCATGACTTAATGAAAGAATATTTGGAAGCTAAGTCTGGCAATATCACATCCCTTAGTCAAGAAGAGATAAATATACTTGAAGGCATAGTTTCACTAAAAAACATAGATGCACTTAAAGAAGTGCAATTTTCTAATAAATATGGCTATGGACCTCTACATTTGAGCATAATTGGTAATCAATATTCCCTTGCAACCAACATGATAAGAAATGGATTTGATATCTACAAAAAAACTCATAATAACATTACAGCTTTGCAGCTAATAAAAGAATATGATCTTAATATTGAATTTATAAATGAAATTCTAAAAGTTATTGATAATGTAGATGTTCCCCTTATGATGGGAGAAACTTTAGCTGACAAATTAATTACCAATCCATATACCGCAGAACAAACAATAG
>JBASGW010000042.1:0-49586 GCA_049653745.1 Rickettsiales bacterium
GTCTATAGCTTTATGGATATCGGCTGCACTAACTTTATTTACTGGTTATGCATATTTGAGAGCTGGATTAAAGCATATTGACTAGATATTAATTTTTATCAAGAAAAAACAAAATGGATATAATTAAAATTAAAGGTGGAAATCCTCTAAAGGGTAAAATTCATATTAGCGGCTCTAAAAATGCAGCACTCCCAATTATGGCAGCTTCTTTACTAACAACTGACACTATGGTTCTTTCAAACATACCTAATCTTTCAGATATGGTAACAATGAATCAATTATTGATGAATCATGGTGCCGAATTTAGCATTGATGGTTCAAGTGTGAAAGAGAATAAAATAGGACGTACTATTTTATTTAATGCTAGCAATATTGATAATTTAGTTGCTCCATATGAGATAGTTAGAAAAATGAGGGCATCTTTCTTAACATTAGGACCCCTTCTTGCCAGATGTGGAAGAATGAGAGTTTCCCTTCCTGGGGGATGTGCAATAGGGAACAGGCCCGTTAATTTACATCTTTATGCTATGGAACAATTAGGTGCAAAAATAACTTTAGAAGATGGTTATATTCAAGCTGATGCTCCTTCTAATGGCTTAAAAGGAAACCATATTCATTTTGATATTATTTCTGTAGGAGCCACAGAAAATGCTTTAATGGCCGCCTCTTTAGCTGAAGGAGAAAGCATCATCACTAATGCTGCAGTTGAACCAGAAATAGTGGATTTAGCTAATTGCTTAGTCACTATGGGAGCCCTTATCGAAGGCATTGGAACCTCGACCCTTAAAATTACTGGTGTTGATAAACTTCATGGCGGACATTATTCAGTAATGCCCGATAGAATCGAGGCTGGCACTTATGCAGTGGCCGCTGCAGTCACTGATGGAGAATTGTTACTAACTGGAATTGAGAATACATTCCTTGATAATATAGAAGCTAAATTTGCACAAGCCGGCGTTTGCATTGAACCCACCCATGAGGGGATAAAAATATACCGTAAAGGCACTGATATTAATTCTACAGATATTAGTACGCAGGCTTACCCAGGATTTCCAACAGACATGCAAGCTCAATTTATGATGATGATGTCCATTGCTAATAATGTTTCAATAATTTCTGAAAATATTTGGGAAAATAGATTCATGCATGTTCCTGAACTAAATAGAATGGGAGCTAACATCACTATAAATGGTAATTGCGCCACAGTAAAAGGGGTGAAATCTCTTAATAGCGCCCATGTTATGGCAAGCGATTTAAGAGCTTCAGTATCTCTAATATTAGCTGGATTAGTTGCCAAAGGAGAAACTTTTGTTCATAGAGTATATCACTTAGATCGAGGATATGAATCCGTAGAACAAAAACTTTTTGCCTGTGGTGCTGAAATTAATAGAATTAATAATGAGTAATTATGTCCAATAATGAAATTATTCCCTTCACTATTCTTAATGATGCTGTTCGAGGCAGAATTATTAAACTAGATGGTGAACTTAATAAAATTCTAAAGCAACATCACTATCCTGATCCTATAAATAAAATTCTCACTGAATTACTGATAGCATCAGCAATAATTGGCTCTCAATTTAAAGAAGAAATTATTTTAAGTGTTCAACTCCAATCAGAACATGCAGTAAAATATGTCATCGCTGATTTCCAATCTCCCAATCAAATTCGTGGTTATGCACAATTTGATAATAAACTGGATTATGGCAATATTTCTTATGAAGATATAATAAGCAAAGCTATTATCATTGTAACAATAGATCGTATATTACATAGCAACCAACGCTATCAAGGAATAATAGAAATTAGTAACCTAAGTATAACTAAATCTATTGAAAAATATTTCTCTCAATCTGAACAAATAAAAACATTATTTAAAATTGCTATTGGTAATTATATAACTCCTGGATCAGAAACATTATTCTGCGCTGGAGGAATTATGATTCAAAAATTACCTAGCAGAAATGATAGTGATGATGATGAACATTGGAGAGAAGCTCAAGCTTATTTTACAACCATAAAAGATCATGAACTTATTGACCCTGAGCTATCATCTGAAAGACTGCTTTACTCGCTCTATCATGAAGTTGGGGTAAAAGTATATGATTATCTACCAATTATAAATAAATGTAGATGTTCTCGCCAAAAAGCAGAAGAGGTTTTGATTTCATTAGGGGAAAAAGAAGTTTCTTCTTTATTAGTTGAAAATCTAATTGAAATTAACTGCCAATTCTGCAGCCAATCACAAAAATTTTCTTCTCAAGATGTAAAAGAGATGTTTCTATTAACTAAATAATTTTTTTAATGGCAATAAATAACACTTGCTTCTTATCTAAGTTATAAACTTCTTCATTAACAAATAACTCTGTTAATTTATCATAGATTTTGAACCACTCAGGCAGTGATTTTTTAAAAGCAATAGGAGTAAGTATTTTGCTTTCAAGATCGCTTAATTGATCTAATTTTATAGCATTTGCAGCTATTTTAATGCACTTAACTAACGCATAAATTGATAGTTCTTTGATAATATTCCATTTATCTTGATTATTAGCTATTTTGTCTAAAAATTTATCAAATGCATTAAAATTATCATCTGAAAGAAGTTGTAAAAATTGTTCATAAATTGGAATAATTTCTAATTTGAGCAAGTTAATGGCTTTGTTAGGAGATCCCGCTATTAAATCTTGCATATAACTTGCATAATCTAAATCAGCCACAGCTTTCAGCTGCTCCAATTCAAGCGGCCTAAACCTTATAATCCTACACCTAGACCTAATTGTTGCTAATAAACTATATGGCGCATGGCTAATAAGAAAAATATAGGTATTATTTCTTGGCTCTTCAATAATCTTAAGCAAAGAATTAGCCGCATTAATGTTTAAATCATCAACTGAATCAATTATTACAAATTTATAAGGACATTCTGTAGGGGTTTGTTCAAAAAAACTACCAGCTTTTCTAACCATATCTACGGTTATTTCATTTTTTTCTTGGTTATTTAATATCAATAAATCAAGAAAATTATCTTCTTCTATTCTTTTTGCTAAAACATCATTTGCCTGAAGAATATATTTTATGTATTCTTTTGCAGTTGAAGCTTTACCAACCCCAACTGGACCAGAAAATAAATAGGCATGAGCCATATTATGATTTTGAAAATCATGAATCAAACTTTGCCAAATATTTTGATTACCAAGTAAGTTTGGCTTAAGTTGCATTTAATTACTCATTGCAGTACATGAAATTATATGAAAAAAACAATTATAGAAAAATACTATAAAACACTAACAGAGAATAATATAAAGCCTGACCAAGCTCAAGAGCAAATATTAGAATTTTTGGCCAATCTGAATCAAAAAATTAATGACTCATTAAGTAAAAAAAATATTATTAAGAAATTATTAAAGAAGAACGAATTAGTTAGAGGTCTTTATTTACACGGGAGCGTAGGAGTTGGCAAATCTATAATAATGGATATATTTTTTGAAAATATTGCCACCAATAAAAAACAAAAAACTCATTTTCATTCATTTATTCTTGAAGTTCATAAATATTTGCATCAGTCCCAAGAAAATAAGCAAAAATCTTCTAACCCTTTAAAAACTATTGCAAAATTTCTTAAAGAAAAATTTCAAGTTTTATATATTGATGAGCTTTATATTAATGACATTACAGATGCAATGCTAGTAGGAAAATTATTTAAAGAATTAATTGATCAAGATATTATTATAGTAATCACTTCAAATTTTGCACCAAATGAATTATATGCTGATGGGTTGCAACGAGATTCTTTTATACCCTTTATAAAATTAATTGAAAATCAATTAGATATTATCCAAATGAACTCTAATTATGATTATCGCGCTCATAAACTCAAGTCCGTTACCAGCACCTATTATATTTATAAAGAAATTATTGATTCACAGAAATTTATTCTTGATAGCTTTGCTAAACTTAGCAATAACGCTCCTGTAAAAAATTATCTACTAGATGTTAATGGAAGAGAGCTAGTCTGCCCCCTAACCACTCTTGATTGCACTATTTTTAGTTTTGATCAATTATGTAGAGCTCCTTTATCTAGCTCAGATTATATAGCTATCTGCGAAAATTTTAATATTATTTTTATCTCAGAAATTCCAGAACTTAGAGCCGATGAACATAATGAATTAAGACGATTTATTTATCTAATTGACACTATTTATGAATATAAAAGGCTTCTAATTTGCTCAAGCAACACTGATATTGATTCAATTTATAAATCAGGAAAATGGCATTTTGAATTTTTAAGAACTGCATCTCGTCTTAAAGAAATGCAATCTGAAGATTATTTAAAACATTTTCATGGGTAAATAATGTTCTATATTATGCATTATTCCTTAGTTTGATTTGAAAACTTAAGAAAAATACCTTATTGATATAAAGAATATAATTTAAAACTAATATTTATGACAACAGAATCCACCGTAAAAGATTATTTTAGCTTATTAAAACCCAGAGTTATGTCGTTGGTTATATTCACGGCAATCACCGGATTATATTTAGCTCCTGGCACAATAAACCCCTTTATTGCTACGATAGCTATATTATGCATTTCTATTGGGTCTGGCGCTGCTGGAGCTATTAACATGTGGTATGATCGCGATATTGATAACATCATGCAAAGAACTAAAAAACGCCCGATCCCTTCTGGAAGAATTTTGCCCGATGACGCACTTCACTTCGGGATATTTTTATCAATATTATCTGTAACTCTTATGGGACTTGCAGTTAATTTAACTTCTGCATTTCTACTTGCCTTTACTATTTTCTTTTACGACTATATTTATACCGTAATTTTAAAAAGATCTACCGCTCAAAATATAGTAATTGGAGGGGCAGCTGGGGCATTACCCCCATTAATTGGTTGGGTGGCCGTAACTAATCAAATAACCATTGAACCCATTATATTATTTTTAATTATATTTTTATGGACCCCTCCACATTTCTGGGCCTTATCTTTATATAGTTCAGATGATTATAAAAAAGCTAATATTCCAATGATGCCTCTAGTAGCTGGCATTGCGTCTACTAAAAAACAAATTTTAGTTTACACAATTTTATTAACTTTTATAAGCATTTTACCCTTTATTTTAAACTTCTGTGGCTATATTTATTTATTCACTTCTATAATTTTAAATATTATATTTTTAATACTCACAACAAAGCTTCTTCTTGATACTCAAAATAAAATCGCAGGAAAAGTTTTTGGATTTTCTATTTTTTACTTATTTGCATTATTCTTAAGTGCAATTATAGATAAATTTTTAAATTAGTTATAGCTTATGAAAAACGATCAAAAAAATAATAAACTCAAATATAAAAACTATACAATGTTAGCATTAATAGTTTTCTTTATTGTTATGATGTTTCTTTTAACAATGGTTAAAATGGGTGCATTACATACTTAATAATTTTCTGTAATAAATGGTAACATTTGTTTATTTGATTTTACACTCATAAATCACTAACCTTATAATTAGATATTTATATTTATTTAGAGGTTACTGGTGTTTGTAAAAAATCAACGTACAATAAAAAACAAAGTAAATTGCTTTGGTATTGGCTTGCATACCGGAAGCTTTGTTAATCTTTCTTTATTACCAGCTCCTATTGATAATGGTATAACTTTTCGTAAAGTTGATTCTAGTCGTAAAATTATTGGCGAAGTTAAAGCTGCACATGACTTAGTATCCACCACTTTCTTAGGAACCAATTTAGTAAGCAAAGATAATCAAATAAAAGTTGCTACCGTTGAACATCTTATGGCAGCTTTATGGGGATGCGGCATTGATAACGTTATTATTGAAGTAGATGCCGATGAAATGCCAATTATGGACGGAAGCTCAGATCATTTTGTATTTATGATTGAATCAGCTGGCATTTGTGAACAAAATGTTGGAAGACGCTTTATTGAAATTCTTCGTAAAGTTGATATTACTGACGGCGATGCTTATGCCTCTATTGCTCCAGATTCAGACTTTTCTGTTAGAATGGACATTGATTTTAACGATGCTGTAATTAATAAACAATCCTGCAGCTTTTATGCCAATACTAATTCATTTAAAATTGAATTATCAAAAGCTCGCACTTTTGGATTTCTAAAAGATGTTGAAAAGTTAAAAGAGTTAGGCCTAATTAAAGGTGGATCTCTAGATAATGCTATTGTAGTTGATCAACATAAGGTTCTTAATGACAATGGATTGCGCTATAAAGATGAATTTGCCCGTCATAAAACCTTAGATTCCATAGGCGATCTATATCTTTCTGGATCTAGAATCATGGGACATTTCCATGGAGTTAAATCTGGACATTCACTAAACAATCAATTACTACGTAAATTATTCAGCGATAGATCAGCCTGGAGAATGGTGCAATGTAATGATAAATTTGATTTTCCTGTAGCTTCTTAGAGAATTTCAATCCTTTATTCCTAAAATATTAGACCTCTTTTTGAAACTCGATTATGTTAGGAGATTTGCAGGATAATCGGAAGCGGAGAACAGGAGTGTACACGTAGTATATGACTGTTCGAGAACCGTATCGACGCACAAATCACCAGCAGAAATAGAGTTTCAAAAAAAGGTCTATTAAATCACTCCACTTTTAAAATCTAGATGAAAATCTTTGATTAATTAGAGGAGTGATTTAAAAAAATCCTAGTCAAATTTATTACTTTTAGCTAGGCCAGCAGGAGGAATTTTACCCACTTTACCGCGCCTGCTAATCCATGGAGTTAAGCGCTTCTCACAACGCATTTGGCCTAAATATTTCCAGGTAATGCCATCAGCTTCTGCAAATAATTTCAAATCAGCTAACTTAGCGCTATCTTGATATTTTTGTAGCTGAACTCCCTGTCCTTTTTTCATTTCAGGAATTTCTTCTAACTTAAAAATCAATAATTTACGATTATCACTAATTATTGCCACTAAATTATCTTCATCTCTAATTGCTTTACAAATTATTGCTTCATCACCTTCCGCAATATTCATAACTTTCTTACCTAATTTGGTTTGAGCAAGAACCTCATTAGAAGTCACCACAAAGCCTTTACCATTTTGATTAACTAATAATAGCTTTTGATTCAAATTATAAGGCATCATGGTTATAATGCGTTCATTTTTTTCTAACTCAAGAAGAACATTTAAAGGATCACCATCTCCTTTAGTAATATTTAGAGCATGGGCTGACAGAGTATAAAATTTTCCTAAATTGGTAAAAATAATAATTTTATCAGTAGTAAATAATTCAAAGCTAAATCTAGCTCCATCACTATCTTTATATTTTAAAGTATCCTGAGCAATATTATGCCCCTTTAAGGCTCTTATCCACCCTAATTTCGAACAAATTATAGTTAATGGCTCTTTAGTAATAAAACTTTCAATATCAACCGCCTGAACATTAGCAAGAGCTTCGTTATTAATAACGGTTCTTCTTGCACCAATTTCTGTGTTGCTACCAAACTTATTTTTAACTTCTGTAAGTTCAGACTTAATAACTTTTTTAAGAACCGAAGGATTATTCAAAATTGCCTCTAATTCTGCCTTAGCTTTAATTAATGCATCATACTCTGTACGAATAGTTGTCTCTTCTAATTTACGTAAGGATTTAAGCCTCATATTTAAAATAGCTTCAGCTTGCACCTCTGTTAAATTAAAGGTTTGAATTAACATCTCCTTCGGCTCATCTTCATAACGAATTATTCTAATAATTTCATCTAAATTTAAATAAGCAATTAGCAAACCATCTAATATCTCTAATCTTGCAATAATCTTATTTAATCTAAAGTTTGAACGCTTAGTGATGATAACTTCACGATGCTTTAAAAACTCCTCTAAAATTTCTTTTAAACTCATTACCCTAGGTATAGAAGAGCTGTCTAACACATTCATATTTAAAGTAAGACGATATTCTAAATCTGTAAGTTTAAATAAAGATTCCATAATAGCTTCAGCAGCTATGCTAGAATTTTTAGGCTTAATAATTACCGACATATTTTCAGCCGAATCATCATAAAAATCTTCAATTAATGGCAGCTTTTTCTCTTTATAGAGCTCAGCCATCCTTTCAATTAATCTAGATTTTTGTACTTGATACGGTATTTGAGTGATAACTATTTGATAAGTATTTTTGGGTAAATCTTCTCTATGCCATTTAGCCCTAACTTTTAAGCCACCTTTACCAGTTTCATAAATTCTAATGATATTTTCTTTGCTTTCGTTAATAATACCACCCGTAGGTAGATCTGGACCTTGGATATATTCTAATAATCCTGCAACAGAAATCTCTGGCTTGGCTAAAAGCGCAAGTGATGCTTCACAAAGCTCACCAATATTATGAGGAGGAATAGAAGTGGCCATTCCCACAGCAATGCCTTCAGTTCCATTAGCTAATAAATTAGGGAACATTGCTGGCAACAAGCAAGGCTCACTATCTTGTTCATCATATGTTGATTTAAAATTAACTGTATCTTCTTCTAAATCCCTAAGCAAATATAAAGATATTTCTGTTAATCTTGATTCGGTATACCTCATTGCAGCAGCATTATCGCCATCAATTGAACCAAAATTTCCTTGCCCCTGAATCAAAGGATAGCGAATGGTAAAATCTTGGGCCAATCTAACTAAAGCATCATAAACAGCAGTATCACCATGTGGGTGATATTTACCAATAACATCACCCACAACTCTAGCACATTTTTTATAAGCAGCTTTAGGGTCCATTCTTAACTGCAACATCGCATATAAAATTCTACGATGAACTGGCTTTAAACCATCTCTAACATCAGGCAAAGATCTAGACATGATTGTTGAAAGAGCGTACGCTAAATAGCGCTCACTTAGTGCTTGAGTAAATTGAGTATTGATTATTTCAGTCATTAATTAAGCATACTTTGGTATTAACAATATTTTTATTGATATTACTATATACTTTGCTCCTTTCCAAGGAGTATCTGAATTATATTTATTAAATATGAGTTATTACCTTGGTTAAATATCTCTCTATCTCCCTCTTAATCTTCTTAAGAGTTAGTTTTAATACTTGCTCTACTAAACGCTCTAACATCAGACATAAAATTATTTCCGCTTTTATATAGAATAACCTCCTTTTATCTGACAATTTTTAGTATATAGATTTATAGAGTAATTTAAAATAATAGTTGCAGTTGAGAGAATCATTTTATAGAATCCTTGTAGTTTAAAAACAACTAATAAAATTAGAGAACCATATATGAGCTCAACTAAAATATTCAAATTAATTACAGCATTTTCTTTAGCGTCACTTCCTTTGGTTGCCAACGCCGCTGAAAATTCTTCAACTAGAAACCAAAATTATTATTTTGCCACATTAAAAGCTGGAGTGGATCAACCAGTTGCCACAGGCGGAAGCGCCAGCGTAAATAGCTCTCAAACCACATATAATGCTGGAGCTGAATTTGGTAAAAAATTTATGGATATCTTTGGAGCTAGCTTAGAATATAGAAAAATTGGCAATACCTATTTTTATACTAATACACTTAGTGGGAATGATACATATAATTATTCTTCAAATTGGAAAGGAAAAAGTGATGTATTCTTATTAAACTTGAGTGTGGATGTAATAAAAAATTCTTTAATTACTCCATATGTTAAAGTTGGTATGGGTATGTCTGTAAACTCTTCTTCTGATTATGTAGTTACTGAACAAAGAACCCCTAATGGAAGGAATTTAGGCCAGGCAATATATACTGGCAAATCTAATAATCAATTTGCTTTTCAAGTTGGACTTGGTGTTAACGTAACTAGCAATGAATTATTTGATATTGATATGGGATATAGCTTCTTAGATAGAGGGCAATTAACCACTAATAAAGGATTCACAGGAACTGGGGAAGTTGTTAATGATCCTAACTCTCCGGCAAGAACGGCTAATTTAAGAGATCACTCTGTAACTATTGGATTAAAAGCTAAATTTTAGCTATATAATATTGGAGAAATAAAAATGAGCCAGTCCACAACAATTAAAGAATGTTATCTTAATAATATTTTACCTAAGAAGATTAGCCAAAAATTCGAGCATTATTCTCCACATTATAACAAGGCCCTAGAAATTAGTGGCTCAGCTAAAACTTTAATAGGCATGGCTATAAGGCTTGATGCACTTAATCGCCATGACAGTAATAGTTATTTCAATAATTTTCTAAAAGAAGCTGCTCTTGCAGTCAATGCTATTACTGGAGAATTTCATCAAGTTAACGCATTTGACACTACTGAAATTTCAATAACAGATTGCGCTTCGTTAGCAGAGTTTTTAAATACTTAATTGAACAAGATTAACCATAATCTAGTATTGACAGCTAAATTATCATTCCTGTATTGTTAAAATAAATCTATCAAGACAATTATTTTATGCAGCCTATGTTAAACGACGATATTATAAAGCTAATAAACCAAGGAATTAGCGAGCAAAAAGAGCTATTAATAAAACTCACAAAATTAGGGCATAATCTTACCCAATCTAGCATTTCTAGAAAATTAAAGCAGCTGGGGGCTTATAAATTCCATGGAAAGTATCAATTAAAAAAATTACCATCTAAAGAAAGAAATATAAAAATAACCTTTGTGAGTCCAAATTTATTTATAATAAAAACCACGCCAGGCCATGCTTCAGCTTTGGCCTCTATAATTGATGAACAGCTTATAGAAAATTATTTATATCCAGAATTTATTGGAAGCTTAGCCGGAGATGACACTATTTTTATAGCCGTAAACTTACAGGATAAAACAGCCGCTTGGGCAGAAAAATATATTAAAGAAACTCTAGGAATTTAGCTCCTCTTAATAAACTGATGCAAGAGATGAAGTGATTTTAAATATTCTTATATTTTTAACAAGCTAAATATCAACAATAAAGCTCCATTAATTACTTAAATTCCTCAGATCCATAAACTCCCCAAATATGCTGTTTTTCAACCCAGCCCTCAAAGTCAGCAACTTTAATTAAACACCAATTTTTATTACACTTATTAATATTCACTCTTTTTGATGAAGCAATATTACCAATTATTTTGCTAGCAACTTCTGGAATCTCATAAACTTTAGCATAAGAATTTGTTTGTTTTTTACCTGAAGAATTAGTTACAATAATTCCAGTTCTTTTCTTAGAAGCCATAGCAGTTTTTATCCAACCTTCATCTCCGTTAAAATCTTTTATTCTAAGCCAATGTTCAAATTGAGCAATAACCTCAATAGGCTCTCCTTTCTTAGTATAAACCCATTCTATTGGATAACGGGTATTAGGCCCCTTTCTTACATTAACCTCTGAAGACTTAATTGAAGCAAAATAAGAGACAAAATTATCTTTAAATTTTGCTGAAAAAGCTTGGAATCCTAAAAAAACTGTAATTAATAAAATATAAATTCTAACCATAAATATTATTTTCAATCTCATCATCGTTTAATTTAGGCAATTTAATATAATTTCCCGCTCTAAATTGATTTTTTATTCTACTAACTTCAAACTCACTAACCCCAACAGACTTTAGAACAGCTCCACCTAATTGTAAGCCAGTTTCATAAGTTTCTGGAACTATGATACTTGCTCCATAAGAATAAAGATCTACCGTATTAGATAAATCTTTTGCCCTCACAACTATAGGTAATTTAGGATATTCTCTAGAAATAACTTTTGCAGCTTTTTTAAGGGTAATCTCATTACTTAAAGAAATTATCACTGCACTAGCTCTTGCAATACCTATAGAATTTAGCATTTCTAAACTACTAGCATCACCTAAATAAACTGGATTGCCTTTCTGACGCTCAGTGGAAACATGCTCTGAATTAATATCTACAGCAATATAATTAACTTTTTCTGCAGCTAAAAGTCTAGCCACCATCTGACCAACCCTACCAAAGCCCAACACAATAACATGGTGATTTAAGTCGGCAATATCTTTATAAATATCATTTTGCTTCATTTTATTTTTCTTATCTAATTTTTTAGATATCCATGAACCCAACAAAGCTATTAAAGGAGTAAATGCCATGGTTATGGTAACCACTAACAGCAAAGTATCTGTTGGTATTTTAAAAATATTTTCTGCATCTGCTAATCTAAATAAAATAAAAGCAAACTCACTCCCCTGAGCTAAGAGCAATCCAACATGAATAGAATTGCCTACGCTAAATTTAAAAATCAGAGCCAAAAGAATAATAATTGATGCTTTTAAAATAATTAAACCTACTGAAAGCAAAGCTATGTAACTCCAGTTATCTAAGAGTGACTGTAAGTTAATAGACATACCAACTGACATAAAGAACAGCCCTAGAAATAATCCTTTAAATGGAGCTATGCTTTCTTCAGCTTGAATCTGGAATTCTGTTTCAGCAACCAAAAGACCAGCAACAAAAGCTCCTAATGCAAGAGATAATCCCATGTAATCTGTAAGATATGCGGTTCCTAAAGCAATAAGAATTGTAGTTGCAATAAAAATTTCATTACTTTCTGCTGGATTAGATGAACTATTCATACTAAACATTGGTCTTAAGACAATTCTTCCAACAACAAAAATAAACACTAAAACAAGCACTGCTTTAATAAAAGCTTCTCCCAGAGGCTTAATAAATCCTACTTGATCTCCAGATATAATAGGCACTAACACTAACAACGGTACAACCGCAAAATCTTGCATTAATAACACTGCAAGAGACAATCTACCAACTTGTGTTGATTGCTCCCTCTTTTCAGCAACAACCTGTAAAACTATCGCTGTTGAAGACAATGCTAGTCCTCCACCCAATATTGCAGCAGCAGATAAGCTTTCGCCAAGAAGGCAGGCAACAAGACCTAAACTGAAAGCTGTAATAACAACCTGTAAAGACCCAAAACCAAAAACATAGCGACGCATTGCTTTAAGACGGTCAAAAGTTAATTCTAAACCTATTGCAAATAACAAGAAGATAACACCAACTTCTCCTAGAACTTCGGTATTATGAGAATTAACATAATTAAGCCCATGTTCACCTATTAAGCCACCAGCCACAAAATATCCTAACACGGGGCTAAGTTTTAACTTCTTGAATATAGCCACCACAACTACCGCAGCGGATAAAATTAATAAAACTATTGTTAAAAAATGCTGCTCTCCCATTACCTATCCTAAACTCACTAAACACTAACTCTTATTGATATCAAATATATATATTGTTATAATATATCAAAAATACAACATGTGGTATAAAATAAATTCAAAATGTTTAATGAAACACCTAAAATTGCTTTAATTACTGGTTCAGCAAAAAGAATTGGTAAATTCTTGATAGAAAAATTATCTCTAAATGGTTGGTCCATTGCTTTGCACTACAATCATTCTGAAAAAGAAGCTTATGACACAGCCAGAACTTTGTTAACTAACACGAATGTAATGCTTTTTAAAGCTGATTTAACTCAACTTGATCAAGTGGAAGATTTAGTTGATCAGGTAAATAAACAGCTGGGTCCTATAAGCTTGCTTATAAATAACGCTTCTATCTTAAAGAATGATACTATATTAAATTTAAATCCTATAAACTTTGAAGAAAATCTTAGCATTCATTTAAAAGCTCCTCTTTTTCTTGCAAAAAAAATATCTGAAACTGGCATTAAAGCTGATATTATAAATTTGGTAGATACTAGCATTAGCCAAAATTCAAAAAGTTTTTTCTCTTATTCTTTAACAAAAAAAACTTTAGCCACATTAACCCAAATGCTTGCTTTAAGCTTAGCACCAGATATTAAGGTCAATGCAATTGCTTTAGGACCTATACTTTTTAAAGAAGGACAGAATTATGAAATTTTTCAGAAACTTCAGCATGAAGCTCCATTAAAAAATACCATCAAACTCGATGAAATATATCAAACTATAGAGTTTATATTAAAAAGCGGTAATATTACAGGGCAAGTTATCTATTTGGATAATGGAAGACATCTTATATAGAGTAAATTTATGACATCATTATTATGGCTTAGAAGAGACTTAAGAATAGAAGACAATATTTCTCTTTATTTTGCATCCCAAGAAAAAGAAGCAATTCAACCAATATTTATTTTTGATGAAAATATTCTATCTAGGTTCAAAAACCCTAATGATAAAAGAATTAGCTTTATAACTGATAGCTTAATTAAAATAGATAATGAATTACGTAAAGAAAATTCTGAGCTACTAGTATTTTATGGAAAACCCGAAGAAATTATTCCTAAAATTGCATTATCTTTAAATGTTAAAAAAATATTTGCTGGCCAAGATTATGAACCATATGGGGTAAAAAGAGATAAAGACATATCTAAGCATGTTAAATTAATTCTTAATAATGATCATTTATTACTAACTCCCGATAGAATTCTCAAAGAGGATGGCAGTAATTATAGAGTTTTTACCCCCTATTTTAGAAAATGGTTAGAAACAATAAATCCTCTAGATTATGGCGCATATAATATAAAAGCTCCTTATAATTTTGCTAATACTAATAACCTAAGAACAATATTAGCAAATTCAGGAATAATTCCTATAAGGCTTGAAAGCTCTTCTACTAAAAGTAATTTTAAACCTGAAGATTGCAATAAACGCCTTAATTTTTTTATTAATTCATTATTACCTGATTATAATCACCAAAGAGATTTATTAGGCTGCGATGGAACCAGTGCTATTTCTCCTTATTTAAGATTTGGAAATTTATCTGTAAGACAATGCTATAGGGAAGCGATAAAAAACAACTCAAATAGTCGATGGATAAATGAATTAGCCTGGCGAGATTTCTATGCAATGATTTTATATTATTATCCCGATTCTATAAATCTTGAAATGCAACATCAATATCGTAATCTAAAATGGAACTCTAACCCTGAGCTCTTTAATAAATTCACTTCAGGAGAGACAGGATTCCCAGTGGTTGATGCAGCCGTAAAACAGCTAACAACAACTGGTTGGATGCATAATAGAGCCAGAATGATTGTTGCAAGCTTTATGACTAAAAATTTATGGCTTGACTGGAGATTAGGTGAAGAATTCTTTGCTCAATATTTAATGGATTACGAGCTAAGTTCTAATGTGGGTGGTTGGCAATGGTGTGCATCAACAGGAACTGATGCCCAACCCTATTTTAGAATTTTTAATCCTTACTCTCAAAGTCAAAAATTTGATCCAAATGGCAATTATATCCGCAAATATTTACCAGAATTGTTAAATCTTTCAAATAAAGAGATACATTGCCCTTCGGATTTATTTCGCCCTAGAGGCTATCCCAGACCTATTGTTGACTATGCTTTAACCAGAAAACAAGCAATAGAAAATTTTAAAAGTCACTCAACAGTTACTGACTTGGCTAAATTTCTGGGCTGATCAACATCAGTTCCCTTTTTAACGGCAACATAATAAGCTAACAACTGCATAGGCACTGAATAAATAATTGGCTCTATTAATTCATCGCAACCACTTATTTCAATAGAGTCGCTACTTAATTCTTTTAATATTTCATTACCTTCTTTTGAACTAAAAGTAATTAATTTACCACCTCTTGCTGATATTTCTTGAGCATTAGAAGATATTTTATCAAATAAACTATTTTTGGGAGCTAATACAATAATTGGCATATTTTCATCAACCAATGCAATGGGACCATGCTTCAATTCTCCTGCAGCAATTGCTTCAGCGTGAATATAAGATAATTCTTTTAATTTAAGAGCTCCTTCCAAAGCTATAGGATAGATATAATTTCTACCAATAAATATAACATCCTTAGCAGACGCAATATGAGATGATACCAGCTTAATAGCATCTGCATTATTTAATACTTCTGCCATTCTGCCTGGAATTTCAGCAACAGCTATCAACTTTTCAGCTAGTTGAGTGGAAGTTAGTTTTTCACGCTTACGAGCAATAAATAAAGAAATAAGAAGCAACACCACTAGCTGAGTTGTAAAACCTTTTGTTGACGCCACACTAATTTCTGGACCAGCAAAACATTGAATAGAAAAATCTGCTTCTCTATCTAAGCTGCTTTCTTTCACATTAATTATACTCAAGGTCTTTTGGCCTTTTTCTTTAACATAACGTAAAGCCGCTAAAGTATCTGCCGTTTCACCTGATTGAGAAAGAAAAATACATAATCCATTTTCAGGTAAATAACTATTACGGTAACGAAACTCAGAAGCAATATCCACCTCAACAAAAATTTCTCCATATTTTTCTAACCAATATTTACAGGTTAGAGCAGCAATATATGAACTACCACAAGCAATTATAGTAATTTTATTTAAAGCTTTCCAATTAATGGCAATATTTTCAAACTCAATATTATTATTGGTTAAGTCACAGTATTTATTAATTAAATCGGCAATAATTGTTGGTTGTTGAAAAATTTCTTTTAACATGTAATGGCTAAAATTCTCTTTACTAATGTTAACTACATTATTATCGGTAACTATTACCTTGCGCTTAACTTGTTGATTATCTTTATCATAAATTATAACTTGATCTGGATAAATTGCAGCAACATCACCTTCTTCTAGATAACTAATATGATTAGTTAAAAATGCCAAAGCATAAGCGTCTGAAGCAACTATATTTTTATTATCCCCATATCCTATAACAAGCGGAGAACCTTTGCGAGCAGAAATCATTAGCTCCGGATAATGCAAAAATATTACAGCAATTGAAAATGCGCCATCTAGCTCTTTGATAGCTTCTTTTACAGCCTCTAAAGGCTGATAAGATTTATTTAAATAATAAGTTATTAAATGTGGAATAACTTCGCTATCAGTTTGCGAAGAAAAAACATGCCCTTCTTCTACAAGTCTATTTTTAATGCTGATATAATTTTCAATTATTCCATTATGAACAACAGAAACTTGATTAGTTTGATGGGGATGAGCATTAACTTTGTTAGCAACTCCATGGGTGGCCCAACGCGTATGACCAATAGCTAAATTACTTTTGAATGAAATATCTTTTAATGCATCTTCTAAGGATAAAATTTTTCCTTGAACTTTGATTGCTTCTAGTTTTTCTTCAATAACAGATGCAATTCCTGCTGAATCATATCCCCTATATTCAAGATTTTTTAACCCCGTGATGATTGACGGTATAATATCACCTTCTTGTGAGTTAATCCCTATAATACCGCACATTTTAAACTCTCAATATTTTTACTTAAGAAAATATATTTTATTATATTAAAATGCAAACAATAAAATACTACAAATTATTACAAGCAAGACTCTTATTTTTAAAGCTATGTGGATAAAATTGCTAACTAGTTATCCTTATCCAAGCATTTTTTTCATTATTCCTGAACGCATCATCGATTTTTGGTCCATTTTACCAAACTTCTTCATCATATTGCTCATTTCTTGAAATTGGTTTAAAAGCCTATTTACTTCCATAACTGATAATCCAGCTCCCGCAGCTATTCTTTTTCTTCTTGAACCATTAATAATTTTATAGTTACGTCTTTCTTTTTGAGTCATTGATAAAATAATTGCTTCTTGGCGCTTAAACATATCATCATTAATTTTATTATTATCTAAAGCACCTTTTAATTTATTTATCCCTGGAATCATTCCTAACATCGAACTAATTCCACCCATTTTCTTTAAGTTCCGCAATTGGCTTAAAAAATCAGTTAAATCAAATTGTCCTTTTTGTAATTTTTCTGATATTTTTTGAGCTTCTTCTTGATCAATGCTAGACGCTGCTTGCTCAACTAAAGAAACCACATCGCCCATTCCTAATATTCTTGAAGCTATTCTATCTGGATGAAATTCTTGAAACTCATTCATTTTTTCACCAACACCAATATATTTTATTGGACATCCAGTGCTATGAACAATACTTAACGCAGCCCCTCCTCTACTATCACCATCAATTCTAGTTAAAATAATACTGGTCAACTCTAATAGAGCATTAAACTCCGTAGCCATATTTACTGCATCTTGACCTATTAAACTATCAGCAACAAAAATTGTCTCTATTGGGTTGACTAATTTTTTGATATCTTGGAGCTCTTGCATTAATTCTTTATCTATATGCAGCCTACCAGCAGTATCTAAAATAACCACATCATATATAGAATTTTTAGCAACATCCATACTGCGCTTAGCAATATCGAGGGCTGATTCATTATTTATAATTGGCAAAGACTCAACGCTTATTTGTTTAGCAAGGCTTTGTAATTGCTCTTTTGCAGCTGGCCTCTGGGTGTCAAGAGAAGCTAATAAAACATTCTTATGAAGCTTTTGTTTTAACCATAGGGCAAGCTTAGCACTTGAAGTGGTTTTACCAGATCCTTGCAATCCAACAAACATTATTACAGCAGGTGGAGTAATTGATAAATTGATAGGCTTTAATTCCCTGCCCAGTACTTCAACTAATTCATCATGAACAATTTTAACCACCATCTGTCCAGGTGAAATGCTTTTTAAAACTTTTTCTCCCTTTGCCTTTTCTTTTATTTTATTAACTAGATCTCTAACCACGCTTAATGAAACATCGGCTTCCAATAATGCTATTCTAATCTCACGCATAGCTTGGTCAATATCATCTTCACTTAAGAACCCACGAGAAGTGATTCTGCTAATCATCTTATTTAAATTATTGGAAAGAGACTCAAACATAAAAATTATTCCTCTTGAGTTAGACTAAATTTCTTAATTGAACTACCCTAGCATAAAATGGACATAAAAAAAGCCCCAAATAATATGGGGCTTTTTTTAATTTTAGTTTTCTTAAGATAAAGATTTATATCTTTAAGAAACTGAACAGCTATCTGTACCGGTATTTGATAACCAGTTAACAATTTTACCAGCTGCAAAAATAAAGGTGATACCAATGGCCACACCTAAAGCAAGCTGCCATGATAATTTACCCATAAATATACCAATACCAAGCACAACTAATGCAATCATGGCTATGGTTTTACCAATAGGTCCTGTTAATTTAGTAACGATATAGCATAAAGTTTGACTGATACCATCATCGGTAGTTCCTGTTGCATAAGTGTCTGCAAAAGAATAAGATGGTAATACCATAACAGCAGCCATTAAACAGAATAGTAAGCAAGCTTGCCAGTAACTGTCTTTTGTAAGTTTTAATGTTGACATTTTTAACTCCTAAGAATTGTTAAACTTAAATGATACTTAAAAATTTTACTAAATAAGTATTTATACGAACCTTATTATATAGAAAGCCCATCATTTAGGATTTTATACAGCTATTTCTTAATAAACGGTTAACAAGAAGAATTTTATTGGCTATTTCTTGAAAAAAATAGAGCTTTTTTTAAATAGACTAAAAAAACTGTGCAAAAAAGTCACTTATTTGTTGTTTAACTTCCTCAGAAGAAGATATTTTATTAACCCTAAATCTAAATTCTGCTGAAGATGGAAGGCCTGCGCTATACCAACCTATATGCTTACGAGCCATTCTAACACCACATTCTTCACCATAATGCTCAATCATATGATCATAATGCTCAAGTATATTATCTAGTTTTTCTTTTATTGAAGGATCGGCTAATACCTCTCCTGTGTTAAAAAAATGCATCACCTGATTAATAAACCATGGTTTTCCATAAGCTCCTCTGCCAATCATAACCCCATCAGCACCGGATTCTTCTTTGCATCTTACTGCATCTTCTATGGTTAATATGTCTCCATTGGCAATAACTGGTATATTAACAGCATCTTTAACTTTGCGAATAAATTTCCAATCAGCCACTCCATTATATAATTGGCATCTGGTTCTACCATGGATTGTTATCATCTTAATGCCAACATCTTCAGCAATTTTAGCTAAATTAGGAGCATTTAAAGAATTTTCATCCCAGCCTTTACGCATTTTTAATGTTACAGGAACTTTAACTGCTTTGACTGTGCTTTCTAAAATCCTTGCCGCTAATTTCTCATCCCTCATTAAAGCAGAACCGGCATTACCACCCACAACCTTTTTTACCGGACAGCCAAAATTAATGTCAATGATAGGAGCTCCCATATCTTCATTTAATTTAGCAGCTTCAGCCATCACTTCTGGATCACAGCCAGCTAATTGCACTGACGTGGTATCTTCAAATTCAGAAACAGCACATTTTTGTAAAGATTGTTTTGTTTGAATAATCATTGCCCTGCTTGCAATCATTTCAGAAACCACTAATCCAGCTCCAAATTTCTTAACCAACCTACGGAAAGGCATATCGGTTACACCCGACATAGGAGCTAAAATAACTGGTGAGTGAATGGTTATATTGCCTATTTGAATAGTCACTTGTGAACCCATTTAACAATTATTAATGAGTAAAACTAGCAAATTATCAGTTAAAATGCAAAGATAAAAGCATTAAACCTGTTGCTATATCCATTGAATTTTTAAGATAATTCATTTTTGGTTTCTTAGCCTTGCGCAGAAAGATCTAATCTATTATATTAATTGGAATTAATTAGGCAGGAATAATCTTAAGTTATGAATCTATTACAAATTTCTGAACCAGAAACTAAATTACCAGTAGGTTTATCAGAACATGCCGTTGGCATTGATTTGGGCACAACCAATTCAGTAATAGCAATCTCAAGAGATACCAAAGTAGAAATATTAGGGCCAATATTACCTTCTATCTATCAAGAAATTAGATCTATAAAAAGATTAATGGGAAGCAACCAGAAAGTAAAAGAACTTCGTCCAGAAGAAATTTCTGCTCAAATATTATTAAAATTAAAGACCCAAGCTGAAAAATCTCTTGGAAAGAATGTTACTAAAGCTGTTATAACTGTTCCTGCCCACTTTGATGATACTGCAAGAAATGCAACTAAAATTGCAGCTAATTTAGCAGGCCTTGAAGTATTACGTCTAATTAACGAACCAACTGCCGCTGCATTAGCTTACGGCTTAGATCATAAGGCTGAAGGAATTTACCTAATCTATGATTTTGGTGGGGGAACATTTGATATATCTATCCTAAACTTACAAAAAGGCATTTTTCAAGTTTTAGCCACAGGTGGCGATATAAATTTGGGTGGAGATGATATAGACCATGCCATAATGAAGTTTATGAAACTTCCTGAAGATTTATATTATATTGCTAGAAATGCTAAAGAACACTTAAGCACTGAAGATAATTATATTTCTGAATATGGATCCATCTCAAAAGAAGAATTTGAAAAAATTGCTAAACCTTTTATAAATAGAACAATTGATATTTGCCGAGACACTATTAAAGATAGCAAGGTCTCTTTAGATAACATAAAAGAAATAGTACTAGTGGGAGGTTCAACAAGAATTCCTTTAGTTAAAACACTACTTGCTGAAAATATAAAATCACCATTAGATAGCATCGATCCTGATTTAGTGGTGGCTATGGGAGCTGCAATTCAGGCAGAAGCTTTAACTTTAGGTTCCAACAACTTATTGCTAGATGTGACCTCTTTATCAATTGGTTTAGAAGTTATGGGAGGAGTCAATGAACGTATTATTCATAAAAATTCAGCTATTCCTTGCAGCATCACCAAGTATTTTACAACTTATCAAGATAATCAAACTGGTATAGTTTTCCATATTGTTCAAGGCGAAAGAGAGATGGCTAGCGATTGCAGATCTCTTGCTAAATTTGAATTAAAAGGCATTCCTCCCATGAAAGCTTCGCTAGCAAAAGTGGCAATCACCTTTAACGTCGATAGCGATGGATTACTTACAGTTTCTGCCATTGAAGAAAATAGTGGCATAAAACAAGATATCGAAATTAAACCCACCTTTGGCTTAACTTCTGAAGAAATTGATCAAATGCTTGAGAAAGCTTATGCTAACGCTCAAAATGATATAATTCTTAAGAAACTTGCTGAATTAAAACTCTCATCCACTAATAATATTAATAGCATCAATCAAGCAATATTAGAAAATGGTGATTTATTAGAAAATAAGAAAATGATTATTGATTTAATTAGCAAACTTTCTGAACTTCTTAAAACTGATAATTTTGAATTAATTGAAGAAACCAATAATGAATTAGAAACTAAAACTTCTAAATTTATTCAAACTAGGCTTAATTTAAAACTAAAAGAAATTTTAAGTGGCAGATCAACTACTGATATAAATAATAAAATCTTGAGTTAATAGCCTTGCTAAGTTTTTTTTTAATTAGTATCTTACTTAAAACAAATTTATAAAAATAATAATGCCAGTTACTCCTAAAAAATTATTACATCAAATAAATATACCTGCTGATTTGCGCAAACTTGAGCTATCAATCCTAGAAAGCTTTTGCGATGAATTACGCCAAGAAACCATAGAACTGGTTTCTGCAACTGGTGGGCACTTGGGAGCCGGACTTGGAGTAATAGAGCTTACAGTAGCCTTGCATTATGTTTTTAATACCCCAGATGATAAATTAGTTTGGGATATTGGTCACCAAGCTTATCCCCATAAAATTTTAACTGGCAGACGAGAAAAAATGCTTACCATGCGTCAGGCTGGAGGAATTTCTGGGTTTACTAAAAGATTAGAAAGTGAATATGACACCTTCATAGGTGGGCATGGAGGAACTTCAATTTCTTCAGCTCTTGGTATGGTTGCAGCCAGAGATTTACAAAACCAAAAACACGAAGTAATTGCTGTTATTGGAGATGGCTCTATGAGCGCTGGAATGGCATATGAAGCAATGAATAATGCTGGCAGTCTTAATAAACGTCTTATTTTAGTATTAAATGATAATAAAATGTCTATCGCACCAGCGGTTGGAGCTCTAACCTCATATTTAGCAAAACTTATTTCATCCAAGCCTTACTTAAGTTTTAGAGACACTAGCAAAAAAATTCTAAATCACATGCCAAAATCTTTGCGTAATATAATGAAAAAATTTGAACGCAACACTAAAGATTTAATTAATGATGGTAATTTTTTTGAAGAAATAGGGTTTTATTATTTAGGCCCCATAGATGGCCACAACATTGAGGATATGGTCTATATTTTACAAAATATAAAAAATGACCATAGCATTACCAAACCTATTTTATTACATGTGATAACCGAAAAAGGAAAAGGGTTTTTAGCAGAGAATGAATGTAATGAAAAATATCATGCAGTAGCTAAATTTGATTTAAATACCAAAATCCAACAAAAAGCTAATAGCAAAGTTCCCACCTATACTGAAGTTTTTTCTAGTAGTTTAATTGAATTAGCAAAAAATGATGATAAAATAGTTGCAATCACTGCTGCAATGCCTTCAGGCACTGGGCTTGATAGCTTTGCTAAATATTTTCCAGAAAGAATGTTTGATGTTGGCATGGCTGAACAGCATGCGGTAACTTTTGCGGCTGGTCTTGCTTGTGAAGGAATCAAGCCTTTTGTTGCAATTTATTCTACTTTCCTGCAGCGAGCATATGATCAAGTGATCAATGACGTTGCTTTACAAAATTTACCCGTAAGATTTATTATTGATAGAGCAGGTTATGTTGGAGCAGATGGCCCAACTCACGCTGGATCTTTTGACATCACTTATCTTAGCTCCTTGCCTAATTTTATTATAATGTGCCCTAGTGATGAGCTAGAATTAAAATCTATGCTAACACTATCTGCCAACATTAATAATGCACCAGTGGCTATTCGTTTTCCTAGAGGACCAACAACCGTAATAGACGAAGGCACTCAGAACATAATTAATATTATAATAGGTAAAGGAAAAATTATCCAACAAGGTGAGAAAATTGCTATTTTATCACTAGGAACCAGATTACAAGCCGCAAAGGAAGCCGCACAATTATTTAAAGAACAATATAAGATAGACATCACCATTATAGATGCAAGATTTGCGAAGCCTCTAGATGAAGAGTTAATTTTAAACATAGCTCAAAATCATCAATATCTTATAACCCTAGAAGAAGGATCAATTGGTGGATTTGCTTCCCATGTGAATAATCTTCTAAATAATAATCAATTACTTGAAAAAATCAAAATCAAGAATTTATTCTACCCAGATGAATTTTTAGACCAAAATAGTCAAGATGCAATGCATGATATTGCAAAGTTAAGCGCTGCTAAGATTTTCCAAGAATTAGAAAATCTAATCTCATTTCACTTAAATTTTTAAGTAAATAATAAATTTTAACATAATTAGTTAATTTATTATTTCAATATAAAAAAAACTTATTATAATACAGAAAAGGAGTATTATAATTTTTCAACTTTAATATAAGGATAATCTTTATGACAGAACTAATTATAAATAATAATCAAAATTTTCTAAACACAATAGAAGGCACTGGGTGTAAGTCTTTTAAAATGCTATCTGCAAGCCAAAGTCATGGGAAATTTTCTGTTAGAAATGGAGCAGCCATGAAGCGGTTAGAATCTTTTTATGATAAAAATATGCTTGTTCAAATCAGTAATTACAACACTAAAGAGAGTATTTGCGCGGATAGGGCCAAAGCCTGCACATATAAATTGCAAGACTACTTAAATAATCACCGCGAAGATTCTATTTCATTTTCTTACTTTAGTGGCGACTTAAAATATGAATGCGAAAGCTAGTCTTTAATTTACTTATTATTAGAAAACCTAGAGTTACTAATTTTTCTCAGGAACTAAGTCTTTGATAATTGGAAGAGTCTTTTCTTTAGTCATTAATAAATGATAAATTGATTTCCCTTCCAATACTCTTTGAACATAATTTCTAGTTTCATAAAAACTTATTTTTTCTATCCAATCGACCACTTCTTCAATGTTTTTCATAGACCTTGGATCACCATTATCTTCAATCCATTTTTTAGCTGGTTTATCACCTGCATTATATGCAGCTATACTCAGTGGGTAATAATTATCATATTTATTAAGCAATAGCTTTAAATGATGGACCCCCAACATAGTATTAAAATGAGGATCTGAAGTAAGCTTGTCTTTCTTATAACTTACAGGAATTGTAGCAGCAGTTGCTTTAGCAACATGAGGCATAAGCTGCATTAAACCTAAAGCTCCAGCGCTGCTAACTGCTTTATGATTACAAACACTTTCTTGCCTAATTAATGACATAATCAATGCTTGGTCAAGTTCATGATTTTTATAAATATCCTTTAAAATAGGATAGTTACTATGAATAATATGTATATCTTGATATGAAGCATGCTTGGCCGCCTCCACCGATAAATGATCATGATTAAGTTCAAATCCTAGCCTGGTTATCAGAGCAACTTCGCCAAGAGCTTTACTATTATCAATAGCCTTATAAATAAACTTTTGAACATAATATTTATATTTTGATTGATGTAAAATTAAAGCAATTTTAACGAAAGAATTATTATTAAAATGCTTCTTATCCTCGGCAGTAATTATAGGATCTTGATTAAGATTTACTTCACAATTATTAGTTTTACAAGTGGCAATCTGGCCATAAAATGTAGTATAATGCTTAGCCGCTGTTTCGTACCATATTTGAGCATCTTGATTTTTTCCTAATTTTTCATAACTTCTTGCCAACCAATAGCTTCCCCTAGACAAACTAATTGGCAATTTTACTTTATTATACATATTAGTAAAATGAGTTACAGCCAATTGAGGCTTATTTAAAAATTGTAGCGCAATCCACCCAGCTAACCATTCTGCTTCAGAATATTCTTTAGCACTAACATTACCATGAGTAGATGCAAATAGATAAGCTGTATAATAGCTACCCTTTTGAATTAAAGGCCTAATAAATTTAACCTTCATTTTCCAAAGATATTGTTGATTTTTATTTTTAATCAAAGAGGCTGCAGCTAGGGTTTTAATTACGCCTTCTTCATTATCTTTTGTCTCATAAATTGAAGCCATATTATATAAAAAACCTAAATCTTTATAATAATCATGCTCAACCTTATAAGATTTTCTTTGCTGCATTTGAATCTTAGTAAGATATAGATTTTTTAATTGAGACGAAATATTAGGTAATTGTCTAAAAGCTTGATCAGCTTTATCATTAAAGAGCAAATAATCTATCCTAATTTTATGATCTTTCGCATCTAAAACATTACCATATTGCGCAAGAAATTTATTTTGCTCTAAACTAGAAAAATCTCCTTCATGCCAAATTTCTTTGATATATTTAGTTTTTACCTCTCCATTACCAAGCAAACTTATATATTTCTTTTTACCTATATTTGATTGAGGAGGGTAAGCTTTAAACCAAGCTAAAATATCTTGCTCTTTACAATTTTTAAAATCAGACTCTTCTATTTTTTGTCTCAATATATTTATATTTGGCCAAGAAGGATGAGCTTTTATAAAAGCACTTAAGTTATAGAAGTTTGGATTTTTTTCATTTAATAACTCAAGCCACTGAACTAAAACTTTCAGCTGTGGATCTTTTAGTTTATTAGATTGAACTTTTGCTATTTCCCAGTTTTTATCGTCAATATTTTGAATGAAAATATCATAGCTTCTAGCAGAAACTATATTTGGTATAATAAGAATTAAAATTATAGATAATAATTTTCTAATTATAACCATCTTAAGATCACCCCCCCCCAAGTTAACCCGCCACCTAAAGCTGTTAACATGATAAGATCATTAGATTTTAATTTACCTAATTTAGCCTGATGATCTAAAGCTAAAGGGATGGTGGCAGCAGAAGTATTAGCTTGCTCTCTAAGGGTCATCACCATTTTTTCTTTAGGAAAATCTAGACGCAAAGCAATAGCATCCAAAATTCTTGCATTTGCTTGATGGGGAATAATCCAGTTAATATCATCCTTAGTATAATTAGTTTGCTGCAACAAATCTAATAGAGTTTGACTCATTTTTTCAACTGCGTGCTTAAATACATCCTTTCCTAGCATTTTTATAACTCCAGAAGTTTGAGTGGATGCAACCCCTCCATCTGTAAAAAGAATATCTTCATATGCACCATCTGCCTTTATCTGGCAAGAAATTATTCCTGGATGAACGTCTCCATCCATAGCTCTTAAAACTACAGCACCTGCACCATCTCCAAATAAAACACATGTGTTTCTGTCCTGCCAATTTACAAGCTTTGACATGCTTTCTGCGCCGATCACTAACACTGTTTTAGCAGAACCAGATTTAATAAAATTATCTGCCACTGTTAAACCATAAATAAAGCCAGCACACACTGCCTGCAAATCAAATGCAGGAATATTATGAATCCCTAATTTAGATTGCACCATAACCGCTACAGCCGGAAAACTTTTATCAGGAGTAGTTGTGCATACAATAATTAAATCAATTTCATTTGGACTTATTTTAGCTGCGTCAATAGCTTTTTGGGCTGCCTTAAATGCTAAATCAGAAGTTGCCTCACCTTCAGCAACTATATGCCTTTGGTTAATTCCTGTGCGAGAAACTATCCATTCGTCATTAGTATCAACAAATTTAGCTAAATCATTATTCGATAATATTTTTTCTGGTAAATAGCTTCCAGTACCAATAATTACACTTGAATATTTGTTCATTTAAGAATCTACCTTATTTTGTTGGAAGAGGAACAGGGCTATCACTTAGAGTGCGCAAGTAAGCAATCACATCTGCAACATCTTCAGGTTTTTTAAAACCCATAAAAGTCATTTTAGTGCCAGGAATAAACCCACTTGGCTTATTAATCATGTGATACAGGTCTTCATACGTCCAATCTCCACCCTTAGCAAGAAGAGCCTTTGAATATTGATAGTCTGTTCTATGGCCTTTCTTATTCCCAACAACTCCCCAAAGATTAGGGCCAACTTTGTTTGGACCTCCCTTAGAATCATCATGACACATTTCACATTTTTTCATTAAATTCTTACCATTATCAGCTTTAGCTTGAGCAAGAAGAGCAATGATGTCAATTTCCACTTCAACTGCATTTCCTTCTGCAGATGGAGCATCCGCTGTAATCTCCACCACATAGCCCGGCTTAAAATTCATTTTAGGTTTATATAGAATATCAGATAAATTTGCAGTAACCATAGCAATCAATCCAGCCACCAAAACAGCCGCTATTACTTTATTTAATTCAAGTCCAGACATTAATAATTCCCGTAATAATAATTATTATAATTATTTTATGAATTATTATGATTAATTAAAGCTCTATAATCAAGAAAAATAAAGCTTCAGAAGCCATATATTATTAAGAATAATTATTTACAATAAACTAACTTATAACTAGAGTAAATTTAAGGGTTATAAAATATGATAAATGATAATTTCTACAAAGCAATCATTCTTGAAGATTCTCAATTAGATAAATTGCCTATTCCTCAAGCTTTAGTGGTTGATCTTGACCTAACTCTCTACAATATAACGAAACATTATGATTACTATGTTAATAAAACTTTGATTCATTTTGAAAAAGAGGAATTATCACAACAAGAATTAGATCAATTAGGAGGGTATAATTTTAATAGCAGCAGAGATTTCTTTGTTAAATTTATAGGGGAAGAAATTGCTGATTCAGCTGTTACATATTATTTTGAACATTTCCTTAAGAAGGCTATCGCCCAGGATGTATTAATTCTAGGAGCAAAAGAATTATTATATCTTGTAAAGAAAAGATTTAAACTACCAATTATTGCCCTAACCAACTGCGAAGAATTTCTTGCAATAAAAATACTGAATGACTTAAATATGTTTCAATTATTTGATCAAGTGATTGGAATTGTTGATGATCCATCTCTAAAAAAGCCCAACACTCATTTGCTTTTTAAAGCATTTAAAAATATGAATATTCAGCCAGGGCCTCATATATGGTTTGTTGGTGATTTAGCTACAGACACTCAATGTGCTCGGGACGCAAATTGCACTTCTATAAGATTTTATAATGATTTAAAACCTGATGATAAAAATGCTGATTATTTTATAAATAGCCATTATCATTTGTTTAATATAATTAACAGCAAATTCAAATGATTAAATCTTTTCTAAATTTATTATTTCCTAGCAAATGTTTACTATGCGATAATTACTCTTCTAGCCATAGTGAAATTTGTAACATATGCTGGGGTAATCTTACTTTTATAACTAAGCCCTGTTGTTTTATATGCTCACAAACATTTGAATATGAAGAAGAATTAGAAGCAATTTGTGGCACATGCATTTTAGAAAAGCCAAAATACCATAAAGCAATTTCCACATTAAAATATGATGAATATAGTAAAAAAATAATCCACAAATTTAAGTATCAAGACCAATTGCATATCCTAGATTATTTTGTAAATCTAATGATCACTTCTGGCAAAGAAATCATAGAACAAACTGATATAGTGGTGCCCGTTGCAATGCATCAATATAAATTATTAACCCGTGGATATAACCAATCGGCATTGTTAGCAATGAAAATAGCTAAGAGGAAGAATCTTCAATACATGCCTCAACTACTTTATAAAATGAAAAATACCAACCCACAAGCTGGACTAAATAAAGAGCAGAGGTTAAAAAATATAAAAAACTCTTTTTCTATAAATCCTAAGCTAATTCCAAAAATAAAAGACAAAAGAATATTATTAATAGATGATGTAATAACTACCGGAGCTACTATTGCAGAATGCTGCACAGTTCTTCAAAAAGCTCAACCTGCAAAAATTTTTGTGTTATCTTTAGCTAAAAGAGTGTAAAATTTATAATATTTTATAAAAAAATAAAGAGTTAAGTTATGAAACAAATAGCTTTTATTGGCCTTGGAAACATGGGATATCCTATGGCAGGGCATTTAGCAAATAATAATTACAAAGTAACTGTTTTTAATCGCACTAACCCAAAATCTATAAAATGGAGCGAAGAATATCATGGCAATTCCTCAACTAATCTAGATGAGTTATTATCAATAGCCGACATCCTTATTTTATGTGTGGGTAATGATAATGATGTGAAAGAAATAGTTAGAAAATCAAGACATCTTCTAAAGCCAGGATCAATAATTATTGATCATACAACCACTTCAGCAGACTTAGCAAAAGAAAGTTACCATCTGCTAAAGCAAAAAAATATTAGCTTTATAGATGCACCTGTATCTGGCGGGCAGCTTGGCGCCCAAAAAGGATCACTTACAACCATGCTAGGAGGAGATGAAGATATTTGCTATCAAGTAGAGCCAATATTAAATTGCTATTCTAAAAAAGTTACTTACATGGGAATATCTGGGAATGGACAGCTTACTAAAATGGTAAATCAAATTTCTTTAGTTGGGGTAGTACAAGGCCTAGCTGAAGGAATAAATTTTGCTATAAAATCTGGTCTTGATCCAAAAAAAACTATTGAGGTAATTTCACAAGGAGCTGCTGGGTCATGGCAAATGGATAATAGAGCAATCACCATGATTGATAATAAATTTGATTTTGGCTTTGCTGTAAGTTTAATTAAAAAAGATTTAGGTATAGTTTTACAAGAAGCAAATAAAAACGGCGCAGAACTACCGATAACTGCAATCATTGATCAGTTTTATCTAAAATTATTAAATAATGATATGGCAAAAGCTGATGCTTCAGCCTTAATTACATTATTGAAATAATATTATTAACTGTAAAATTTAGTAATAAAAACTCCTAGAATAATTCTCTTAAAAAAAACACCCTTCATACTTAGATCTGAAGGGTGCTTTTGTATTTATAATTATCTATTTTTTAACACGCAGTGTAGAATGAGATTTCTCTTTTCCAGTCGAAGTTTGTATAGTTTCTGCACCCTCACCAGTTGTTCTGGCTAGAGCCTCTCCATTTTTTGTTACTTCTGTAGTTTTAGAACCATCGCTACTTTTAACTTTAGTAACACTAGCAGTAGCTTCCCCTGGCTCATATGGATTACCTTTTGTTACTGTTTTACTTACTTCACCATCGCTATCCTTAGCAACACTTATACTTCCCTTTGATCCCATTACCTCAAAATCTTTATAAATAGTACCATCATCATTCTTGGTAACATTTTTGTCTACCGAGACTTTTTCAGTATACACAGATTTATATACACTGCTTTGGCCATCATATGTGTTAGCACCTACTGCAACATCTCCCCTAGATCCATCAACACTACTATTTACACCTTTGTAAGCACCTGTATCATCCTCGCCGCTATAAACATCAGCATATATAGTTTGTCCATTAGCAGTAGTTTCTGTGTTAGCCAATAAAAGATTGGGTAATATATTTAAACTACATATAATTGTAGTAATTTTTAAGAAATTGTTTTTCACTTCTAATACTCCTTTATGTTTATAATCACCCTCTTAATTTAATAGGGACATAACAATGTTAAGCTTTTTTTTACGCACACAAGAAATAAATTAAGAAGAAACTTTATCAGTAGAAAAAAGCTAAACATCTATTCTTTTTAAAAAGCTTCATTAAAACTTAAAGATAAATTTATAAGCTGTTAGAAGAGATTTTTTTTCTAACAGCTTATAAGTTACATATGGATAGCTCTACCAAGCACCGCTAAGGTTGCTTCTTTAACAGCTTCATTTAAGGTTGGATGAGCGTGAACAGTTCTGGCAATATCTTCTGATGCGGCTTTATATTCCATGGCCACCACCATTTGCGCAATCATAGTTCCAGCTTCAGGAGCTATAATATGACAACCCAAGATTTCATCATTATCACTGCGAGCAATAACTTTCACAAAACCTTCATTAACTCCAATTGCTCTAGCTCGTGAATTTGCCATAAATGGAAATTTTCCAACCTTATATTCAATACCAAGCTGTTTCACTTCTTCTTCAGTTTTTCCAACAGTTGCAACTTCAGGATTAGTGTAAATTACACCAGGAATCACATCATAATTCACATGAGCTTTTTGTCCTGCTATAAGTTCAACAGCAGCCACACCCTCTTCTTCTGCTTTATGCGCAAGCATTGGACCTACAATTACATCTCCAATTGCATAAATATTATTTACCACAGTTTGCAAGCTATGGTTTACAGGTATTCTTCCTCTTTCATCAAGCGCAATACCAGCATTTTCTAACCCTAAACCTTCAGTGTAAGGCCTTCTACCAATAGCAACCAACACTACGTCTGCATCCATTTCTTGTTTTGAATTATCGGAAACTGATTCTACAGATAGCTTTACCCCTTTAGAATCTTTTTTAGCTGATAGAACCTTCTGCCCAAGTAAAAATTTAATTCCTTGTTTTTCCATTGATTTTTGGAATTGCTTAGCTACCTCTAAATCCATTCCTGGAACAATACGGTCTAAATATTCAATTACTATAACTTCTGCTCCAAGACGACGCCATACTGACCCTAACTCTAAACCAATAACTCCACCACCAATAACTATCATTTTCTTAGGAACAGACTTTAATGACAAAGCTCCTGTTGAAGAAAGAATTTTTTCTTCATCAATTTCAATACCAGGCAAATTCATAACTTCCGAACCAGTGGCAATTATAATATTCTTAGCATAAATTTGTTGTTCTGATTCACCTTTTATTTTTAAAGTATTTTGATTTACAAATGAAGCAGCTCCTTGAAAATAAGTTACTTTATTTTTTTTAAATAACCCTTCAATACCTTTATTTAATCCTAAAGTAACATCTTCTTTACGCTTCATCATGGTTGCTAAATCTAACTCAATTTTAAAAACTTTAATTCCATGAGAAGCATATTCATGATTTGCCTTTTCATATAATTCTGAGGAATAAAGCAATGCTTTTGAAGGTATACAACCGACATTAAGACAAGTTCCACCTAAAGCTCCTCTTTTTTCAATACAAGCCACTTTCATTCCCAATTGCGCAGCTCTAATAGCCGCAACATAACCACCAGGACCACCACCAATTATTGCTATATCAAATTGTTCACTCATTATATCTCTCCTAAAAATTACTTCTTATTTCTGCTCAATACTTAGAAAGTTTATTACAATATTTAATCGCTCCAAGTGCCAGAGCTTTCACCTGACTTACTAACATGCTCTAAGCTCCCTTCAAAAACAGCTGTAACATCTCTAAATTCAAAATGCACTTCGTTAGAAGCTGGCACAACTTTTCCAATTTCTTCTACAAATTTCTTTTGAACCTCTTGAATAGCTTTAAGCTGGTTATAGTCTAACGATGGAGTTTCTGCTCCTGTAATAACTTTTATTTTTGTTATTATTTCATAATCACCTGTTATGCTTTGCTTAAGGGAGTTATAGATATTGAAATTTTTCCAAGTACTATTAATAACTGCTTTAACAGTTGTGCTAAAAAAACTTGCTCCTAACTTAAAAATAGTTGGAGTATATTTTTTTAAAATATTATTTCCTAACATAATATCTCCCCTACTCTATAAATCAAATAATAATCTTTCTGGATTTTCAATACATTCTTTAACTCTAACTAAGAATGTAACTGCTTCTTTTCCATCAATAATTCTATGATCATAAGAAAGAGCTAAATACATCATTGGTCTGATTTCAACTTTACCATTGATAGCAACTGGCCTTTCTTGGGTTTTATGCATACCCAAAATACCAGCTTGTGGAGGATTAATAATTGGTGTTGAAAGCAATGATCCATAAACTCCACCGTTAGATACAGAAAAAGTTCCACCTGTTAAATCAGCCATGGTTAATTTTCCATCACGAGCTTTTTTTCCATATTCACCAATTGCTTTTTCAATGCCAGCAAAGCTTAATTTTTCTGCATTACGCAATACTGGAACAACTAACCCCTGTTCAGTTCCAACCGCCACACCAATATCACAGTAATTTCTATAAACAATGTCTTCACCATCAATTTGAGCATTAACTGCCGGAATCTCTTGCAGAGCCATAATAGAAGCTTTAATAAAGAAAGACATAAAACCTAGTTTAACACCATGTTTCTTTTCAAATTTATCTTTATACTGATTGCGCAAAGCTAAAATATTAGTCATATCCACTTCATTGAAAGTGGTTAAAATAGCAGCAGTATTTTGTGAGTCTTTCAATCTTTCTGCAATTTTCTTACGCAGGCGACTCATTTTCACCCTTTCTTCTTGTCTATCTGATACAGATTCTACAGATGATACTGAACCTTTATTTTCAATTGCAGTTAGAACATCTCCTTTAGTTATTCTACCATCTTTACCACTAGCACTTATTTGAGCAGAGCTTAAATTATTTTCAGCAGCAATCTTACCGGCAGCTGGAGACATAATAGTTTCAACTCTAGGAGCTGAGGCCGCTTGAGTTGGAGCTGAAGAAATTTCTGCACTGGCAGCAGGCTTTGAGCTAGAAGCTGAAGCCGCAACTGCACCTTCAGTAATTTCTGCTAATAAGTCGCCCCTTTTTACGGTATCTCCTTGAGCAAAATTTATTTTTCCTAAAACTCCTGAAGCAGTTGCATTAACTTCTAATGTAACTTTATCAGTTTCAAGCTCCACTAAAAGCTCATCAAGTTTTACTGCATCTCCTTCTTTTTTATACCATTTAGCAATTGATGCTTCTGATACTGATTCACCTAAAGTAGGTACAAATAATTCAACCATTTTTATTCTCCTATAACTGCTTGTTTTATAAGCTTTTCTTGTTCAACATTATGCATTTTTAAATATCCGGCAGAAGGCGAAGCAGCCGCTACTCTGCCAACATATTTAGGACGTTTATGTTTATGTTCAATTTTATTTAGACAATCTTCAATTTTCTCTTGCAAGAAATGCCAAGCACCAAGATTCTTAGGCTCTTCTTGACACCAAATGATTTCTGCATTTGAATATTTTTTTAACTCTAAAGCTAATTCTTTTTCTGGGAAAGGATAATATTGATCCATTCTCACTAACGCAACATTCTTTACATTATATTTTTCACGAGCTTCATAAAGATCAAAAAACACTTTGCCACTACAAAGAACCACCTTAGTTACATCTTTAGCTATGGCCTCAACATCTCCAATAACTGGTTTAAACTCTGTTGAGTCTAAAAATTCTTCTAAATTTGAAACCATTAATTTATGTCTTAATAGTGATTTAGGTGACATCACAATTAATGGCTTACGACTATTGCGATGAATTTGCCTTCTAATTGCATGGAAGAAATTAGCAGGCGTAGTGCAATTTATAACCTGAATATTATCTTCAGCACATAATTGTAAGAAACGCTCTAATCTGGCTGAACTATGTTCAGGCCCTTGCCCCTCATAACCATGTGGTAATAGCATTACCAAGCCACTCATACGAAGCCATTTAGTTTCAGCGGAAACTATAAATTGGTCAATCATAATTTGAGCACCATTAACAAAATCACCAAACTGCGCCTCCCAAATGGTTAGATCTTTTGGATCAACTAAACTATAGCCATATTCATAGCCGAGCACTGCATATTCTGAAAGATTACTATTAATCACTTCAAATTTCTTAGTTTGATTTGGTGTTATATGGTTAAGAGATGTATATTCTTTCTCATTATGCTGGTCAAACAACACTGCATGACGATGAGAGAAAGTTCCTCGTTTACAATCCTGCCCAGTCATTCTCACTCTTGAACCTTCAAGCAATAAAGAACCATAAGCCAAGCTTTCTGCCATTGCCCAATCAATTCCTTCGCCAGATTCCATCATTCTCTTCTTATTTTCTATTAAGCGTAAAACTTTACTATTGATATTCATATCTGAAGGATAAGTCACAAGCGCTTGAGCTATTTGGTTAAATGCATCTTTGCTAATACCAGTTGTAGAATTTTTATTATTACTTAAATCACTCCACTTACCTTTTAACCAGTCAACTTCTTTTGGTTTATAAGTTTTAGCTTCTTCTAATTTTTGATCAAAAAACTTCATCTTCTCAGCTTTATAAGCAATAGCTTGTTCAATTGGTAAAATACCGTTCTGACTTAAAAATTCTCCATAAAGCTCAACGCTTGATTTTTTATGTTTGATTTTGTCATACATAACAGGCTGAGTAAACATAGGTTCATCACCTTCGTTATGACCATATTTACGATAACAAATTACATCTATAATTATATCTTTTTGAAATTTATGACGATAGCTTTCGGCCAGTTTTGCCACCATAAGAATCTTTTCAACATCATCGCCATTAACATGAATCACCGGAGCTTGAATTATCTTAGCAAATTCTGTGCAATATCTTCCTAACCTTCCATCCTTAGGTAAAGTGGTGAAACCAACTTGATTATTCACAACTATATGCATAATACCACCAGTGGTATATCCTTCTAATGTACTTAAAACTAAAGATTCAGCAACCACTCCCTGCCCTGAAAATGCAGCATCACCATGCAATAAAATGCCCATAACTTTTTGGCGATTAAAATCATCCATGCCATCTTGTTTGGCTCTAACCTTACCCATTACAACTGGATTCACTGCTTCTAAATGAGAAGGATTAGCAGTTAACGATAGGTGAACTTTATTGCCATCAGCTGTGGTATAATCTGAAGATATTCCTAAATGATATTTCACATCACCCGCTATGTTTAATTCTTCCATATGCGCTAAATTACCTTGAAACTCAGATAGCATTGCAGCATAGCTTTTACCTAAAATTTTGGTAAGCATATTTAATCTGCCACGATGCGGCATACCAATTATCACTTCTTCAACTTTATTAGTAACAGCTGCAGTTTTTATAATTTCACGCACTGCTAAAAG
Source organism: Rickettsiales bacterium (assembly GCA_049653745.1). Taxonomy (GTDB): domain Bacteria; phylum Pseudomonadota; class Alphaproteobacteria; order Rickettsiales; family CANDYO01; genus CANDYO01. The sequence goes on from JBASGW010000042.1 coordinate 36,561, forward strand.
AGCTGTTTCTCCACCTTCTATAGAAAAGCGCTTAGTGCCAGGAAAACGGTTATGAATAAATTGTTCAAAACCTTCCAGGTCAATTAAATCTTTTAAAGCTTCAATCTTTTTCTCATTTGCAATATTATGATTAAGATTCATTTGTTCAATATTATGATAGAACCATTCTTTTTCTTCATCAGAACTTAAATGATGAATTTCATATCCTACGGATGAACTGTAAATTTCTCTTAAGCAAGAAATAAGCTGCCTTATTGTACATTTTTCTAGAGCCAAGCTCGGGTGATTTAAATCAACTTCAAGGTCCAAATCTTCTTCATTTAACCCATAATGAGCTGGGTCTAATTTAATATTATTTGGTAATTTCTCTAAGCCCAAAGGATCTAAGGTTGCAAGCAAATGTCCGTAAGCTCTATATTGGGCAATCATAAAGTTAATATTAGCAATTTTAGAAGAAGTTTCAGCAATATTTGCTTTATTTTTTTTATCTACTGGCTTAACTTCAGGAGGAAGAATAACTTTATTTTTTTTAGGTAACCATGATGCTCCACGGCCAGCCTGCATTGCCATAGTTTTATCATCTTTCAAATTACAAAAGAAATTACGCCAATAATCATCAACATTATTAGGATTTTCAAGGAACTTTAAGTATAACTCTTCAACAAAATCTCCATTTGCAGCAAAAAGAAAACCTTCATCATCAAATTTTTTACTCATTAATCCACTAACAGCGATTTATATCGCTCCTCCTACCATAAAATTCAACCATTGAATATTTGCATTAATTGGTTATTTATGCAAGTAATTAACCATTTTTTTTTAAAATTTTGCAGAACCCACATTAAACCTCTGTAACAATACTAACTTAAGCTAAATTTAATTAATCGTTAATAAATTAAACATTTTAGAGCAAAAAATTATAGACATTAATACTTAAATGCTCTACATTAATTAAAATTAATTAATGCGCAAATAATACAAAATAACTTTAACTATATAGTATAAATAACTAGGGATAAACATTAATGAGCAAAACTTTAGAGCAGCTTTCAGGAGAATTTGTTGAATTCACTAAACAAGGGCATACAGAAAACGCTATTAGCATAATAAGCCAAATCACTCAAATGGGGCCCAATGCAATAATGGAGGCCACGCATCTAAATGTGCCTCTAATTATTTATGCAGCCATTTACACTAATGAAAATATTTTACAAACCCTGATAAATGCAGGAGTAGATTCAAATTGTAGAATAAAAGGAGAGTTATTTTTTGAAATCTTTGTTTTACCCAAGTTCAGGTTTTATAGTACCTATAGCTACAACATTCTTGATATAGCCATACTTTTTGATGCATCCCCCAACCTTATAGAAAGACTTATTGAAGACAACCCTCAACTGCCTTCTAAGAGTACACTTCAGCTTTTAGAAGATTACCCTTATTCTAATCGCATCATGGATAAAATTTTTGAAAAAACAGAAAAAAATAGTAATATCAAAGTTCAAGATGCTATTTCTTCAGGGCATTTTGACCTAGCAAAACTATTAATTAATAAAGGAGCTCTGTTTGATCCATTAAAACTGAATATTTGGTCTCCTAGCGCCAAGGATAATGGAGATCTTTTTGTTGAATCGATCCTCTTTTTAACTGAAATTGGCGTGTCTACAGAAACGATGTTAAGCAAGGGTATTATTCGTGATATTATAGAAGGTTATGCTATCGAGTTTAGAGAAATACCACAACTATATGATTTGCTAGTAGAAAGGATAGAACAAATAGGCGGCGTGGAACATATTATATCCTCCTTGGTAAACTTTGACGGTAACGGTGACGGATCGCACGAGGCAAGTCTATTGGGTGAGCTTTATCGAAAAGGAGTGAAGTTTCTTGATAGTCATTTTAAATATTTTTATTTCATGGTACATGAATATTCCGATGAACCACTGTCATCAGGTATATTTCCTACATATACTCAATATAGCCATCCTTCTATATACGCAATAATAGACTTTTTTGTTTTAATAGGTTTGGACCCAGCTAAAATTGATTCTGGTACAATGGGCAAGTCTATTGAAGAGATGAACCCAAACTTCTTTACTGATGCCTATTATCTTAATCTTTTTGCTAGAACAAATAATTTAGAATATGTTCTAAATTTAATCTATATGCGCCCTGATATTATCTTACCCAAACTTGATGAAAGTTTTATTAAATGGATAAGGAACCTAGATGACATTAACATCCAAAATAGAGATGGGAACACACTTATGCATCTGGCTTTGCATTTTAAAAGAGCAGATATTGCCGATGCCATTTCAACAAAATTAGTAAATCTTGATATTCAAAATAACGCCGGAGAAACTGCCCAAAGTCTATTAGATGCTTTAAAAAGCGATAAAGATGCTGATAGCGCCTTAGTTGAGCAATTTACAACTATTTTCACTAAGAATATTCATAAAATTAATGAATCAGTTAATGATATGTTTTTGCGCATTCATAAATCAGCTTGGGCTAAAGCGGCAGAATTGGCTAAATCTAGCCTTGGTGCTTTTAAAGTTATTTCAGAAAAAATCACTCCCAAAATAACCAAATCTGAAAGTTCTTTTGCAGAGCTTAATCAACATGGTTTATTTGGCTTGTTGAGCAAATTTATAGGTATAGATCAATTAAATGATTTCAATAAAAACCTTAGTTTTTCTAATTCTCCTAACTCTAACATTATAACTCACGATGTTGCTCATGATGGCAATTGTTTTTTTCACGTTCTTGCTGCAAACACAGATTTAACTCATGGAGAAATCAGAGCTGGAGCAGTTGCTTATATCCGTGAGCATTTGAATGAGTTTGAAGGATTCACCGAAGAGAATATAAATTACTATATTGATAATATGAGCTTACACGGCACTTGGGCCGATCATTTAATCATTCAAGCCGTAGCCAATCACTTCCAATGGTCAATAGAGATATTAAATGCTGACCATGCTTTGCGCACAATGATCACTCCCATAGGCATAGAAGCTACACAAAATATTATAGCAATATATACAGGAGATAATCATTATCATGCTGGCTATCGCATAGCCTCACCTGAGGAAGAAGAAATAGCTGAAACATATAATGCTATAAACACAGAAAATGCTAATGAATCTTCAAATCTTCAAAGTGGAAACAAGAGGAAACACAAAGATACTTCTGACTCTAACTCTCAAAGTAAAAAAGCTAAAAACTCTGAAGAATTTTCAGAAGAGGAAGATAGTTACGAAAACTATGCAATAGAATCTAAGGAGCCTGAACCTTCCTCAGGAAATCCAGGTAATAACAGCACAAACTCTTATGATGAATTTATAATCTTCGGTGATATAATATTAAATTTTAGTGGTTCTAGCGAATCTATAAATGATATGTAAGATTCACCAAAAACCTTTTTTATCTGTTGATTTTAATGGATTAAATAGTTCATAACCTGTGGGGAAATAAAACCCCGGGTTATGAATAAATTTACTAAACAACAAAGCCATACTAAACCTATTATAGCGTCGTAACAACCTTCATTTTTTCCTAGATTTTTGGAATATCATTGCGCCATTTTCTTTAATTAATCATTTATTAATTAATAGTCTTTATCGTTATTATATTACTCACTTAAAAAATGGAACTATTTTTATGACAAAAGATTCACCAAACAAATCTCTCAGTCAAATTGATTCAACCACCCTAAATACAAACAATGATTTAATTGGAAATATTGCATTATTAGCTACCGCTGTTATAAAGGCAGCTCAATTTTTTACTAGGGAAGGAAGCGCAACTCAACAAAAAAATCTTAGAGGATCGGCTATTCAAAGCCCTTCTAATAATTCTGAAAGTTTATTGCCACCGGGTGTAGAAAAAATTCTAAATGCAACACCAGAAGAACTGGAAAAAATGGCCAATCTTACCAATCCAGGAGAATATAAAAAATTTCAACAAGTAGTAGATAACTTACACGAAGTGTTGGACAAGCTAAAGAGCACACAGCCTCTTACTAAACAAGGTTCTCAAACAGTAAATCAATTAGAAAAATTAGATAAAAAAATAGAAAAAAGAACAATACCAATAAAACAAGCTAATAATATAATAAAGAAAGCTAAAAAGCGCCATCATAGCGAACTTTAAAAATGTCATAGATACTCAACCTAGATAATGGAGAAACTTAATAATTCTCCATTATTTTATTAAACAACTAATCAAATCAATAAAATTGAAAATATTTATCTGCCTATAGGAATAAATTTACAAGTAAATTCAAATTTCTTCTCTATGTCACTAGGCTCAAGATTAATGTAATAATTACCAGCAGATGCAATTGCACTCAAATCCACAATATTTTCCATCTCAAATTGATAATCGCGGTGATGAGATTCCCAATCTAAAATTTGTTTTAATGCCCTAACTTTTGCTTTACTTGGATTGGGAGCAACAACAAAAACATTTTTATGCAACTCAGTAAACTCATTACTGTTATAACCACCTAAATTTACAAAATATAATTTATTTTCAGAAGTTGACGGTTCATTGCTTAAATGAATGTTATGCCCATCTGCATATTCTAAAACTCCCCAAGCATCTATGTGCAAACTCTCTTGCGTTCCCCACCAAGAACTCTTTAAATAATCATAAGTATCTTCTATTCTCTTAGCTACAGCAAATCTCATGTCATGAAGTTCAACAAAGGCTTTCTCATGAATGCCACCAATATATATTATATGTAATTTCACTTAAAAACCTCTATTTATTAGATTATACAAAGCTCAAACTATCTTGATAAAATACCTTTTTTGATCTTACCATTATCAACACTAAGTGCATGTTTTAAAACGATATCATGGTTAAAAACAATAACTAACTTTCTTGTCATACCATCTTGTCCAGCAAGAATACTTACAACAGGAATATAGTTAATTGGATTTTTGCTTGCTTGAGTATAAGAATAAGTCCATTTTTCTCTATTTTCATCATCAAAATCAATATCAGTTGGCTCACCTAATTGCGCCTTCACTTCACTCTTAGTAGTCTTTCCGTCAATAATCATTTCAGAAACTTGTTGATCTGAGTATTTCTTAAAGTTATTTTTTGAAGAGGTACTACTGCAACCAATGAATGTTAAAGATAATAAAATTAATAATAGCTTATTTAATTTGAACATTTTTTTCTCCTTTTTTAGTTCATTATCTAATAATGAAACTTAAATTTAAAAACTGCAATCAAAAATTTTACTGATAAATATTTTCTATACACTCTTGATATTATTAGATGCAAAACTTATATCTTTTATATAGCTTTTAAAATAAATGAGAAAAGGAAATATACGCATGAATACTAAATCTGAATCTACACAAGAACATATAAAATTTGATACTGAGGTGGGAAAAATACTTCAGTTAATGATTCACTCGCTTTATGCCAATAAAGACATTTTTTTAAGAGAGCTAATTTCAAATTCTTCTGATGCTTGTGATAAGCTTCGTTATTTAAGTATCACTAATCCAGAATTAACTAAAGATGACTCTCAGTTTAAAATTAGAATTACTGCTGATGAAGCAAAAAGAACCTTAACCATTACAGATAATGGCATAGGAATGAATCGTGAAGATTTAATTGAAAATATTGGCACAATAGCAAGATCTGGAACTCAAAATTTTGCTTCTAAATTAACTGGCGATAATTCTAAAGATTTACAATTAATTGGTCAATTTGGAGTAGGATTCTATTCTGCTTTTATGGTGGCTGATAAAATTGAAGTTATGAGTTGCAAAGCTGGAGAAAAAAATGCCTGGTTATGGCAGTCTAAAGGCGATGGTGAATATATAATAGAAAAATTAAGTCAATGCGATTTAACTCGTGGCACTTCAGTAATTTTGCATTTAAAACCAGAAGAGGATATTTTTCTAGATAAGTTTCGTATTCGTCATGTTATTAAAACCTATTCCGATCATATAGCATTTCCAATAGAATTCACCCCTAGCGAAGGCGAAACAGAGGTATTAAATAATGCTTCTGCTATTTGGATGCGTCCAAAAAATGAGATAACACCCGAACAGCATAACGAATTTTATAAACAAGTTTCTCACTTACCAGATTCTCCATGGGATATAATTCACAATAAAAATGAGGGGATGGTTGAATTTACCAATCTATTATATATTCCTGCAAGCAAGCCTTTTGATTTATTTAATCCCGATCGCCGTAGTAAATTAAAACTATATATTAAAAGAGTGTTTATTGGATCAGAAGGAATAGATCTGGCACCTTCATATTTAAGATTTCTTCATGGAGTTATTGATTCAGAAGATTTACCTCTAAATATAAATAGAGAAACTTTACAGCATAGTCACTCCTTAGAAAAGATTCGTAAGGCTCTTACTAAAAAAGTAATTAGCGAATTAAATTCTAAAATGAATAAGGATAGAGAAAATTATCTGTCTTTCTGGAATAATTTTGGCGCAGTTCTAAAAGAAGGTTTATGTGAAGCTCTTGTGGCAGATGAAAGAGAAAAATTATTAGAAGTATGCTTATTTAAAAGCGCTCTGCATAATAAACTAATTAGCCTTGCTGAATATATTGATAACATGAAAGATGGGCAAAATACTATCTTTTATTTAAGTGCTGATGATCCTGAAAAAGCTCAAAACAGCCCGCAATTAGAAGGATTTATTAAACGTGATATTGATGTTTTATTATTTACTGACACGGTTGATGACTTCTGGGTGAGCGTGATTCACAACTTCAAAGATAAGGAACTAAAATCAGTAACTAGAAGCGGCATTGAATTAGATTCAATTTTAAAAGCTAATAATAGCGAAGAAGAAAATTCTAAAGAACCAGAAGTTTTAAGCGATAACGACCAGAAATTAATTGATTACTTCAAGAAAGTTTTAGGTGGATTAGTAATGGATGTTAAAATCTCTAAAAAGCTAGTTGATAGCCCTGTATGCTTAACCGTGGCAGAAGGAGCTATGGACATTCGTATGGAACGTTATTTGAAAGATCAAAAGCAGCTTCATACTAGCTTTGCTAAAATCTTAGAAATTAATAGTAATCATTCAATAATTAGTAAAATTACTCAAGAAATTCATAAAGGAGATAATTTAGCTGACGAGTTAATTTTAGCTCTTTTTGATCAATCTTGTATTATGGAAGGTGAACCAATTAAAGATATGCATGCCTTTGCTAAAAGAATGAATAACTTATTGGGTAGAATTTAGAGAGAGATAAAAAAACTTGCTAATAGTTTTATAACTATTAGCAAGTGATTAAATTAAATAATATATAAGATAAGAAGTTTAAATTTTCTACACTAACAATGACCGAAGCAGCCATATCTAAGAATGAGACTTTGTAACCACCACGAATAATTTTATCCAAACCTGTTTCATTAAGACCTAACTTTTTTATCATACTCCTATAAAGTGGACTTTTTATAAGAACTCCATTATATTTTTGAAGACACTTTATTCCCTGGTTCTATAAATTTTCTATTTTTTAATATGGTTATATTTATAAACAACCTTCTCACGCGGGTTATAAAAAATTTTATTGTTGAGTTACGCTGAATATCCAATAATTCAGGTTAAAAATCCTACCACAAAAACTTTTATTGTACTTCAACATAAATTATTTCTGAATCTCCAGCACATGAAGTTTTTAAATAATCGATATTATTGTTATATATACAATGTTCAAAAAAACCCTCATTACATAAAAACTTTATCATTGAGTCCAACGCTAAAGTTAAATAATATTCACGAGATGTTCCTAATAATTCAAGATGAGGGTCTTTATCATTAGATATTATATTTAACTTAACCATAGCTTGACCTACGGTTTTTTGACTAAATCCATATGATCGAGCAAGATCAACAGCTTCGGTAGGAAATGATATATTAGCAGATTCAAAAACTGGAATATTAATTTTCCCCATAGCATCGCAAACAATCAAAGCTTTATCAAAATATTGTTGATTTTCAAAAAAAATTCCACTTTCAATTGCAATGTATAAGTCAGCATTTGCTATTATCTTCTTCGTATTTGCAATTCTATTAATTGCACCTAGCAAAGTTTCTTCATACTCTTCAGGCTGCTCATTAACTCCTGATTCTGCACCCAATTTTTCAACTTCTACTTCAATACCATTAAAGTTTAGGGCCTTTTCTAATGAATTAACCTTTATTTTGCTTTTAGAAGCCAATATAATTTTCATTATTATTTCTCATAGTTATTTTTTAAAATGTTAACAATATTTAAAAAAACTAGCAAGAAAATTTTTAAGAAATTTATTTTTATAGAAATATCTACGTGATATCTGTAAAAATCACCATAGCTATACTAACAATAACCTATTGGATTAAGATTAAAGATATGTTACGTATATTTTATTCTACAAATTATCCTGTTTATAACTATATAAATAAAATTTTCTGAGAATATTTTGTATCAAACTCATATTCTTGTGGTGATCCTATTATTAGTGCAATATTAGCAAAAGCTGCTTTTATTAAACTAATATTTTAGACATTAAACCTAAAATGCAGCACGTCTCCATCTTGCACCATATATTCTTTGCCCTCTAGGCGAAACTTACCAGCTTCTTTAGCCCCAGATTCTCCATTACAAGCAATATAATCGGCATAAGCAATGGTTTCAGAGCGGATAAATCCTTTCTCAAAATCAGTATGAATAACACCTGCAGCTTGTGGAGCAAGTGACCCTTTTTTAACAGTCCAAGCACGAGCCTCTTTAGGACCAATAGTAAAAAATGTATCAAGATCTAAAATATTGTAACCACCACGAATAATTTTATCCAAACCTGTTTCATTAAGACCTAAATCTTTTAAAAATTCTTTCTTATCATCTTCGTCTAAAGTAGAAATTTCTTCTTCTATCTTAGCAGAAATAATCACTAGAGGAGCTTTCTCAGCTTTTGCTTTTTTAGCTATTTCTTCACTATAAGAATTTCCAGTAACAGCATCACTTTCTGCAACATTACATACATATAATACGGGCTTAGACGTGATTAAGTTAAGATGAGTTATAGCTCTAGCATTATCTGCGTTCATTATGTTGCGAACTGGATTTCCATCGCTCAACACTTTCAATACTTCTTTTACTAAAGGTAAAATAGCAGCTGATTCTTTATCACCAGTTTTAGCTTTTTTCTCAATATTAGGTAGTCTTTTTTCAATTGATTCTAAATCAGCTAAAACCAGCTCAGTCTCAATAATTTCTGCATCACGCAATGGAGAAACATTATTTTCAACATGAGTTATATTATTATCTTCAAAGCAACGAAGAAGATGAATTATGGCATCCACTTCTCGCACATGAGATAAAAATTTATTTCCTAAACCTTCACCTTTGCTTGCACCACGCACAAGGCCAGCAATATCAACTATTTCAATTTGAGTAGGAATTATTTTGGCAGATCCTGCAATTTTTGCTAAAGCAGAGATCCTTTCATCAGGAACAGAAACTACGCCAAAATTTGGTTCAATTGTACAGAATGGATAATTTGCTGCTTGCGCAGAGATAGTTTGAGTTAATGCATTAAAAAGCGTTGATTTACCTACATTAGGTAATCCAACTATTCCACATTTAAAGCCCATATGTTTGATACTCCATTGCCATTTTATTCATAAATAATGCCATATTTTTATCTAAAACCAAATCTAAATGCTCAATAATTAATTGAGAGATTTTTTCGATAATTTTTTCTTCTTCTTTAGTAAATTTATCTAGCACATAATCACCAACATTTCTCATAGAATTAGGCTTACCTACACCAATTCTTAGGCGGTAATAATTACTGCTCAAATGCTGATCTATAGATTTTATTCCATTATGGCCACCTGAACCACCAGCAATTTTCATTTTAATTTTAGCGAAACTTAGATCAATATCATCATGAATCACAATAATATTAGATAAATCAATTTTATAAAAAGAACTAACTTTAGCCACAGCTTCACCTGAAAGATTCATGTAAGTTTGTGGCTTTAATAGAGTTATTTTTTTATTAAGAATTAATTTACTTGATACTAAGGAAGCAAATTTATTGCTAAAACTTGGAAAATCAAATTTTTCGGCAATAGCATCAATAAGATTAAATCCTATATTATGCCTAGTATTTTCATAATTAAGGCCAGGGTTACCTAATCCTACTAAGATAATATGCTGCATTTAATTACTATTTTGGTTGAACTTCATCTTCAGCCATTGTCATTCTAATAATTTTATCTGGATTATTTACAGATCCATTATTTTGAGGATCACCTTTTTTAATTTTATCCACATATTCCATACCCTCAATCACTTGTCCCCAAACAGTATATTGATTATCAAGAAATCTGGCGTTTGCTAAACAAATAAAGAATTGACTATCACCTGAATTTGGATCATTAGAACGAGCCATAGACACAGTGCCTTTAACATGAGGTTCTTTAGAAAATTCAGCTGGTATTTTTTGACCTGAACCACCGGTTCCATTTCCAAGTGGATCACCTGTTTGCACCATAAATCCATCAATCACTCTATGAAAAGTTAATCCATCATAAAATTTTTCACGAACTAATTCCTTAATTCTAGCCACATGCTTAGGGGCTAAATCTGGGCGCATTTCTATAGCAACCCTTCCATCTTTTAAATATAAATATAAAATATTATCCAAATTATTTGCATTAACTAACGAAGACATAAAAATTACACATCCTAAAACTATTGATAATAAACGTTTCATAATAACCCTTTAAAAACAAATATAAAATAATAAACCTCTAAGTAATCTTAGAGCACTGAACAAAAATAAAAAGCTCAATTACTTTTAAAATATATTTTAAGTATAAGCACCTTAAATTTTCTTAATTTTAGATCTAATAAATTTTTAGTTAATTGGTAAAATCTAAGACCTAAAGAGCTATAATTTCACCAACTCACATATTTATATTTGTATTGCCATAAACATATTGCTCTAATTTTGAAAGTAGAGCAATTATAACTAGATCAATAAATTATTGATTTTGTTGTTGATCTTGGCTTTGTTTTTGAGCGCGTCTTTTAGATTTTTGCTTTTTAAATTTTTTCTTCTTTTTATCATTTTTATTTTGAGTTGCTTCTTTTTCTTCACTGGTTGAAGGAGCAACTTTTTCATCTGATTTAGCTACTTCAGTGTTAGCTTCCACTTTGCTTGAGTTAGCTTCTTCTGAGTGAGCTTTAACTTGATTGCTTGTTTGCTCTGAAGATGGAGTTACAGTAGAAGTTACAGAAGCTGGAGCTTCAGCCACCACAGCAGCTGGGGCATTGGCAGATTCTGCCAATACGAGTGCACTTGATAATAAAATTGATGACGCTAATAAGCATTTTTTAATTGTTAATGACATAAAGATAGCTCCTAAATAAGATTGTTAGTTTAACTTGAGTTATAGAATAATTATATTAAGAAGATTAATAATTTTTTGCAAGATATAAAAATTACCTAAGTCATAAAAAAAAGGAGACGTTAAAAAACATCTCCTTCTCTTAATTCTTAAATTAAGTAAGAATATTAGAATGGTACGTGAACACCAAGAACTATATCATTACTTTGTAATCTTTCAGTTTTAACACCAGCAATTTTATGAGCATCGCCATTGTCTGAGAAAGCATAACCTAAGCTAACTTTAATATCATTAACTGGTAATTTATATGCTATACCTGCACCAACTTGGTAAGCGAACTTCCAATCTGTACTATGGTTAACAATATTTCCAGATGATCTATTTACTGTTGTGCTATATTTATTAGCTGCAGCACCTAAACCTACCATTACATATGGAGAAACTTTCATTTCAGTAACTGCACCGAAATCATAAACTCCGTTTACCAATATTCTAGTTGTCTTAACTTCTGAATGATAAGTATCGCTTCCTGAAGTAAAGTTATAAGATGCTGGGAACACATAAGAAAGGCCTAAACCAACTCTAACGTTTTCATTAATCGCTTTACCAATACCAAGTCCTAATGAACCAGTATCATGGAAGTTTTTTGTTGATCTACCAGTGTCTGAAAATTTTGGCTCGTAATGAGTGAAATTATATGAACCTTCTAAAGAAACGAAATATTCTTTCATCATTTTTTCTTCTTTAATTTCTTCTTTTGATTCATGATGATGTTGTTTTTCTTTTTTTAGAAAACTTGTATCTTGAGTGCCACTTGAAGCCAATGCTGAAGTTGAAAGCAATCCAACAACAACTAATGCAAGTGATGATTTTATTATGCTCATAATTAAATACCTCTTTATATTTTGAATAAAGGCTATATACATGTTTAATGTCGCCTGAGGATATTATAGATGCACTAATCTACAAATCAAGCTCATCTAAGAAAATCTATATAATTTAGAGTCATTTTTTTATAATTGATTCAGTAAAATTAAGAATTCTTATTAAAATATTTTATGATTAGTTTAATATAATTTTTTTCTTATCATTTTAAATATTCCACTTAAGGCCTTTATATGACCCAAATATATTCAAAACAATACTGGATTATTTAACAACTCATTATTGAACTTTTACAATTTATTATAAAAGTCACAGCGTGTATTTTTTACCACAGTAGCTATAACTTTAATAAAAAATTTAGCATTTAGCACCTAAAACCTAAATTATACCAAAAAAGAATTATAAATAAAAAATGCCCCCCAAATTAAATTCAGGGAGCAGCCTTTAGTAGCAATAAACTCATTAAATGTTTATCTTAATAAGGTTTCGGATTACTTCCATTCTGCTTAACTTTATTCTTAATATTAGCGCTATCCTTTTTAATAATCTCACGCCTATTCTGAACATTAGTCTGCACTTCTTGCACTTCATAAGAAGTAGCACCGGCTGCTTCTGCTCCAGACACAACTTGAGATCCCCCGTATTCGGTATATTCTTCTTTAGAATCTCCATCTTTTTTATCTTCTATCGCCTTAATAATCACCCTTCCAACATCCTTTTTAGTTACTCCATCAGC
>JBASGW010000043.1:0-36070 GCA_049653745.1 Rickettsiales bacterium
CCAGTTCTGTCATTAAGACTCTCTAAATGAGTTTTTACATCTGTAGTAGTATGCGCCACACCATCTTTTGTTTTAATGGAAACAGCAGCTGTATTACCAAGCCTATCATTAAGACTGTCTAAATGAGTTTTTACATCTGTAGCAGTATGCGCCACACCATCTTTTGTTTTAATGGAAACAGCAGCTGTATTACCAAGCCTGTCATTAAGACTCTCTAAATGAGTTTTTACATCTGTAGCAGTATGCGCCACACCATCTTTTGTTTTAATAGACACAGCAGGTGTATTACCAGTTCTATGATCCAAATTAAGAAGTTTTCTAGTGATGGTATTAGCGCCAGGAACATCAGCCTTATTAACAATTGAAGCAATACTAGTGTCTGGATCTATAAGAGTGTGAATTTCATTAACCCCAGCCACCGTACTATCATAATGCTCAGGAAGAACAGAACTTGCAGCCCCTCCAGTGGTTTCTTTAATCACCGCAGCTGCCTCCGCAGGAGGGTTATTTGCAGAGGTAGTTTGAACAAAAATATTTTTCCCAAGATAAGCAGTGATTTTATTCATAGCATCTGCATTACCACTTGATTGATCTATTATCTTATTCAAGGTATTTTTATGGGCAGGTTTTAAAGGCTGTGAATTTACTACAGATTTTAAGTAACTTGTATCTTTAGACATATTTATAATCCTTTATTTTAATTTTTTTATTAGAATTTTACTGTTAAACCAGCAGTTACAACATGCTCTCTTAAACGACCTGTTCTTGCACTAGAAGAAACAGTTTCTCCATCATTTGAAGTAACATAATTTTCTTTAGTTTTAATGCGACCACGATCAATAAACATATATTGAAGTTGAGTGTCTAATATTTCAGTGGTTTCCATATTTAGCCCTGCGCCAGCTTGCCAAGCAAATTGATTTTGACTTTTTCCAGAATAAGTTGAAGTTCCAATATCGTCATAATAAACATAGTCGTAAGCCTTGTTAACTGACATACCAAGACCTGCCTTAACATAAGGAGTGATCTTAGAATGCTCAATAAGATCTGCACTTAAATTTGTCATAAAAGTATTGCTTGAAGCAGACCAATAAGAATTATTATCTCCAGGATTTGAAGAAGCATCATAAGAACGAGAAGTGTTTTTGCCTCTATACATATATTCCAACTCAACTGCAAAGCGCTCTTGAAACTTTCTACCTACAGAAAAACCTGTAGTATAAGTTGTATCTCCAGTATTAAGACCTGCATTTCCACTCATAGAAGTTGGAGAAACTACACCAGCTTTGATAGTTGCATAATTATATTCTTTTTCAGCTTCATGCTTATGCTTATGCTCATGTGCATTAGCTGAAAAAGCAGCAGCACAAGCTAAAGTTACAACCATTGGTTTTATAAGATGGTTTAATTTCATAGTTTTTGTCCTTTTAAGTTTAAGAAGTTAATTAACTGGGCAGCTTTACTATATTAAACTAATAATTGGTTAATATAATCAGCTATTAACTTTTAATAGTAGCATATTATAAAAAACAAATTCAAGCATAATTTTAAGTTGAATAAAAGTTTTACATAAAACTAATAATTGAAGAGATGCAATAACAAGGATATGCCTCATAAACTTTACAAAAATAAATTCAAATATAATTGCAAGTTTATGAGTATTTTTTTATTAAACTATTAATTGAAAGAAAATATAGCTACAAGAATCACTCTTGGAATGTAGAAGGATAGAAAAATTTTAAAAAACTTATCTATTTCATTAAACTTGAAAATAATTTAGCCACATCAAGCATTCTAACTGAAAATCCCCATTCATTATCATACCAAGCAACCACTCGGCAGAAACGCTTGCCCACAACTTTAGTCTCATAGGGGTCAAAAATTGAACTATATGGATTATGGTTAAAATCAATGGAAACTAATTTAGCTGGAGCCACGGTTAATACTTCGCTCATGTTATCTTTAATTAATTGATTTATCTCCTCAACAGAGGTGTCTCTGCTGGCAGTAAAACATAAATCAATCATCGAGACATTAGGAGTGGGCACTCTAACTGCCGCCCCATCAAGCTTGCCCTCTAACTCAGGCAGAACCAGCCCCAAAGCTTTAGCAGCCCCTGTGGAAGTTGGAATCATTGAAATGGCCGCACTGCGGGCCCTTCTTAAATCTTTATGGCTGCCATCTAAAATTCTTTGATCATTAGTATAAGAATGAATGGTGGTCATAAAACCTGCTTCAATCCCAATATTATCATTTAAAACCTTTGCTACCGGGCTTAAACAATTAGTGGTGCAAGAACCAATTGAAATAACTTGATGCTGCATTTGCAATGCATGGTTATTCACTCCATATACAATAGTTGAATCAGCATTAGTGCAAGGGGCAGAAACTATAACTTTCTTTGCTCCACTTTTTAAATGAGCAGAGGCAGATTCTTTATCATTAAATTTGCCAGTGCATTCAAGCAATATATCAACCCCTTGCCAATTTAATTTACTCGCATCTCTTTGCTGTTGCAGTGGGATTTTATAACCATTGATAATTAAATTATTTTCCTTGTAAGAAATATCTCCTGGAAAAACCCCTTGAGTGGAGTCATATTTAAGCAAATGAGCATGCTCTTGGATGTCTGCAGGGCCATTTACTGACATAATATTGAAATCTTTTTCTCGGTTTAATTCAAAGATAGCTCGCAAAATGCAACGCCCAATGCGACCTAAACCATTAATTGCTATATTTATTGTCATGAAAATTTCCCTATTTACTATTTTCTACTAATTATGATAGAATATGGGCGCTTAGTAAATAGAATAAATAAATTAAACTAGGGATATAGGTGATTATGGTTGAAGTAAATGATCAAGCCACAGCTGATGCAATAACAAAGGGAATGTCAAGAGATGGAAATACAATATCTGTTGCATATAACAAACTTATTTGGAAAGAAATGAGCCCATTAGGAAAACTGAAAGAACTCTCTCATCAAGCTGGTAAGTTTTTTAATAAAAATAACTATGCAAACCATTCTGATTCTTATTACGAAGCAATAACTAAATTAAGTGGTAAAGCAACAACTTTTAAAAATAATTCTGCTTCACCTAAAAATAGCTCTATAAACACTGTAGCTGGTAATGCAGGAAAATCAACACCAGAACGAAGTGCATCAAAGGAAAGATCTACATCTATGATAGCAACCTTTAGAAGCTCAGACGCGGGAAGAATGTCAATGCCTTCATCCATTATGAATATGGGAAGAGAAAAAAGCACAAGCAGAGATAGTAAAGTTCAAGGGCATGGATAACACCCAACTTCCATCCTACTCAACACCCTTTTAACTATATTCTCTTTAGTTATTCCAAAATGCTCATAAAGCTTATCGGCAGGGGCGGAAGCCCCAAAGCTGTTCATTCCAATAAATATTCCATCTCTGCCTATATATTGATCCCAGCATTGTCTTAAGCCCGCTTCTATGGCCACCTTAATGCTATAATTATCAAGGAGCTCTGCTTTATATTCTTCTGACTGCTCTCCAAAAATTTCAAAACAAGGAATAGACACCACCCTAGTGCCAATATTTTTTTGATGAAGTTCTTTTTGCGCATCAATAGCAATTGCCACTTCAGAACCGGTGGCAAATATAGTCACTTTCAACTCACCTCTGTGAGGGCTAATAATATAAGCCCCCTTTTCCACCTGGCAATTAAAATCATTTAAAGCTAGAACATCTTGTCTGGTTAAGGAAAATAAGCTTGGGCTATGACGAATGGACATTGCAATTTTATAACATTCTAAAGTTTCTAAAGCGCTTGCCGGGCGAAACACATATAAATTAGGTATTGCTCTCAGGCTAGATAGATGTTCAACTGGCTGATGGGTGGGGCCATCTTCCCCTAAACCTATTGAATCGTGAGTCATCACATAAAACACCTGCAATTGCATTAAAGCACTTAAGCGAATTGCCGGACGACAATAATCGGTAAACACCAGAAAAGTTCCAGCATATGGAATGAAGTTTTCATGCAATGCCAAGCCGTTCATTATGGCGCACATGGCATGTTCACGCACTCCATAATAAATATAACGCCCTGAAAAATTATTAGCATTAATTGCTTCAAAATCAGAGGGCTTAGTTAAATTAGAACCGGTTAAATCGGCAGAGCCGCCAATAAGCTGAGGTATATCTTTAGCCAAAGCTGCTAGCACTAAACTTGAAGCCTTCCTAGTGGACATCATTTTATCACTATTGAGAAATTCTTCTTTTAATTTAATAATGCTTTGTTGCCAATTATTAGGTAAATCACAATTAAACTCTATGCTGATGTTATTTTCTTGCCATAGTTTATATTCTTCAATAGATTTTAAACCAACTTCTCTCCAATTTTTAAGAATATTTTCAGGAATTATAAATTCCTCATCTGGACAATTTAGATTTTCTCTCACCTTAGCAACTTCCAATTCACCTAAAGCCGCTCCATGACAATGTTCGGTGCCTTGCTTATTAGGAGATCCATAACCAATAATTGTAGAACATGCTATAAAACTAGGCTTATCTGAAGCTTTAGCGGCAGTTAAAGCTGATCTTATTTGTTCGTAATTATGCCCATCAATGGAAGTGGCATTCCAGCCAGAAGCTTTAAACCTGGCAATAGTATCTTCAGAAATGGTTAAACTAGTGGGGCCATCGATAGAAATTTTATTATCATCAAATAATACAACCAACTTATTGAGCTTTAGGTGCCCAGCTAATGAAATGGCTTCTTGAGATATTCCCTCCATTAGGCAACCATCACCCACTACCACATAAGTATTGTGGTTAAAACTTTTTGATCCATATTTTTCATTGAGAATTTTTTCTGCCATTGCCATGCCAACTGCATTAGCTAAGCCCTGCCCCAATGGACCGGTGGTGGTTTCTACTGCACTTAAAAGCTCCACTTCAGGATGACCAGCGGTTTTGCTACCTAATTGACGGAAATTTTTGAGATCTTCAATGGTAATTTCTGGATCGCCAATTAAATATAGCAGTGCATATAATAGCATTGAACCATGACCGGCTGATAATATAAAACGATCGCGGTCAACCCAATTAGGATCAACTGGATTAAACTTTAAAAACTCACTGTATAAAATAGTGGCCACATCTGCCATACCCATAGGCATTCCTGGATGCCCAGAATTTGCTCGCTGAACTGCATCCATAGTTAAAACCCGAATGGCATTGGCCATTAATTTATAATCTTTATTTTCCATTTCTAATTCTAAACCTATTTTCCTAGCTGACAATATATAATGATCAACCTTTAGATTCAAGAAATTTATAAAAAACACTCCATAATCTCAGCAGCATTAATCTTTTATTAATTAAATATTATTATACCTAAAATAGTTAGGTTTTTAAATTACTAATGGAACAGGAACTAATCAAGGAGATACAAGAGAACAACTTAAAAACTCAATTTTGGAAAAACAACACCAAAAACTACAAATAGACCATCATTTCCTACAAGCGTTGTAGATATAGATACAGAAAAATTTAAAGAGATGAAAAAAATAAATACTAAAGGTCCGTCACAATAATGCCTAAAGATTCACAAAAACCTAAGAGAACTCCATCTGATCCAGGTCCTATAACTTCATCTTTGCCTATGTCTACCCCAAAACCAAGGGCTAACTCTCTTAATTCAGTTCAAGAAACTCAAGAAGAAAGATTGGCCAGACTTATAAAAAGTAGAGATTTAATGATTGCAGCTCAAGATGCAAGATTTGAAAGAGAAGAAAATCAACGCCTTACTTCTAATAGGCTTAGATCTGAAACTTCTAACAAACCAATAGATGACCAAATTAAAGAGCGAAGAGGAAATAATAAAGCTCTTAATTTTAGATTAACTTTAGCTAAAAAAATGGGTATAGGATCTGGATTTACTCGCGAGGAAGAACAGATAAAGAAAAAAATGAATGATCTTAAACCTGCAGATGGATATTCTTTTATAAGCATTGATCATGCTGCCAACGGTGTCAAAGAAGATAACCAACAAAAAAGTTATCTAAATAAAATGAAGAATGCACTTAAAAATGCATCATCCTTAATAGGCAATTTATCTAATAGCACTTTTAGCAATAAACTTCGCAACCAAAGCCACTCGAGAGATAAGACATAATATTTTACTTTGTCGCCTTTCTTTGTTTTTCTCACCCTTTTTGAACCTAAACTATTTCCTTATCCATTTTTGTTTATTATAATAACTAAATCATAAATCCAATAGGCCTTAAAATGAATCAGCCATGCATCATACCTTACAAAGGAATTTTTCCTAAAATTGATCAAGGAGTTTTTATAGCTCACACTGCTGCAATTATTGGAGATGTTACCATCAAAACTGGTAGTGGAATTTGGTTTAATTGTGTTTTAAGGGGAGATGTGGAACCAATAACCATAGGTCACAACACCAATATTCAAGATGGCACCGTGGTGCATTGCACTAGGGGTGGAGGCAAAACCATTATTGGAGATAATGTAACCATTGGCCATAAAGCTTTAATCCATGCATGCACCTTGCAAGATGCTTCATTTATAGGTATGGGGGCCATTTTGATGGATAATGTTGTGGTAGAAACCGGAGGAATGGTGGCCGCTGGAAGTTTAGTAACTCCTAATAAAATTATCCGCAAGGGAGAACTTTGGGCAGGTAATCCTGCAAAATTCTTTAGAAATCTTTCTCAAGAAGAGGCCGATTTTATTTATATCTCAGCTGAAAATTATTATAAGCATGTGCAAGAATATCTATCTGAATTACTAATTGAACCCAAAACTATATAAATAATTTGCTTTCTTAAGCTAGCTTGACTATATTAAAATTCTAAAAATTAAATTTATATTTTGGAGTTATTATTATGTCTTTATTATCAACGAAAATCTTAACCGCAAGCTTATTACTTTCATCTGCTGCATATGCAGATTCTGCCGCACCTTCAATTAGCACAGGTGGTGGCTTAATGTCTTTATTACCAATGGTATTAATTTTTGTAGTGTTTTACTTCTTCTTAATTCGTCCTCAAGTTAAAAGACAAAAAACAACTGAAGCAATGATCAGTAGCCTAAAAGTTGGCGATCAAGTAATTGCAGCTGGTGGCTTATTTGGAACAATTCGTAAACTTGATGGTGATAGCGTATATATTGAAATTGCTGATAATGTTAGAATCAAAGCTTTAAAATCTTCAGTTTCTGAACTTGCATCAAAAAATGCTCCAACAGAAGTTAAATCAGAAGCAAAAGAAGTTACTAAAACTGAAGTTTCTACAAAAAAAATTGCTGAAGAAAAAAATAGTAAAACCACTAAGAAACCCGTTACTAAAGCTAAAAAATAATTAAGGGATTAATTAGTTATGTTTGATTTTCCTAGATGGAAGCTCATTTTAATATCTTTTGTTTGCGCTTTAGGCATTATTTTTGCAGCTCCAAATTTTTTGACTAATTCACAGCTTGCTGCATTACCTAATTGGCTACCTAAAAGCACTATGAATTTAGGGCTTGATTTAAAAGGTGGATCTCATCTTTTGCTTGAAGTTGATTATAAAGCTTATTTAAAAGAGCAATTAGAAAATTTGCGAGAAAGTATTCGTCAAGATCTACGTGAGAAAAAAATTGGCTATGTTAATTTAAGTGTTAATGCAGAAACAGTGACATTTTCTCTAAGAGATGATGACTCAATAATCTCTACCGAAAAACTACTCAAAAAAGATAAAGATATTGAAGTGTCTGTTGATGGAAGTAAATTTTCTATAAACTATGATCAAAATTATCTAGCAACCCTAAAAAGAAAATTAATTGAGCAATCAATTGAAATTATTCGTCGCAGAGTTGATGAGCATGGAACAAAAGAACCAATTTTACAAAGCCAAGGCGAAGATAAAATTTTACTCCAAGTTCCTGGATTAAGTGATCCTGAACATCTTAAAAAACTTATTGGTCAAACAGCAAAAATGACTTTTCATTTAGTGAATGAAACTGTCACCTCAACTTCACATGTTCCTTTTGATAGCATGCTTGTTGAAGAAGATATAGAGCAAGAGCAACGCTCCCGCAAAGTGGCTGTTTATAAAAAAGTTATTCTTAATGGAGATTTATTAAAAAATGCCATGGTTAGCTTTGATCAATATTCAAAACCAGTTGTAGCATTTGAGTTTAATAATCTTGGAGCAAAGCAATTTGCTGATATAACCAAAAAGAATCTTGGTAAGCGCTTGGCTATTGTTTTAGATAACAAACTTATTTGTGCACCTAATATTTCTACCACAATTCTTGGTGGATCTGGCCACATCACCGGAAACTTCTCTCCACAATCAGCTAATGATTTAGCTCTCTTACTTAGAGCTGGGGCCCTGCCCGCACCTTTAAAAATTATTGAAGAGAGAACTGTTGGCCCAAGCTTGGGAGCAGTATCTATTGAACAAGGTAGACAAGCTGCTATTCTTAGCATTATTGCGGTTGTTATATTTATGGTGTTTATGTATGGCATCTGTGGAATATTTGCAACTATAGCTTTATGTTTTAATTTAATATTCTTAGTTGCTTTGTTATCATTATTACAAGCCACTTTAACTTTACCTGGAATTGCAGGGATTGTTCTTACCATGGGCATGTCTGTTGATGCTAACGTGCTAATTTTTGAACGCATTAGAGAAGAAAGCAAAAATGGACTACAAGCTTTTTCATCTTTAGATAGAGGATTCAGACAGGCTTTCAACACTATTATCGACTCAAATTTAACTACTATTTTAGTTGGCATATGCTTATATGCTTTTGGATCTGGGGCTATAAAAGGATTCGCCGTTACTTTAGTTGTGGGAATTGCCACCTCAATGTTTTCAAGCATCACCTTAACTAAATTGATGCTATGTAAATGGGTTGATATTTATCGCCCTAAAAGTTTTGTCTAAGATACGAAAAAAATATGATAAAATTTAAGTCTGAAATAGCTCGCAAGATAATTCATTTATCCTCTTTATGGATTCCTATAGCTTATCTTTATTTAAGTAAATCGCTGATGTTATCTATTCTGATTACTTTAACAATTATTGCATTACTTATTGAAGCCACTAGAAAGCCAGAAAATAAACTAAAAATTTTTATTGATAAAGCTTTCAGCTATATGATGCGCGAAGAAGAAAAAACTGGCAGAGCTCTAACTGGAGCAACATATATGCTTTTAGCTTCATGTGTTGTGATTGCATTTTTTAGCCAAGAAGCCGCTATTTTTTCTCTAACTGTTTTAATGATAAGCGACACTTGCGCTGCCCTTATTGGTAGAAAATATGGAAGAATTAAAATATTAGACAAGACCCTAGAAGGAAGCTTAAGTTTTATTTTCTCAGCAATTTTAATTTATCTATTTTATAAAGTTCACTATGGCTTTTCTTTAAATTTCTTACCTGCATTTATTAGCATTATCTTAGCTAGCATTGTTGAGTTATTCTCTAAGAAACTTCATCTAGATGATAATTTTTCTATTCCTCTAACCATTAGCTTAATCTTATTAATATTATGAGCGAATTTATTACCTTAAATGACAGCCAAGATAACTCTCAAATTAATATAGAGATAGAAATTCAAGATAGCTCTTGGCAGCCAAAATTAGATTTTATCAAAGAACAATTAATATCAGTTTCAAGAAAAATTTTTAGCCAACTGAACTTAGTGAAATATGCTAAAAATATTGAATTTTCTATTATACTAACTAATAATGCAGCTATCCAAAAAATCAATCTTCAATTTTTAAACAAAGATAAGCCAACTAATGTATTATCTTTTCCTTTAATGGAAATAGAACCTAATAAATTTGAAAATTTACAAATTCATGATGAATTTGTTATTTTAGGTGATATAATATTTGCTAACGAAGTGATAAAAAGTGAAGCTGAAGAATTTAATATTTCTTTTGAAGATCACTTTACTCATTTATTAGTTCATGGAATTTTACATATTTTAGGGTATGATCATTTATTAGAAACAGAAGCCGCTATAATGGAAAATCTTGAAATTGACATTTTAAACAGCTTTAATATTAAATCTCCCTATTAAATAATAACTCAAAAAAAGGTATCTATATGCCGGAAGGCGATATAAACTTCAACCATAATCAGTCAAAAACATTCTCTACAATGCTAACTAAATTAACTTCATTTTTTAAAGTTAAATCTCAGCAAAATAATAACTCTACCAAAGATGCAGAAGAGTTTTCTATATCACAAGAAGATTCAACTTTGTTAGATTATCAGAATCTTAAAGCTGAAGATATTATGATTCCAAGAACTGATATTGTTGCTATTAATTATAAAGACTCACTTAGCGATATTAGTAAAATTTTTCTTAAAGCAAGGCATACCAGAATGCCTGTTTATAAAGAAGAATTAGATAATATCATTGGATTCATTAACATAAAAGATATCTTACCTTTTATTATCCAAGAAGATAACAAGGAAGTTTTTGTCATTGATAAAGTTATACGTAAATTATTAATTATTTCTCCTTCAATGAAAATTCTAAATTTACTAGATAAGATGAGACAAACTAAAACTCATATTGCTTTAGTAGTGGATGAATTTGGTGGCACAGATGGTTTAATAACTATTGAAGATTTAGTTGAGGAAATTATTGGCGATATTGAAGATGAGCATGATCAAGAAAAGCAAGAACAGCAATTAAAAAAAATAGATGACCATACTTTCGAAGCAAATGGTAGAATTGAAATTGAAGATTTAGAAGAAAAGCTAAATTTAAAATTAACAGATCCAGAATATGAAGAAGGTTATGACACTTTAGGAGGACTTATTCTTTCAATCTCTAATTCAATTCCTAATATTGGCGATAAAATCACTCAATCCACCACTAATGTAGTTTTTGAAATTATTGATAGCGACCCAAGAAGAATTAAGAAAGTGCTTATTCATCTGCCTAAATAGCACCAGTAAGCTATACTTGACATAGGTTATAAAGCCTAATAATATCTAATATCATTTAATTTATAATTATAGAAAAATGGCAGATACGAGATTTTTTCAAAAAAATTCTTCTATTTCACTAGAAGAAATTATTAGCTTAACTGGAGCTAAATTATTACCTAAGCATGATCATGCAATCAAAGATAATTTGATTATTGAAGATGTTGCACCTCTTGAAACTGCAAATTCAAGTCAGCTTAGTTTCTTGATTAATAATAAATATCTAGATGCTTTTAAAGACTCTAAAGCTGGTTATTGCTTTGTGTCAGAAAAATTTGCACACCATGCCCCTGATTCTATGGTGGTGTTACTGCATAGCAACCCTTATAAAGCTTATGCTATTATAGCTACCAAATTTTATGGCGAAGCGCCAATTGCTCAAGAAAAAATATCAACAACTGCAATTATTAGCCCTTCTGCTAAGCTTGGTAAACACTGTAAAATTGGTAATTTTGTAGTTATAGAAGATGAAGTTATTATTGGAGATAATGTATTTATTGATCATAATACAGTTATAAAAAATAATGTTGAAATTGACGCTAACACCAAAATTCATAGTAATGTAACTATATCTCATGCTTTAATTGGTAAAAATGTTATCATTCACCCTGGAGTTAGAATTGGGCAAGATGGTTTTGGCTTTGCTTCTGACCATACCGGGCACCTAAAAGTTCCTCAACTTGGTATTGTAAAAATTGGTAATTTTATTGAAATTGGCGCTAACACAACAATTGACAGAGGGTCTGCACAAGACACAATCATTGATGATATGTGCCAAATTGATAACCTAGTTCAGCTAGGTCACAATGTAAAGCTTGGTAAAGCTTGTGTTATTGTTGCTCAAGTTGGAGTTGCTGGAAGCACTAAGCTTGGAGATTTTGTAGTTTTAGGCGGACAAGTTGGCGTTGCCGGACATTTAAATATTGGCAATGGAGCGCAAATAGCAGCACAATCTGGAGTTGCGCAAAATATAGAAGATAAACAAATTATGGGAGGATCTCCTGCCATGCCCATTCGTCAGTGGCATAGACAGAATTTTGCTCTTCAAAAATTAGCTAAAAAAGGTAAAGAAGAATGAATGAATCAATTATTAATATCGAAAAAATAATGAAAATGCTGCCTCACCGCTATCCATTCTTGTTGGTAGATAGAGTTGTATCCATTAATAAGCAAGATGAATCGCTAGTGGCAATAAAGAATGTAACTTTTAATGAGCCTCATTTTTTAGGACATTTTCCTGATAAACCAATAATGCCTGGAGTTCTTATTGTTGAGGCATTAGCTCAAGCAGCCGCTCTCTATGTGATAGAAGATCTTCAAATTGACAATAGCAATAATAATATGTCAGTTTACTTTATGTCGATTGAAAATGCTAAGTTTCGTCAAATAGTTATTCCTGGAGATACATTATATCTTCATGTTAAAAAAGAACGTAGCCGAGCAAATGTTTGGAAATTCAATGGTGAAGCAAAAGTAAATAATAAATTGGTAGCTGAAAGTTCATTCACAGCTATGATTGCTGGGCAATAATTATGACTAATTTTATACATCCTACTGCAATAATTGAAGATGGTGCAATTTTAGGTAAAAATAATCATGTTGGTCCTTATTGTATAATTCATAAACATGTAAAAATGGGTAATGATAATACTTTAAAATCTCATATAGTTATAGATGGCCACACGATTATTGGTGATGACAATCACTTTTTTCCTTTTGCATCAATAGGTTCAGTAACTCAAGATAAAAAATATCAAGGTGAAGCTTCTGAATTAACTATAGGTAATAATAATATATTCAGAGAATATACAACTGCTAATCCCGGCACTTTTAAAGGTGATGTAACTAAAATTGGTAATAATTGTTTATTTATGGTTTCAAGCCATATTGCTCATGATTGCATTGTGGGTGATAATGTTATTCTTGCCAATTGCGTTGCTTTAGCCGGACATGTTAAAGTTGGAGATTTTGTAATTATAGGCGGACTTTCTGCAGTGCTACAGCGCACTAGAATAGGCTCTCATGCTATGATTGGAGGAATGTCTGGTGTAGCTGAAGATGTTATACCTTATGGATTAGTGATGGGAGATAGAGCTCATCTAGCTGGCCTTAATATTGTTGGCCTAAAACGCCGTAATTTCTCTAAAGAATCTTTATATGATATTAGAAAAGCTTTTGAAAAATTATTCTTGGAAGAAGAAGGAACTTTTTCCGAAAGATTGAGAATGACTAAAGAAGAATTCTCAGACTCTAAAGAAGTGATGTTAATGCTTGAATTTTTAGCAGAAGATAATGCTAACGCCATTTGTAAACCTAAAAATATAAAAAAAGGATGAGTAAACTTGGAATTATTGCTGCAAAAGGCAATTTAAGCCAAAAATTAGTAGATTCAGTTCAAAATAAATATGACTTATTTATTGTGGCTCTTAATGGAGAAACCAACCCTGCTCTTTTAGAAAATATTGACCATATTTGGATAAATCTTGGTGAAATTGGTAAGGCAATTACTGCTTTAAAAGAAGCTAAGGTTGATAAGCTGGTGTTTGCTGGATCATTAAAAAAGCCTGATATATTTAGTTTAAAAGTGGATGCTTTAGGAGCAAAACTACTAGCAAAAATTTTAAAGAATAAATTTTTTGGTGACGATAAACTACTTTCAGTTTTGACTATATTTCTTGAAGAACAAAATCTTAAAGTTGTGGGAGTTCATGAAATATTAGAAGATTTGGTAGTGGATAAAGCTATATTCACTGATTTACATCCAAATAAACAAGATAAAATTGATATTGAACTTGCTAGAAAAGTGGTTACTGAACTTGGTAAACTTGATATAGGACAAGGAGCTATAGTTCAAGAGGGTGTAGTGCTGGGGGTTGAGGCAATAGAGGGCACTGATAATCTTATTAAACGCTGCGGTGAAATAAAAATTTCTTCTAACAGAGGCGGAGTTTTAGTTAAACTATCCAAGCCCGGACAAGAATTAAGAATGGACTTGCCAACAATAGGCATAGAAACTATTAAAAATATTCACCAATCTGGTTTTAAAGGAATAGTTATTGAAGCTAAAAAGGGCATTTTCTTAAACAGAGAAGAAGCTATAGAATATGCCAATAAGCATGAATTATTTATTGTGAGCGAATAAACCAACTTTCCTATTGCTAATAGTAATTCTCAGTTGTAACCGTAAAATCAAATTTAAAATAAATAACCTCAGCTAAACCTTGTATTCTAATTCAAGCGCGCGCGTGAATCGATAAGAAATTTCTTCTTTGCTATAAATGGAATTTGATTTAACTAACCTAAAATTGTTAGTTTAACTCAAAGAGTTTATTCTTGCTTGCTGAAGCTTTTGAAAATCTTCTCCAGCATGATAAGAAGATCTAGTTAAAGGAGAGGCAGAAACCATTAAAAATCCTTTAGCCCTAGCAACTCTTTCATAGTAATTAAACTCTTCTGGGGTTACATAACGCATCACTGGAGCATGTTTAGGAGTCGGCTGCAAATACTGCCCTATTGTCATAAAATCCACTTGAGCAGCTCTAAGATCGTCCATAACTTGTAGAACTTCTTCCTTAGTTTCACCAAGGCCAACCATAATACCAGATTTGGTAAAAATATTGCCATCTAATTGCTTGGCTTTAAATAGTAAATTTAGAGAATGAAAATAACGAGCCCCTGGTCTAATTTGGTGATATAAAGAAGGAACAGTTTCAATATTATGATTATATACATCTGGCTTAGCTCTAACAACTAATTCTATAGAACCTTCTTTTCTTAAGAAGTCTGGTGTTAAAACCTCAATTGTAGTATTAGGAGAAGTTTTCCTAATTCTTAATATTGATTCAACAAAATGCGATGCGCCACCATCTTCTAAATCGTCTCTATCTACTGAGGTAATCACCACATGCTCTAATCCCAATTCTGCAATGGCTGTGGCTAAACGTTCTGGTTCATGTGGATCTAATAAATCTGGCTTTCCTGTTTTGATATTACAAAAACTACAGGCCCTGGTGCAAGTGGATCCTAGAATCATTACTGTAGCATGCTTTTTAGACCAGCATTCACCTATATTAGGACAGGCAGCTTCTTCACATACAGTATTTAACTTTGCTTTACGAATTAATTCATGAGTTGATTTAAACTCTTTGCTTACTGGAGCTTTTACTCTTATCCAATCAGGCTTTGATAATTTTGACATTATTTAATCTACTTAACTATTTTTACAGAAATATAACAAGGTGAAAGAAAAAAGTCTAGGGATGAATAGTATTTACTTTTTATTTCCTCTTGCTTTTTGTCTGTATATTGTATATCTTGTGTTTCAAATCTTATATAAAAATGATAAAGGAAGCTATAATGTCCAATTTATTACACAAATTTGAATCAGAACAAGTTGCTAAATTAATTAGTGGAAAAAAATACGATAAATTTGCTCCAGGCGACACTATAAAAGTAAACGTAAAAATTGTTGAAGGAACTGCTGAAAGAATTCAGGCGTTTGAAGGATTATGTATTGCAATACGTAATCGTGGGCTACATTCTTCTTTTGTTGTAAGAAAAATTAGTCACGATGAAGGTGTTGAACGTCGTTTCCCTCTTTATTCTCCTAAAATTGATAGTATTATCACTGTTAAAAGAGGCGTTGTTAGAAGAGCTAAGCTTTATTACATGCGTCAATTAAGAGGAAAAGCTGCAAGAATCAAAGAAAAATTCTTTAACCCTAACGCTGCTAAATAACCTTTAAATAGGTTAATAACATCTCTTAACTAAGAATTTATTTATAGCCAGTTGACTATTTTTTACATTAGTAATAAATATTCAACTGGCTAGTTTTAAAATAGTTAATTACAAGTCCAATTATTCCATCCTAAACTAACTATATATTAGCAAAACATTACTTTTGGTATTCACAAGATACATAATTAATGTACCAAAGGCATCGATTTAATTAACTTTAAACATCTATAATATAGAATCTTATTACTAGATTTTTTATTAAAAAAATTCTAATAAAAAAATACCTTGAAACATAAAATAAACTCCTATATATAGGTTCTGCACAACTTCAAGTAGAAACATTACTCCAAGGAATCATTATTAATGGCTAATTTAATAGATATTGCTATCGGCGCTCAAATTCGCAAAAGAAGACGCATACTAGGAATGAGTCAAACTGATTTAGCTACTAAAGTTGGCATTAGCTTTCAACAAATTCAAAAGTATGAAAAAGGGAGCAATCAAATTACCGCTTCAAGGCTGCTAGAATTGGCCTCTATTATGAACGTAACTATTAATTATTTTTATGAAGAATGCAATAAAACTTCATCCCCTGAAGAAAACCTCTCTATTTTACAAGAAGAAACAGCAATTTTCACTTATGATGCAACCGAAGAATATGACTACACAAAAGATAATTTAAAGCTGATGCAGCTTTATAATAAAATAGGTAATAACGACACTAAAAAGAAGTTATTGCAATTTTTAAAATCTATATCTAATGATAAAGAATAAGAACTAGCCCTTTCATTTTTGATATTGTTTGCTAAATCTCTATAATTAGAATAATATAAATTTATCATACTTAAATAAACTCACACACTAGGGTGCATGCTTTTTACTGATTCATTCATTAGTAACTTAAAAACTTCTATACCCATATCAAAGGTTATAGGGAGTAGAGTTAAACTTCAAAAAAAAGGCAACTATTACAGCGGCTTATGCCCTTTTCATCAAGAAAAAACTCCCTCGTTTACAGTTTCTGATCACAAAGAATCTTATTATTGCTTTGGATGCCATGCTCATGGAGACTTAATTCAATTCGTAAAAGCAATAGATAATTTATCTTTTGCTGATAGCGTTATATCCCTGGCTAATACAGCAGGAATTGCACTACCTAAACTCTCTCCTGTTGAACAAAAATCTGTTGAAAATCAAAATAAATTGGTTGAGGTGCTATCATCAGCTACTAATTGGTTTTGTAACCAGTTAAAATTATCAAATAATTATCATGCATTAGAATATTTAAAAAATAGAGGACTTAATGATCAAGATATCAATAACTTCTTATTAGGATATGCCCCTGATAAAGGGCTAATTAATTTTCTAAAAACTCAAGGCTATTCAATGGCTTTGCTTATTGAAGCTGGCTTAGTTATCAAAACTGAAAAAAATGAATTTATCGAAAGATTTCGTAATAGAGTAATTTTTCCTATAAAAAACCATCCTAAAAAACAAATTGTTGGCTTTGGTGGCCGAGCTTTAAATAATGAAATATTGCCTAAATACCTGAATTCACCTGAAACAAATATTTTTAAAAAAAGTAATTTATTCTATGGCTTAGATTTAGCATATAAAAATATTTTACAAAATAAAAGAGCGATAGTAGTTGAAGGTTATCTAGACGCAATCTTTATGAATAAATCTGGCTTTGGCGAAACAATAGCAGGATTAGGAACTGCTTTTAATGAAACTCATTTACAAAATTTATGGAAATTAGCGGATGAACCAATTTTATGTTTTGATGGAGATACAGCTGGCAAGAAAGCTATGCTTAAAGCTGCTTATATTGCTCTTCCACTATTATCTCCAGGATTGACTCTAAATTTTTGTCTACTTCCTAAGGATAAAGATCCAGATGAATTAATTAATACTAAAGGAAGTAATTATTTAGCCACTTTAATTGAAAATAGCATTCCACTTTCAGAATTTATTTGGCAATCTGAATTAGAGCAAAATAAGTTTGACAATCCAGATTCAAAAGCCTTTTTTGAACATAAGCTTTATACTTTAATTGATCAAATTCAAAACCAAGTTATTAAAAATCATTATCGACAATTTATTAAGAATAAATTATGGCAAGAATTTAACCAAGTTAAGAATAATTATACTAAAAAAGCAAAATTTATAAATGTAAGAAATCTTATTTCTCCTTTAACTAATACCCATACTCTTAAGGAAAGGCTTGAATATTCATTATTTGCTCAATTAGTTTCATATCCATATTTAGTTGCAGATAAAGACATATATTCCATTCTAGAAGATTTTGAAATTGATAATCAAGAATTGAAACCTTTACATTCTGTTTTAATTGAATATCATGAAGATAGCAAAATTTGCTTAAATGATTTGCTTATAAGCAATAATTTATGTACTTTAGTAAAGTTTTTATGTGGAAATGAATCAAGCTTTATTGATGTTATCTCAACTTTAGATAATGATACCTCAAAAAAAGTATGGTTTTTAACTTATAAAAAATTTCTTTTAGAATTATTAAAAATAGAATATAACCAATTTATGATGAAAGCAAATAATGAATCATCCTCTTTTGAAAAAGCAGCGGAATTGAAAAAATCAATTGATAATTTAATAAAAGAAATTAGTGAACAAGAAAATAATTTGTCTCAAGAATAACTCACCTAATATTTAAGGACTCCTATGTCAAATATTGAAGATTTTGAATCTAAAGGAAAGAATTTTGAAGAACCAACAAATGATAGCAAAAAAGCTATTACTGCATTGGTAAAAAAGTTAGTTAATCGTGGTAAAGCTCAAGGATTTCTAACTTATGATGAAATTAACAACATTCTTCCTAAAGAACAATTCTCTAGCGACAGCTTTGATCAAATGGTATCTGCTTTAACTGATGCAGGTATTAATTTGGTTGAAAATGCTGAAGAATCTCTTGAAGGAAGTGCCGATTTTGATATTGCTTTAGTAGAAGAAGCAGATGAGTTAGCAGATGATCCTATTATTGATGAAGGCAGTAAAACCGATGATCCTGTTAAATTATACTTAAAGGATATGGGTGGAGTGGAACTTCTCTCTCGTGAAGGTGAAATTGAGATCGCAAAAAGAATTGAAGAAGGCCGCGAAACCATGATTAAGTCTTTATGTGAAACACCATTAACACTAAAGCAATTTAAGATATGGTATGAAGCTTTATTAAATGAGAAACTTCTATTGCGCGAAATAATAGACCTTGAAGCCAACTATGGTGCAGAAAATGGAGAAGAACTCTCTGATAACCTAGTAGAAAATGAAGAACTTTTAGATGATGATTTAGAAAATGAATCCAGTGATGAAGATTCAGAAGAAGAAAGCGAAGTATTATCACTAAATAGTTTAGAATTAGCTTTAATGCCTAGCATTCTTGAAAACTATAGTAAAATAGTAGAATTATGCGATCAATTAATTGATATTCATAAAGCTAAATTACATCATCAACTTAATAAAACCAAATATGATTTTAATGAAAAAGAATATATCGATATTAGCGATGAACTAACAAAATTAGTGAAGGCATTGCAGCTAAATGATAAAGCTATAGATCTTTTATTAAAGCAGCTATACGCAATTAATAAAAAAATGATTGCTCTTGAAGGAAAGCTAATGCAATTAGCAGAGAAACATAATATTCCTCGAAAAAGCTTCTTGAGTACCTATATTGGCTTTGAAATGGATGTAGATTGGTTAAGTGATGTTGCAAAATTAAAAGAAAAAGGTTGGGCCGAGTTTGCATCTAAAGACCAAGAAGAAATAAATTTAATTAGAAATGAATTATGGGATATTGCTAAAGAATTAGGTATTCCTATTCATGATCTTAAAGATTTAATTAACAAAATACAACGTGGTGACCGCACAGCCAACAAAGCAAAGAAAGAGATGATTGAAGCTAATTTGCGCTTGGTAATTTCTATTGCTAAAAAATATTCAAACCGTGGTTTACAATTCTTAGATCTTATTCAAGAAGGAAATATTGGTCTAATGAAAGCTGTAGATAAATTTGAATATCGTCGAGGTTATAAATTCTCTACTTATGCAACTTGGTGGATCAGACAAGCAATCACTCGCTCGATTGCCGATCAGGCAAGAACCATTCGTATTCCTGTACATATGATTGAAACCATTAATAAAATTATTCGTACTTCAAGACAAATGCTTCATGAACTTGGATATGAGCCCACTCCTAATGAGTTAGCTGATCGTCTTTCAATGTCTGTTGATAAAGTGCGTAAAGTTCTGAAAATTACTAGAGAGCCCGTAAGTCTTGATAATCCGATAGGTGATGAAGATGGTGGATCTTTAGGAGATTTCATTGAAGATAAAAATGCCCTACCTCCGTTAGAAGCAGCAATTCTTGGTAATTTAAGAGAAACTACCACTCGTATCTTGGCAAGCTTAACACCAAGGGAAGAGAGAGTATTAAGAATGCGCTTTGGTATTGGCATGAATACAGATCATACATTAGAAGAAGTTGGACAACAATTTTTTGTTACTCGTGAACGTATTCGCCAAATAGAAGCCAAAGCTCTGCGTAAACTAAAACATCCAAGCAGATCTAAAAAATTAAGAGGCTTTCTAAATAGCTAATCTCTAATAATAAAATAAGCCCCTGTTTAAAAAAAGAACTGGGGCTTATTCTTAAAATTTTCCCCCTCACCTTATTAAAATTCACTCATAGCTCACAATTATTAATAATATAAAAAAATTAATATCATTTATATTGAAAAATTTTTTATAAAAATATAAAATATTTATAATAATGCAAATTATTTATTGAGATAATTATTTTTAAAGGAGTTTTATAATGGATACAGATAACAAAAAATACTGTAGCAAAAAAATTTTTATAAGTACTTTTATTTTTGCATGCTTAATGATTATAATCCTTCATGCCGCATTAATTTCCATGATTAGACATGATTATGAATGGTCGGGCAAAATTTTAGCTAAACAAATTAGCGATAATTTTTATTCTTCTAATACAAATACTTATGATGCTAATACAGATAAATTTATAAAAGATTATCCAGCAGTTACTATAAATATTTACAATCAAGATGCTGAAAAAATTATATCTTCTAATGAAACAGTAATCAAAGTGATTAGAGATCCTAAAATTATGGATTATGTAGCTGGATATTTTTTATATAGAGCAGATAATCAGAGCATTGAGCATAATAAAACTAGAGGATTTAGCCAAGTTATTTGGTCTGCAGATTATCAAAATAAAGAAGATGCTGCTTTAATAAAAATAGTTGAACCAATGTTTATTGATCAAAAATATTCTGGTAGCATTGAAATTTATTATGATTTTTCTCATCATCTAAGAATGATGAATAATACTAGATTTTTCTGTATTTTATTGATATTAGCTATCACTGCAGTTTACTTTATGTTAATGGAACAAAATCTTTGTACTTTAAAAAATGATAAGAAATCTGATTAAGATACGTATTTTGGGTTAGAAGTATAGTATGAATAACTGCTATCCATACTATTATCACCAAGCAACACTGCCAAGCTATTACTATTAATCGTTTCCATAACAGAGTTTGGATGCCCTTCATAAGAAATAGCTTGGTCAGATAAAACAGAATCACCATCAAAAATTCCAATAGAAAAATCCTCTTCATCACTAATCATAGTACGTTTTGTTATTTCAAAAGAGATATCATTTTGTGGCGTTATTTTGGATTTAGGCACTATTACTCTTACAAAATTACTTACTAAACTTGAGACTCCTCCAATAAAATAAAATAAGCAATTAAAGCCATTATTTGTAACTAATTCTGGCATTGATACTATTAAATGGTTGTTATGAATATAATTCAAATTATTTCTAGCATAAACAATAAGCTTAGTGCTTGAATCTAAAGTCTCTTCACTATAAATATTATTTTCAGCATTATTTCCAATTTCATTTATGGCATCAATAACTTTATTATGTAAATTAGATAATAGTTTACATCCTCCCTTAGCAATTAATATAACATCAATCTCTTGCTTAATTTTATGTAGTAACCTATAGGATTCTGCAAGAGCATATTCTATAGGAACAACTTGAGAATTTTTATACATAACTAACCTATTTTTTAGAAAAATATCTAGTGAACTAAATTATACTATAAAAAAATTCTTAAATTAGCTATTTTTATATTTGTTGATTGATTTTTTCATCATATAATTTATTCTCTAATTACTTAAAAAATTTAAGTAATTAGAGAATAGTTTTGACAAAAAAGATAAAAATTAAACAAAAAAATATTAAAAATACCGCTAGATCAAGGCAGCTTAGATCGCTGAAGCAAAGATTTATAATTCTTGCTAAGATAATGGCTTTTATAATAATTTTGGCATTGATTGGTTTAATTTATTTTAATTTGAACATAGTGAATAAAAATTGGTATCAATTCACAGGAAATTTAGGATTCACTCTAGAAAACATCACTATTCAAGGACAGAAAAATACTAATAATGATAAGATTAGCCAGGAGCTTAAACTTAAAAAGGGAATGCCTCTTTTATCAATTTCTCTTGATTCTCTAAAAAATCGTTTAGAACGCATCCAATGGATAAAATATGTAATTGTGGAAAGAGAGTTACCCAATTCAATAAATATTTTAGTGGTGGAGAGAACTCCAATTGCTTTGGGACAAAAAAATCAGAAACTATATATTATTGATGATGAAGGTGTTATTATAAATGATAATGATTTATCGCAGCACATGAATTTACCAATTATGATTGGTGATGGATCTGAAATATATGCCAACTCATTAATAAATATATTAAAAGAAGATGCTGAGCTTTTTCAAAAAATTACTTCAATAATCAGAGTGAGCGAAAGACGATGGAATATTAGATTTGAAAATGATTTAGAAGTTAAGCTTCCTGAAGAAAATCTTGAATCTGCTTGGAAAAAAATTATAAAACTATATCAAAATAAAGAATTATTTTTACCAAACATCGCTTGTATTGATCTAAGAATCGCTAATAAAATTTATGTAGAAAAAAAGTAAAGTTATGAAATTTAAGAAAAATTTAAAATTCTCTCCCAAAAATAATATTGTTAGTATATTGGATATTGGTTCTAGTAAAATAGTCTGCTTAATTGCTAGTATTATTGCTGATAAAGTACAAATTTTGGGAATTGGTTGCCATAGCGCTAATGGATTTAAAAATTGTAATATTACTAATAATAAATTAGCAAAAATGTCAATTATTTCAGCTGTAGATCAGGCCGAGAAAGCTGCAGGAATTACTATTGAAAATATAGTTTTAGCCTTAAATGGTAATAAAATCCAATCACATTACATAAAGCCAGGTTTAATTCTAAAGAAAAATAAAGTAAGTGATGGAGATATTTTTTCTATTATTGGAAAAGGAATAAAGGAATTAGAAAAACAAGGTTATGAGGTGATTCATTATTTTCCTTTGGAATATATTGTAGATGATAATAATGGAATATTAGATCCTACTGGTCTATTAGGAAATAAACTTTCAGCTAGAATTCACTTTGTTACTATCGCCTCTTCAATGTTAGAAAATATCATCAATTGTCTTGCAAGCTGTCAATTAAATGTAGAAGATTGCGTATTTGCACCTTATGCTGCTGCTATTGCCACTTTAAATGAAACCGATAAAGAATTTGGTTCCACTTTAATTGATTTTGGCTCTGGATTAACTTCTTATGCTATCTTCACTCAAAATAATATGGTCAATTGTGGATTCATTCCAGTTGGGGGAGCAGCCATAACCAATGACATCGCTAAAAGCTTTATGTTAGATTATGCAAGTGCTGAAAGAATTA
This sequence comes from Rickettsiales bacterium, assembly GCA_049653745.1. Lineage (GTDB taxonomy): Bacteria > Pseudomonadota > Alphaproteobacteria > Rickettsiales > CANDYO01 > CANDYO01. The sequence goes on from JBASGW010000043.1 coordinate 23,591, forward strand.
AAACCTTACATGGATCAGCTAATATTTTTGCCACCGATTATGAAATGATAAATTACAAATTAGACTCTGCAGATAATGATGAAAGAAATATTTTAAAATCAGAACTCAATCATGTTATTAATGCTCGCCTAGAAGAAACTCTTACATTATTAAAAACACTACTAGATAAACATAATAATTTAGCCACTAATGCAAAGCATAACTTAGTTATTATAGGAGGAGGAAGTCAATTAAATGGCATTACCGCCGAGGTAACTAGATTATTTAAAACTAAAGTAAAACTAGGAAAAACAATAGCCTTTCCAGGAATGGCACAAGGTTCTGTTAATGCTAGTATTGCTCCCGCTCTTGGAGTTGTACAATATTTACTTGAAAAACGAGTTAAAAAATCTAGTAATATTGCTAATAAAGATCCACTTATTGTTAGAATTTTCAATTGGTTAAAAGAGAATTTTTAACCCTTTTATCTCTATAAATCAATTATACATCTGTTATTAAAAAAAATATAAGATAGATCATAAGATTGATAATTTACTTCATTCACAATAATGCTTAGCAGGTTAAAAATACTATCATTTTCTAAGTGGAATGATAATTGCTATTATAGAAGTGATCATAATTTTAATTATATAAATAAAAAAAAGCCTCTCTTTATAAAAGAAAGGCTTTTAATTTTTAAATTTACTCTTGAAGTTTATTCCACTAAATCTGCATCACTATTAGCTGCATTTTTAGCATTCTCAGCATGATCAAGTATTGCCGCTCTAGCTTTAACCTCATTGATATAAAAGCCAGTTCCTGCAGGTATTAATCTACCAACAATAACATTCTCTTTAAATCCTTGAAGACGATCAAATTTACCAGCAACAGCCGATTCAGTAAGAACTCTTGTGGTTTCTTGGAACGAAGCAGCAGAAATAAATGATCTAGTTTGCAATGATGCCTTAGTAATACCTTGTAACACTGAAATAGATGTTGCAGGAGCATAACCTTTAGCAATTGATTTCTGATTTATTTCTTCAAATTCTTGTTTGTCAATTTGTTCTCCAGCTAACAATGTTGTTTCACCAGAATGAGTTATCTCAACTTTTTGTAACATTTGACGAATAATCACTTCAATATGCTTATCATCAATTTTAACACCTTGAAGGCGATAAACTTGCTGAATTTCTGAGACCATATATTGAGCTAAAGCTTCAACACCCATAACTTTCAAGATATCATGCAATACAGGGTTACCATCTAATAGAAGGTCACCTTTCTTAATATAATCTCCTTCATTAACCGACACATGTTTACCGCGAGGAATCATATATTCCACAGGCTCTATGTCTTTTTCTACTGGTCTTATAATAATACGTCTCTTGGTTTTGTAATCTTTACCAAATTCCACATGACCTTCTATTTCTGAAATAACAGCATGGTCTTTAGGTTTACGAGCTTCAAAGAATTCAGCCACTTTTGGTAGACCACCGGTAATATCACGAGTTTTACTAGACTCTCTTGGAATACGAGCAATAACGTCACCAGCATGAACTTCTGAAGAATCATCTACATTTAAAATTGCATTAATTGGTAAGAAATATCTTGCTTCAAGCCCATTAGCTAGAATCTTAACATTATCTTGCTCATCAACTAACATAATTCTTGGACGCAAATCTGCTCCGCGAGTTTGTTGTTTCCAATCCACTACCACTTTACTTGAAATTCCAGTAGCTTCATCTAATAGATCTCTTACTGAAACACCTTCCATTAAATCACGATATGAAGCTTTACCGCTCTTTTCAGTGATAATAGGTATAGTATATGGATCCCACTGAGCAATAACATCGCCTTTTTTAACCAAGTCACCTTCATCAACATTAAGCTTAGCACCATAAGGAACTTTAAATCTTGCTTTTTCATGATCTTTTGCATCAGCTAAAACCACTTCACAAGTTCTGCTCATAACCACTTTACGCCCGTCACTATCCACAACTATGTTGCGATTAATAAGGTATATTTTAGCATCATGAGAAGCCTCAACATTAGATATTTCAGCACCTTTAGTAGCTGCACCACCAATGTGGAAAGTACGCATGGTAAGCTGAGTACCTGGCTCACCAATAGACTGAGCAGCAATAACACCAATAGCTTCACCTGGACTTACTAAGTCACCAGTTGCTAAGTCACGACCATAACATTTTGAACATGCACCATTTGTGGTTTCACAAGTAAGCACTGATCTAACTTTTAATGTTTCAATACCAACGGCATCAATTTTTTCTACTATGTCTTCAGTTATCATCTCGTTTTTAGCAAGAATTAACTCATTAGTAACTGGATGATGAATATCATTAGAAGTTACTCTTCCTAAGATTTTCTCAGATAATGGTATGGTTATTTCACCACCATCAATTGTTGCTTTAACTATCATACCATTTTCAGTACCACAATCATATTCTTGAGTGATATAATCCATAGCCACGTCAACAAGACGTCTAGTTAAATAACCAGAGTTAGCAGTTTTAAGAGCAGTATCGGCAAGTCCTTTACGCGCTCCATGGGTTGAAGTAAAGTATTCTAAAACGCTTAAACCTTCTTTTAAGTTCGAAGTAATTGGAGTTTCAATAATTTCACCAGAAGGTCTGGCCATCAAGCCCCTCATTCCAGCAAGCTGTCTTATCTGTGCAGCTGAACCCCTAGCACCAGAGTGAGCCATCATATATATTGAATTAACTCTTTCCTGATTTGATTTAGCGCCTGTAACATTTTGTAAAGTTGAGATTTCTTTAATCAAATCTGTAGCAACTTTATCAGTACATTTAGACCAAATATCAATAACCTTATTGTATTTTTCGCCTAAAGTAATCAAACCATCAGAATATTGTTTCTCAAATTCTTTAACTTCAGTAAGAGTATTCTTAATGTGAGTCTCTTTGGTTTTAGGAACAACCATATCATCCTTACCAATAGATACGCCAGATTTACAAGCATAACTAAAACCAAGCTGCATAAGCTTGTCTGCAAAAATAACTGTTTGTTTTTGTCCACAATGACGGAATACCATATCAATTAAATGCGAAATTTCTTTCTTGGTAAGCAATTTATTGATATTTTCAAAAGCAATTTTTTCATTAAGCAACTCTGAAACTATTATTCTTCCTGGAGTTGAATTAACTAATACAAATTCTTCTTCACCATTAACATTTTTTTCTTTACGGCGGAATTTAATTTTTGAGTGCAAAGTTACAGCTTTATTATAAAGAGCATGATTTAATTCACTACTATTTAAGAAACACATGCCTTCACCTGGCTCATTTTCTAATTCCATAGTTAAATAATATAATCCTAAAATTATATCTTGTGATGGGACAATGATCGGCTTACCATTTGATGGACTCAATATGTTATTACTAGACATCATTAACACTCTACACTCAAGTTGAGCTTCAAGTGATAAAGGAACGTGAACTGCCATTTGGTCACCATCAAAGTCAGCATTAAATGCAGCACAAACTAAAGGATGCAATTTAATAGCCTTTCCTTCAATCAAGGTAGGTTCAAAAGCTTGAATACCAAGTCTATGAAGAGTTGGAGCACGATTTAACATCACTGGATGTTCTCTAATTACTTCTTCAAGAATATCCCACACTTCAGGTCTTTCACTTTCAACCATTTTCTTTGCAGTTTTAATGGTGGTAGAAATACCATATAATTCTAATTTTGCATAAATAAATGGCTTAAATAATTCTAAGGCCATTTTCTTTGGTAAACCACATTGATGAAGTTTTAATTCAGGACCAACAACAATTACTGAACGACCAGAATAATCAACACGCTTACCAAGAAGATTCTGACGGAACCTACCTTGTTTACCTTTCAACATATCACTAAGTGATTTGAATGGACGTTTATTAGCGTTTTTAACTACTCTTGCACGACGACCATTATCAAATAATGCATCAACAGATTCTTGAAGCATTCTTTTTTCATTACGAACGATAATATCAGGAGCTCTAAGTTCAAGCAAACGACGTAAACGATTATTACGATTAATTACTCGACGATATAATTCATTTAAGTCTGAAGTAGCAAATCTGCCACCATCTAACATCACCAAAGGACGAATCTCTGGAGGAATAACTGGCAATACATCTAAAATCATCCACTCAGGCTTATTGCCAGAATCAATAAAATCTTCAACTAATTTCAATCTTTTTACTGATTTTTTTCTTTTAGTATCTGAAGTTGACTCTGTAATTTCTGATCTTAACTGAAGTTGAATTGCCACTAAATCTAGTTTAGAAAGCATTTCTTTTACTGCTTCTGCACCAATCATTGCAGTGAAACTATCTTCACCATATTCATCTAGAGCTTTATAATATTGCTCTTCACTTAAAACTTCATGCTTAGAAAAAGGAGAAACTCCTGGATCAGTAACAATATATGCTTCAAAATATAATATTTTTTCTAATTCTTTTAAAGTAATGTCTAGAAGAATACTAATTCTTGATGGTAATGATTTTAAAAACCAAATATGAGCAACTGGAGAAGCAAGCTCAATATGCCCCATTCTTTCACGACGAACTTTTGAAGTGGTAACTTCAACGCCACATTTTTCACAAACAACACCACGATATTTCATTCTTTTATATTTGCCACAAAGACATTCATAATCTTTAACTGGGCCAAATATTCTTGAACAAAATAAACCATCACGTTCTGGTTTAAAAGTTCTGTAGTTAATTGTTTCAGGCTTTCTTACTTCACCAAAAGACCATGATCTTATCTTATCTGGACTGGCAATAGAAATTCTCATTAAGTCAAAATCATAACTATCTTGAGCATTAAATAAATTCATCATAATTAGTAATATCTCCTAGAATTTTTCAGTCTTTTTAATGAAAAAATAAGCCAATAATTAGTCTTTAAATTCATAATTCTTCTTTTGTTCTAATTCAATATTTAAACATAGTGAACGTAATTCTTTTATCATAACGTGGAATGATTCAGGTATTCCACATTTGAAATTATTATCACCACGAATAATAGAATCATAAATCTTTATTCTTCCTGAAACATCATCTGATTTTACAGTTAACATTTCTTGTAAAGTATAAGCAGCACCATAAGCTTGTAATGCCCAACATTCCATTTCCCCTAATCTTTGGCCACCAAAATGTGATTTACCACCTAATGGCTGCTGAGTAACTAAACTATAAGGACCAATAGAACGCGCGTGAATTTTATCATCAACTAGATGATGAAGCTTCAACATATAAATATATCCTACTGTTACAGAACGCTCGAAATATTCTCCAGTACGTCCGTCAATTAATTTCACTTGACCAGAAGTATCTAAATTTGCTTGTTTTAACATTTTTACAACATCAACTTCTTTTGCACCATCAAAAACAGGTGTTGCAACTGGTATCCCTTTTTGTAAATTGCCAGCTAATTCAAGAACTTGTTCATTTGTAAAACCTTCAATCGTCTTACTAATTTTTTCATCATCATAAACATCATAAAGAACTGATCTTAGATGTTTCATATCACGATTATTTTTTCTATAACTTTCTAAAGCTTCAGTAACTTGTTTACCAATATTTACAGCAGCCCAACCCAAATGAGTTTCTAAAATTTGTCCAATATTCATCCGTGATGGAACACCTAATGGATTTAATACAATATCAACTATTGTACCATCTTCTAAGTATGGCATATCTTCTGAAGGTAAAATTCTAGATACAACCCCTTTATTACCGTGTCTACCAGCCATTTTATCACCAGGCTGCAACTTATGTTTCATTGCAATGAAAACTTTTACAACCTTAAGAGCTCCCTGCGGTAAATCATCACCAGACTGGATTCTTTCAACATTTGTTGTGTAAACTTTATTGATTTTATCAATATTTGTACGGTATTTTTCTTTTATATTTTCAATTTCTAACATAGCATCATTATCTTCAACGATAATGCTTAACCATTGTCTATTAGAATAATCTGACAATATTTCTTTAGTTAAAATAGAACCAGACTTCAATCCTTTTGGTCCACTTACTACTATCTTGTCTAACAAAAGTTTTTCTAGTCTTGAGTTAACAACACCTTCAACTATTGATAATTCATCATCTCTATCTTTAGTTAAGCGATCAATTTGACTACGTTCAATAGAAAGAGCTCTTTGATCTTTGTCAATTCCTCGACGAGTTAAAATTTCAACATCAACAACAGTTCCATTTACTCCAGGAGGAAGATGCAATGATGAATCACGCATATCAGCTGCTTTTTCACCAAAAATAGCTCTTAAAAGCTTTTCTTCTGGTGTCATAGGAGATTCACTCTTTGGTGTTACTTTACCAACTAGAATATCGCCAGCCTTCACTTCTGCACCTATGTGAGCTATTCCAACTTCATCTAAATGACGCAAATGATCGTCACTAACATTAGGAATATCTCTTGTAATTTCTTCTTGTCCTAATCTTGTATCTCTAGCTACACATTCAAATTCTTCAATATGAATTGATGTAAACACATCTTCTTTTACAATACGGTCAGACATTAAAATTGAATCTTCAAAATTATAACCATTCCATGGCATGAAAGCCACAAGAACGTTTTTTCCTAAAGCTAATTCTCCTAAATCTGTACTTGGACCATCTGCGATAATATCACCTTGTTGAACTTTATCTCCAACATTAACCAATGGTCTCTGATTAATACAAGTATTGTGATTTGAACGTTGGAATTTTTGCAAGTTATAAATTTCAAGGCCTGAAGACTCTCCTTCATTACTATCAGTAGTACGCACCACTATTCTGGTTCCGTCAACTTGTTCTATAACTCCTGAATATTTTGCAATAACTGTGGCTCCTGAGTCACTTGCAACTATGCCTTCCATTCCAGTACCCACTATTGGAGCATCAACTCTTAATAAAGGAACAGCTTGGCGTTGCATGTTTGAACCCATTAATGCACGGTTCGCATCATCGTTTTCTAAAAATGGAATTAAAGAAGCCGCCACAGACACCATCTGCATCGGAGAAACATCTATAAAATGAATATTTTCTGGTGATACCATAATAAATTCACCATTTTTACGACAACTAACTAAATCAGCGGTAAAATTACCATCAACGTCTAAATCCGCATTAGCCTGCGCAATAATATATTTTCCTTCTTCAATAGCTGAAAGATAAACAACTTCTTTCGTCACTTTAGAAGTGGTAACACGACGATAAGGACTTTCAATAAATCCATATTTATTAACCCTAGCATAAGTTGCCATTGAACTTATCAAACCAATATTCTGTCCTTCAGGAGTTTCAATCGGGCAAATACGACCATAATGAGTTGGATGCACGTCACGCACTTCAAAACTAGCTCTTTCTCTAGTTAAGCCTCCTGGCCCTAATGCTGATAATCTTCTTTTATGAGTTATTTCTGATAATGGATTAGTTTGATCCATAAATTGAGACAATTGCGATGACGTAAAGAAATCTTTTACTGTAGCAATTAATAATTTTGAATTAATTAAGTCGTGAGGCATCACTGAATCTAATTCTACTGCACTCATTCTATCATTAATGGCTCTTGCTAAACGAACTAATGCAATTCTGAACTGATTTTCAATCATTTCACCAACTGCTCTAACTCTACGATTACCCATGTGATCTATATCGTCAATTTCACCTACACCATCTCTTAAAAGAACGATGCTTTTAATAATCTCTAAGATATCTTCTTTAGTTAATACTGCTACTTCTTCTGCTAAATTTAAATTCAATTTTGCATTAAGTTTAACTCTTCCAACTGCTGAAAGATCATATTTTTCAGGATCAAAGAATAAGCCATTAAATACTTCTCTAGAACCCTCTAAAGTTGATGGCTCCCCTGGTCTTACTACTCTAAATATATCAACTAATGCTTCCTCTGTTTTAGAGTTTTTATCAGCATATAAAGTGTTTCTAATGTAGGCTCCAACATGAACATTATCTATATCTAATATAGAAAATTCTTTTAATTCTGTTCTTTCTAAGAAAGTTACTTTATCAGCCTTTAACTCATCACCCATAGTTAAGAATACTTCACCAGTATCTGAATTTATGACGTCTTGACCAATGAATTTACCAATTAATTCTTCTGCTGTAATCAATCTTTCAACAAAATTATTTTCTTGTAATTGTTTCATTGTTCTAGGAGTTAACTTAGTTCCAATCTTAGCAACTATTTCATTTGATTTAGCATCAATCAAATCATAACTTAGCTTAACACCTCTCATGCGATGATAGTTGAATTCCATCGACCAGCCATGACTTACTTTCTTTATATTAATTTTATTATAAAAAGTGTTAAGAATGTCAGAAGAAGATAATCCAAGGGCATATAATAGAGTTGTAACATATAATTTACGCTTACGATCAATTCTAAAAAATAATAAATCTTTAGCATCAAATTCAAGATCTAACCAAGAACCTCTATATGGTATTACCCTAGCTGAATAAAGATACTTACCTGTGTTATGAGTTTTACCCATATCATGGTCAAAAAACACTCCCGGTGAACGATGCATCTGAGAAACAATAACTCTTTCTGTACCATTAACAACAAAAGTGCCGTTATGAGTCATCATCGGTATATCACCTAAGAATACCTCTTGTTCTTTTATACCCTTAATTTCTTTAGATTGAGTATCTTCATCAATATCCCAAATAATTAATCTGAAAACCACTTTTAATGAAGAAGAATAATTTCCACCTCTTAAGATTGGATCAGTTAATTCATATTTAATAAATTCTAATGTAGCTTGTCCTGAAGGATCTTCTATAGGAAATACTGAATTAAATACTTGATTTAAACCTATATTTTCACGTTTATCTGGACTGATGTTTGCTTGTAAAAAAAAATCGTAAGAATTTTTTTGTAACTCAATTAAGTTTGGCATTGAAGCTATTTGTTCTATCTTACCAAAACTCTTACGAATTCTTTTATTTACAGTGAACGAACTAACCATTAAAAACTCCGACTAAGTTAAGAAAATACTGAGAATATAAGAGATATCTTTGCGATTCAAATTTATTAGAAACTAATATTATAACAAAGAAAAAAATAAAAATGATCACTAATATAAAAATAGACCCTAATAAAAATTCTATAAATAGAATTTAATATTAAGATCTATTCTTGTAAAATAGTAATTATTTTATTTCGATTTTAGCGCCAACTTTTTCTAGTTGTTCTTTAATTTTATTAGCTTCATCTTTTGAAACTGATTCTTTTAATGCTTTTGGAGCTGCTTCAACTAAGTCTTTAGCTTCTTTTAAGCCTAAACCAGTAATAGCACGCACTTCTTTAATAACTTCAATTTTCTTATCACCAGCTGCTGCAAGAATTACATTGAACTCTGTTTGAGCTTCTTCTGCAGGTGCTGCACCAGCTGCTACAGCTGCTACTGCTACTGGAGCTGAAGCACTAACGCCCCATTGCTCTTCTAGCATCTTTGCAAGCTCAGCTGCTTGCATAACGCTCAAGCTTGATAAATCTTCTGCTATCTTTGCTAAATTAACCATTTTAAATCCTCATTTTCTAACATTAACAATAAATTAAAACAACGCATACAATACGTATTTATTACTTTTAGACTTTTAAACTATACTAAAATAGCAAAAAATCAAGATATAACTTAAATAACAAACATAAAACTTGTTATTTACTTGAGTAAGCATTAAGAACTCTAGCTAACTGCTCAGCCGGAGCCTTTATTACTCTTAACAACTTAGTTGCAGGAGCATTTAATAGACCAATAATTTTCGCTCTTAATTCATCTTTAGATGGCATTTCAGAAAGCATAATTATTGATTTTTTATCTACTAATTGATTATCAACTATACCGCCTAACAAAACCAAACTTGCATTTTCTTTAGCAAACTTAGTTAAATTTTTAGCTATTGCTACTGGATCATTAGACACTACTAAAGCAGTAGGACCACTTAAAAAGCCATCTAAATCTTTCACATTAGTGTTAGCAACCGCTATTTTAGCTAAACTATTTTTAACTACCTTAAATTTAGCTCCGCATTCACGCATTTGCCCTCTAAGAAAATTGACCTTATCAACATTTAAACCTTGATAATGAACAATTAATACTGAAGAATGACTCTCAACTAAGCTCTTTATATCTTCAACTTCTTGTTTTTTTTCTAATCTATTCATAACCTATTTTCCTTAACCTTATGCATTCATTGATAAGCTTGCTACATCTATAGGTAAAGAAGGCCCCATAGTGGAAGATATATATACAGACTTTAAGTAAGTCCCCTTAGAAGCAGCCGGTTTTGACTTTATCACCGCACTTAGAAGTTCTTGAGCATTTTCTAACAAATTACCTTCAGAAAAACTTATTTTACCAACACCTGCATGAATAATTCCTGTTTTATCGGCTCTAAACTCAACTTGACCAGCCTTCGCTTTAGCAATAGCACCAGCAACATCAGGAGTTACAGTACCTAACTTAGGATTTGGCATCAAGCCTTTAGGTCCTAAAATTTTAGCCACCTTACCCACTACACCCATCATATCTGGAGTAGCTATACAATAATCAAAATCAATTTTACCAGATTGGATTGCTTGAACTAAGTCGTCGTTACCAACAATATCAGCACCAGCTTTTTTTGCTTCTTCTAATTTTGCTTCTTTAGCAAAAACAGCAACTCTGATTGTTTTACCAGTACCATGAGGCATTGATATAACACCTCTCACTTGTTGATCAGAATGCTTTGTATCAATACCAAGATTACAAGCTAATTCTAAAGTTGAGTCAAATTTAGTAAAGCTGTTATTTTTTAAGAAAGTTATTGCTTCACCAAGACTATATTTTCTTGAATTATCTATAAGAGCTCTTTTTTGACGAATGCTCTTTCCACCTTTTCCAGCCACTAAATATTTTGCTTTAGCCATTTTATTATCCTTCTACCTTAATTCCCATTGATGTTGCTGTTCCAATAACAGAACGACAAGCAGCTTCTATATCAAACGCGTTCATGTCTTCAATTTTTTGCTTAGCTATTTCTTTTACTTGGTCCATAGTAATACTTCCAACTGGCTCACCTTTTCCAGTTTTATCTGAACCTTTAGCAATCTTGGCAGCTTTTATTATAAAATAAGAAACTGGAGATTTTTTAACTTGTATACTAAAAGTACGATCTGCATAATAGGTTATAACAACAGGAACAGGAGCACCCACTTCCATTGCTTGAGTCATTGCATTAAAAGCTTTACAAAATTCCATTATGTTTAAACCACGTTGACCTAATGCTGGACCAACTGGAGGAGAAGGATTTGCCTTTCCTGCAGGAATTTGTAATTTAATATAGCCTTGTATTTTTTTTGCCATAGCACGTTTACCTTTATATTTATACTTTTTCTACTTGAGAAAATTCTAGTTCCACTGGAGTAGCGCGACCAAAAATAGATACTGATATCTTTAATCGAGACTTCTCTTCATCAACATCTGAAACCACACCAACGAATGATTCAAATGGACCATCATTAATTTTAACAGACTCACCAACTTCAAAACTCATTGAACTCTTCGTTGGAGCAGATCCTTCTTCCATTTGCTTAAAGATAATTTGAACCTCAGCTTCACTTACCGGAGAAGGTCTACTAGCACTACCCAAAAATCCCGTAACTCTTGAGATATTTCTAACAAAGTGCCAAGTATCATCGTTCATTTCCATGTTAATCAAAATATAACCCGGAAGGAATTTCTTCTCTACGTTTACTTTTTGATTTCTTCTTACTTCTACAACTTCTTCAGTAGGCACTACAATCTTCGCAATTAGATCTTGAAGATTTTTCTTTCTTGCTTGCTCTTCAATTAAACTAGCAACTTTCTTTTCATGCCCAGAAACCACATGGAGTATATACCACTGAAACGCCACTTAACTTACCCCTAGATTCAATATTAAGTTTACAAATTTATACATTACTACATCAACGCCAAAAAAGAAGAGTGAAGCAATAAAAACTATAACAAGAACTGTGGCTACAGACATCATGGTTTCTTTCTTACTCGACCAAGTAATTCTCTTGGCTTCACTAATAACCTGACCTACGAACTCAACAGCTTTTGACATATTTATATTACTTACCCAAACTAAAGTGGCAGGAGCGGAGGGGATCGAACCCCCGACCTTCGGTTTTGGAGACCGACGCTCTACCAGCTAAGCTACACTCCTAAATATTTACTTATACATTCATATGAGAACATAGATTAATATCATTATTCTTTAATAAATCAAGCTTTCTTTTTGTTTTTTACAAAAAAAAGCTGCTAAAGCCACATAGCCTTAACAGCTTTTTATTTTAAACAATTTATTTTAAAATTTTAGCAACGACGCCAGCACCCACTGTGCGACCGCCTTCACGAATAGCGAATCTTAATCCTTCGTTCATCGCAATTGGTGATATTAAATCTACTTTTAGATTAACATTATC
>JBASGW010000044.1:0-58811 GCA_049653745.1 Rickettsiales bacterium
CGTCATTACTTCTTGGTCTGAATGAATCACCATTTGAAGGTCTTGGGCTGAATTTTCTGTCGCCGTCATTGTTTCTTGGTCTGAATGAATCACCATTTGAAGGTCTTGGGCTGAATTTTCTGTCGCCGTCATTACTTCTTGGTCTAAATGAATCACCATTTGAAGGTCTTGGGCTGAACTTTCTGTCGCCGTCATTACTTCTTGGTCTGAATGAATCACCATTTGAAGGTCTTGGGCTGAATTTTCTATCGCCATCATCATTACTTCTTGGTCTGAATGAGTCGCCATTTGAAGGTCTTGGGCTGAATTTTCTATCGCCGTCGTCATTGCTTCTTGGTCTGAATGAATCGCCATTTGACGGTCTTGGTCTGAATGAATCACCATTTGACGGTCTGATTTTAAAGCCATTACTATCAAAAGAAGGTTTTCTTCCTCTTCTAGCAGATGTATCTCTTGCACCTTCAATGCGTGGGTCTAATTTAACATCAGGATTCATCATTCTTGAAATATATTTCCACTGTAGATAATCTTGAGGAGTGATTAAGCTTATAGCGCGCCCAGATGCTCCAGCTCTTCCAGTTCTTCCAATACGGTGAATGAAGTCTTCTTTACATTGAGGCAAGTCATGGTTAATTACACATTCAACGTGAGAAATATCTAATCCGCGCGCAGCTATATCAGTTGCAATTAAAATGCGGTGTTTTTTATTTCTAAAAGCGCGAATAACTCTTTCTCTATTTCTTTGGCGCAAATCTCCGTGAATTGCATCAGCGCTATGTCCACTATCACGAAGTCTCATAGCTAATTTTTCAGTTAAGATTTTAGTTTTAGCAAAAACAATAATTGTTCCTAAATTTAGCTCTAACTGCTTTAATAAATTATCATATTTTTCTGATTCAGAAGTATGTATAACTTCTTGTTCAATATTTGCAGCTGGAGCGACAGTTGATCCAATTGAAATTCTAAGAGCATTTTGCAAGTATTTTGAAGAAATATTTACAATTTCCTTAGGTAAAGTTGCTGAAAACATTAAGGTTTGCCTTTTTTCTGGCAAAAATTTGAATATTCTATCTAATTGAATGCCAAATCCCATGTCTAACATTCTGTCAGTTTCATCAAGAACTAAAAAAGTAACTTGATCTAATTTAACAGTTCCACGCTCTAAATGATCGTTAAGCCTTCCTGGAGTGCCAACAATAATTCTAGGATTCATGCGTAATTGATTAAATTGTTTGTCTATAGGATCGCCACCTATAATTAATGCGGTTTTAATACCAGAATTTCTTCCTACTATTTTTTCTAAGAAATTTAGAACTTGAACAGCTAATTCTCTGGTGGGAGTTAAAACTAGTGCCACATCAGATTCAGTTTTTAATAGCTTATCAATGAGTGGTATGCCATAAGCTGCAGTTTTTCCGGTTCCGGTTTGTGCGGTTCCTAATATATCAGTTCCTAGCAAGGCATGAGGAATGGTTTCTGCTTGAATTGGTGTTGGTGTTAGATATTGCATTACGGTAAGAGCAGTAAGCAACGGTTCAGATAAACCTAAAAGTTTAAAATTTTCCACAATAATATTTCCCTTAATTTTTATAAACGAGGAAAGTAATTACCTAGAATTTTAAACTATGTACTCGCCCCTAATATTCTTTAATTTGAATAGTTGAAACTGCTTTTTTAGAAAAAACAGTTTCTAAACTTAGATTAGTTAACGATACCTAGGTTAACTGCAGAAGTTTTGCCTCTATTTGTGGCAACTTCATAACTAACTCTTTGACCTTCACTTAAGCTTGTTAATCCAGCTTGTTCTACTGCACTGATATGTACAAATATATCACTACCACCATCTTCTGGTTGAAGAAAGCCGTAACCTTTTACTGGATTGAACCATTTTACAATGCCTGTTGACATTTTATCTCCTAAAAAAAAATTAAACCTATGTATATATAAGAACATAATATATACATCATTTTTCATGGCAGAGCCATATACTCTCAGGCAAAAATCGCCTGGTGTTCAGGAGAGAAATGCTTGTATTTAAATAACATAATTAACAGCGATTACTTAGTGAAGTAACTTAATATTAATAAGTTTAAAGAGTATTCTGAAAAACTTAACTATAAGTAATCGCATTTTTTATTACAAAAGTCAAGTTTTTATATTCTATAATTTGAGATTATTCAATATTCATAGAAAAAAGTAGATATAGAGGAGATTTATATTTTATAAAAGTCAAGTGCTATAGCCTGGTATATTCTGTTTCTATTAGATAATTTTTATTAGTGCCAACCACCTTATATATCACAGTAAATATGTTTTCATTAGTAAAGTGATATGTTGCTTTATAGTGATCTAATTCACAAATATGTTCTCCTTGAGCTGTATTACTTGAAATTGAAAAATTTAAAACACAGAAAAGTTTATTATCAATAAATTTTTGAATGATATTGTTTTTTTGTAGATCATAAATATAGATATATTCTCGATAAGCAATATATGGAGAAATTATTTCTGTTGGTTTTACCGTAACATCTTCTCGATAATGTAAATAATTTTCTTGGTTATCATGCAAGCTAAATACAGCAACCCCTTCAGCTGTTCCATATCCACTCAGCAGTCTTTTTACTTTCCATTTACCTTGTAAATTATTAAATATTTTTTTAACTGTAACCATAGATAATTTATATATAAACTTGCTGAGATTCTTGACAGATTATATAATTAAATTATGCTATAAAAAATTCTTTATCAAGAGGATAAAATGGCAGGACATTCCCAATTTGCAAATATTAAGCATAGAAAAGGTGCGCAAGATAAGAAGCGCGCTAAGTTATTTACCAAATTAACTAGAGAAATTATTACAGCTGCAAAAGCTGGGTTGCCAGATCCAACAATGAATTCCAGGTTAAGAAATGCTATAGCTGCAGCTAAAGCTGAAAATTTGCCTAAGGATAAAATAGATTCTGCTATTAAAAAAGCTTCTAATCCTCATGATGGTGATAATTATGAAGAAATGCGCTATGAAGGTTATTTAAGCGGAGGAATTGCTTTTATTGTGGAAGCTTTAACTGATAACCGTAATCGCACCGCCTCTGACGTTAGATCTGCTTTTACTAAACATGGGGGTGCTTTGGGTGAATCTGGAAGTGTTAGCTTCATGTTTGATAAAATAGGTCTTATAGAATATGATTCTAGCGTTGCTAACTTTGATCAATTTTTTGAAGCGGTATTGGAATCTGGCGCAGATGATTGCAATAAAGAAGAAGATCTTTATGTGGTGATAACCAAGCCTGATTTGTTAAATAATGTGAGAGAATATTTAAGCAATAAATTTTCTGAACCTAAAATTACTAAGCTTTCATGGAAAGCTCAAAATATTATTGATATTGATTCTTTAGAACAAGCTGAAAGCCTATATAAGTTTATTGATAGCTTAGAAGATAGTGATGATGTTCAAAATATTATTGGTAATTTTGCCATCACTGAAGAAGTGATGAATAAAATGAAAGAATAAGTCATTCCATCTCATATTAAATACTATTATTTAATATGAGTTCTATTGCTAAATGCTTACCTCAGCTTCGTTGATAGATATTTTGATACATAGAAATATGGCTTAAATTAATTTTTTTCTTCTAGTGGTTTAACTAGTTTAAAAATTCTATCAGTATTAAACTCTGAAATCCATTTAGGTAAATTTAATAGGCTTGCAGGATCCGAAAAGACAATAATTTCTGCTTTACCTACTAATTTATCGTAAGGGACATAGCCTATTGGGTATTTCCCAAATCTACTATCTGCTGAATGATCTCTGTTATCACCCATAAAGAAATAATGCCCTTCAGGTACTTTATAAATTGGGGTGTTGTCAGCCATGCTTCCACGATCATCTTCTGCAACGTAATATGAAACATTGTTAGGTAAAGTTTCTATATATCTTTTTAGAATATTGCCTTCATAATCTGTGAATGTTCCAGCTGGTTTTCTTGGAATCATTTGGCCATTAATATATAAGATGCCATCTTTTACCTGAATTTCATCACCAGGAAGTCCAACTAAGCGTTTTATATAATTGACTCCAAAAATACGATCCATAAAGCCAGTAAAATGATCATGTTCAGGTTTGAATACAATAACATCACCTCTTTGAGGTTTATTAAATTCTAAAATTCTTCCTTCAATTAAATTTGGTTCAAGCAAGATAGAAGTATTGCTAATGCCATAAGAATATTTTGAAACAAATAAATAGTCACCAATTAAAAAATTTGGATTCATCGAGCTAGAGGGTATGCTAAAAGGTTCAAAGACTAATGTTCTAATTAGTAGTGCTACAAATATTGTAGCTATAATAGATAGGAATGATTCAAGTCTTTTTTTCATAAATTTATCCTTAATTATTTACAAACAATGGCTTGCCTGTCATTTCCAGAGGTTTTTCTATATTAATTAATTTCAAAATAGTTGGAGCTATATCACTTAAATTACCTTTGTCTAGTGCTATATTTTTGCCGCACAAGTTATTAGCCACCAGAACTAAAGGTACGGGATTAGTGGTGTGAGCAGTATGCGGAGCTTTATCTGTAATATCAAACATATGTTCCACATTACCATGATCTGCGGTGATCATTAATATTCCATCAGTTTTAGTTATTGCGCGATATAATTCTTCTAAGCATTTATCTATAGTTTCAACAGCTTTGATTGCTGGTTCTATTTTTCCAGAATGCCCTACCATATCGCAATTAGCATAATTCACTATAATCACATCATATTCTTGGCAGTTTATTGAGCTGATTACTGTTTGAGTGACTGCAGAGGCTGACATTTCTGGAGCCAAATCATAAGTGCGTACATTAGGAGAGGGGATTAGTATTCGTTTTTCTCCGTCATAGGGTTCTTCAATTCCACTATTAAAAAAGAAAGTTACATGAGCATATTTTTCGGTTTCAGCTATGCGCATTTGCTTTTTATGATTATCGCTCAAAACTTGGGATAAATTATTTTGAATATTTTGCTCTGGAAATAAGGTGACTAAAACTTTATCTAATTCACTAGAATAGCGAGTCATTCCAATTTTATGGTTAAGATTAATATCCCTTGTAGGAAATTTATCAAAATTTTTAAACAGCAAGCTTTTTGCTAATTGTCTTATGCGATCTGACCTAAAATTTACAAAAAATAAAGAATCGTCATCTTTAATTCCGCTATAATCATTTATTGCGGCTGGAGGTATAAATTCATCAGAAATATTAGAATTATATTGCTTTTGAATATAATTTTGCCATGTTGAAAAATTTTCAGCTTTTCCTGAAGCAATAGCGTTATATGCTGCCTCAGTTCTTTCCCAGCGAGTATCTCGATCCATTGCAAAAAATCTTCCAGAAATAGTTCCTAAATTAATACTAGGAAATTCATTTATTAATTCATCAACTTGAGCTAAAAATTTGCCGGCAGTTTTTGGGCCAACATCTCTGCCATCTAAGAAAAGATGCAATTTAACTTGGATTTTTTGTTCTCCCAAGAGTTTAGCAATAAATAGTAAGTGACTTAAATGAGAATGGACGCCGCCATCTGAAGCTAATCCCAATAGATGAACAGCGTTATTACTGTTTAAATGAGAGTTAACTAGTTTCTGGATTTTTAGATTTTGAGAAATTTCATTATTGCTTATAGCTTTATTTATGCGCAATAAGTCTTGTAGAATAACTCTGCCACTGCCAATGGTCATATGGCCAACTTCAGAGTTCCCCATTTGTCCTTCTGGGAGTCCAACATCTTTTCCAGATGTTGAAAGCTCTGTATGAGGAAAATTATTTAATAAGAAGTCCCAGCAAGGAGTGTTGGCCAATTTTATGGCGTTATTTAGTTGATATTGATCTTGGCCTATTCCCCAGCCATCTAAGATACACAAAACTACAGTTTTATATTTACTTGCCAATTTTTATCACTTTATTGAAAGTTAAAAACTAATATCCTGAGCGAATACGATCAACTAACTGTTTTACAGTAGGAATAAAGCCATCCTTATAAAAATCATCGTCAGCAAATCTATAAGCATTATGACCAGAGAACATCAGTTCATTATCTACATTGCTACCTGTTGCAATATTTTGTAAGGTCTTTTGGATACAGAAGCTTCTAGGATCAGCTTTTTTACCAGTTGAAAAATCGTCATGATCTTTCCAGTTGCTAAACTTACAATGGCTTAAGCAGCCCATGCAATTAATTTGATCAACTAAAATATTATGAGCTTGTTCTTTTGTAACAAAGATTAAAGTAGAATCAGGAGTTTTCATGGCTTCATCAAAGCCAATATTCATCCATTGGTGAATTAAAGGTAAGTCTGAAGCGGCAATATATACAGCTCTTCCTCTTGGGCCCAATGCTAAAGCTGTATCATAATGTTCGCCAGGACTGGTGGCATAAGATACTTGTCTTTGTTCGCGGCCTTGTAATTCTTTAATAAAATTATTTTCAACAGCAGAAGAATAAAAACCTGTAGGACTATAACGATTTAAATATACATCACCTTTTTTTAGGGTGAGTAATCTTTGTTTCCATTGATCAGAAACAGGGCTTTCTTGAGTTAAAATAGGACGAGTTCCAAATTGGAAAGCAATTTTACCAATCTCTGGGTTATTTAACCAGTGAGACCATTCATTAAGATGCCACACCCCACCAGCCATAATAATTGGAACATTTTGTAAACCAACTTCATTCATAAATTTACGAATTTCTACTACTCTAGGATAAGGATCTTCAGCAACTAGGGGATTTTCTCCATTAGAAAGGCCATTATGTCCGCCTGCAAGCCATGGGTCTTCATAAACAACGCCACCTAACAATTGAGGAGCCTTGCTATAAGATCTTTTCCATAAGGCTCTAATTGCACGCATTGACGAAACTATAGGATAATAATAAATATTATGTTTCATAGCAATTTCAGCTAGTCTATAAGGCATTCCTGCGCCACAAGTGACTCCATCAATTAATCCTTTAGCGCCAGATAAAACTCCTTCCAAAATTTCTTCTGCAGCTCCCATTTCCCATAATACATTAATATGGATTGGTCCTTTACCCCCAGCAATATCATGTGCAATTTTTGCTTGAGTGATGCCGCCTTCTATTGATAAATTAATAAGCTCTAAGTGACGATCCCTTCTTGTTTGGCCCTTATATTCATAAGGTATTCTAATATTATTTTTATCATAAGAGCTGGCATTGACCCCTGAAAAGGTGCCAACTGCCCCGGCAGCTGCAAAAGCTCCCGATGAAGTGCCGCTACTAACTGCTATACCTTTGCCACCCTCTATAATAGGATATGCTTCTTTACCTGAAATTATAATTGAATCTAATTTAAATGACATTTACCGCTAACTTTCTTTAATAATGTTGCTGAATTTTAGATTCTCATTTTTTAATAAACTAAAAAGAGATCATTTATAAATATGTTGCCATTATAAATACTATTATTATGGAAGTATAGAAAATTATTTGAAAATATTGATTTCTTATTCTAAAACATTCATTAATATATAATTATCTGGTCATATTAATGTTTTATGGTGATAAAAATTTAAAGTTATGAACAATATTAATAACATAGTGATAATAGGTTCAGGGGTAATGGGCGCAGGAATTGCTGCGCAAATTGCTAATGCTAACTTAAAAGTTCATTTACTTGATATTGTGCCCAGTGGTATTTCAGATAGAAATATTTTAGCAAAAGAGGCGATAAAAAAACTTGTTCCTTCTTTAGCTTCAAAGGATCAGATAAGCTTGATTACTCCAGGAAATATTGAAGATGATTTAGAAGTTTTAAGTTCTGCTGACTGGATTATTGAAGTTATTATAGAAAAAATTGAATTAAAACAGTCTCTCTATAAAAAATTAGAGGAGTGTTGTAAAAAAAATGTAATTATTTCATCTAATACCTCAACAATACCATTGAATGGGCTTATTGATGGTATGAGTGATAATTTTAAAAAGAATTTTTTAATTACTCATTTTTTTAATCCTCCAAGATTTATGCAGCTGGTGGAGCTGGTATATAGCTCTTTTACCGATAAACATAATATTGATACTATGGTAAATTTTCTAGATATTAATCTAGGGAAAACTATTGTTAAATCCAATGACACCCCAGGATTTATTGCCAATAGGATAGGTTGTTATTGGTTGCTTACTGCTCTTCATCAAGCTTTAGAAATGAACATGAATGTTGAAGAAGTGGACGCCTTAATGAGCAAGCCATTGGGCATTCCAGTAACTGGAGTATTTGGATTATATGACCTTATAGGTATTGATGTGATGCAATTAATTATTAATTCTCTAGTTAATAACTTAAATATAGAAGATGATTTTGTTAAATCGAATAAGCTTTGTCCTTTAGTTGAACAAATGATTGCTAATAATTTAATTGGTAGAAAAGGTAAGGGAGGGTTTTACCGCATTTATAAAGATGAGCAGGGCAATAAAATTAAAGAAGTGATCAATTTAAAAACTGGAGAGTATCAAGAATTCAATCCAAGTTTTATATCTTATAATAACATTGAAGAAATAATTCAAAATAGTGAATATGGATTAAAAGTAATTAGCAAAACTTTAAGTTATGCAGCAAATTTATGGGGTGAAGTTAGCGATAGTTTGTTTGATATCGATCAGGCGATGAAGCTAGGATATAATTGGAAATATGGTCCTTTTGAATTAATAGATTTAATTGGTCCTGCATATTTTAAACAATTATTGGAGAGGCAAAAACTATCTATTCCACCAATTTTAGATCAAGTGGGTGATGGTAGGTTTTATCAGCAAAATAAATATTTTATAGGAATGCATTATATCTCAATTAAAAGAGCTAAAGATATTATTTTGCTAAAAGATTTTAAAAGCGATGGTGCCGTTTGCAAGAATGATTCAGCTAGTATTTGGAATATGGGTGAGAAAATAGCGGTGCTAGAAATAACTTCAAAAATGGCAATATTAGACCATGATATATTCAATCTTATCCTAAATTTTTATCAAAACCATTCATCTCAATTTAAAGCTCTTATTATTGCTAATGAGCAGACTAATTTTTCTGTCGGTGGAAACTTAAAATTTATGCTTGAAAAAGCAAAGATGAAAGCTTTTAAAGCTATTGAGGATTATTTAAAGCTTGGACAGCAGGCAATGCTTAAATTAAAATATTCAGCTATTCCAGTGGTTTCAGCTCATAAAGGTGTGGCTTTTGGTGGTGGCGCAGAAATTTTATTGCATTCTAGCGCGGTGGTTGCTCACGTTGAGGCCAGCGGGGGTTTGGTTGAAGCGGCAGTTGGAATTATTCCAGGATGGGGAGGATGCACTGAGCTTGTGCTAAGATCTAAAACAGCTGAAGAAAAAATCAATGCTTTTAAGAATATTATATTAGGTAATATTTTTAAAAATAGTTATCAATTACAAGAAAATTTTAAATTTAAAAATTTTCTTATGGTTATGAATGTAAATAGAGTTTTATGTGAAAGTAAAAAATCAGCCCTTAACCTTGCAATTAATTACCAAATTCTAACGCCTCAGTTGCCAATGGTATTTGATGTTGATTGGGATGAGGTGATAACAAGTCTTAATTTAAATGATTATGATCAAATTATTGCCAAAGAATTAGTAAAAATTTTCTCAGCAACTAATTTAACTGAAGAAAATTTGATGAATCTTGAGCGCGAAATATTTATTAGCTTGCTTCATAACCAGCATACGTTAGATCGAATGAATTATATGCTTAAAACTGGATCAAGATTAGTTTAGTGATTTTGAGTTTCAATCAAGCTATTGAAGCTGGATGTAAAGAAAGGACTTTTACAAATGGTGTATATAGTAAGCGTTCATAGGATCTTATCTATGCTTTCCTTATTTTTTAGAGTTTAATAAAGTTGTCGTTTTTAACGACTAAAAATATGGTTACAATTGAAGATAAGGTAAGAAAAATTAAAAGTAAGCCAATGTTTTGAAATGAGCCATTATAATAATAACCCGATATTTCAAGGCCAAGAGCAGTGACCACAAGGCGTATTATTTGAATGAGTGAGGCTATTTTTCCTTTTGCTTGTGGCATATAATTTAAACATATTGGATAAATTATAGTATATGGTATTACGGTCCCTATATAAAAAGGAATAAGTGATAAAGTGATAAGTAGAGGATTTGGGGTGTTTGAATAAGTGGCTAATGTAATTGTAATTAAGCTTAATATACATATTACATAAGAAATTTTTAATAATAATTTTTGATCAAACCTATTTATAATAAAGCTGCTTATAATGCTTCCTAAAGCAAATACTAAAGCTAATGATCCTTGGTAATAACCAAACTCCGATAGAGGAACTCCTAATCCTTCCATGTATAATATTGGAGAAATTCCAATAAAAATCCACCAATGTGAAAACATAAAAACCAGACAAATGATTGCAAGTATTAATGGTTTTGCTTTAAAGATAGGAAGATATCCACTTAATTGAAGAGTTTCTTTATGTTCTGGTAATTTAGTAGAGGGAATAAAAAATATAGTCATTAACAGTGCTAGTAGTCCTAATAGCAAGAGTGCTATAAAATTTCCCTGCCAATGAAAATATATAGCTATATAGCTTCCAATAATAGGAGAAACTGCAACGGCAACATTAACTATGCTATTGAGGATGCCTATAAAAAATCTTTGATCTTTCATTGAATAAGAGTCGGCAATAATTAAGAAGCATAATGTTGCAGGAGCTGCCACTCCTATTCCTTGTAAAAATCTACCAATCATAAGTAAAGCATATGATGATGCCCATGAACAAAAAATACTTCCTATAGTAAAAATAATTAGTCCAAGTAATATAATAGGCTTACGACCATAGTGATCGGCTAAGGCTCCTACAAAAAATAAGCTTAAGCAAAAACCAGTGAAATTTATTGATAATAATCCTTCAACTAGAAATGGAGATAAGCCAAAATATCCTTGTAATTCAGGGAAGCTAGGAACAAAAAGATCCACCTCTGCTCCTCCTAAAATATCCATTATAATAACGGTAGCTAAGATCATTAATTTAGAAAATTTTGGTTTCATGACTTTGAATTAATTGAAATTTCTAATATCCTTAACTATACATAACTTTAAGTTAAATAATAGCTATATTAACTTTATATTAATGTTTGAGATCTACAGTTAAAGATATTGTTTTATAATAGACATTGACTCAATAAAACATTATAAATCATTAGTCGAGTTATTATTTTAATTTAGAAAAATTATGTATGAATTAGTTGCTCAAAATCTTAGTCATTATTTGCCTATTATGGTGTTTCTAGTGGTTGCTAGTGCTTTATCTTGCGTGGTGATCATAATTCCTGCATTATTTGCTAAATTTAAACCTGATAAAGAAAAAAATTCTCCATATGAGTGTGGCTTTGAGCCTTTTGAAAATTCTAGAATTGAGTTTGATGTTAGGTTCTATCTAGTTGCTATTTTATTTATAATTTTTGATTTAGAAATAATATTTTTGTTTCCTTGGGCAGTCACCTTAAGCAAAATAGGGGCTCTTGGTTTTTGGTCAATGATGATATTTTTAGGATTATTAACGGTTGGTTTCATTTATGAATGGAAAAAAGGTGCTTTAGAATGGGAATAAAAGAGATAGATTTTGAAAAGTTAAAAGCTAATCAAGATTACGCTTTTGAAGCTCTTGAAGGGGAGCTATCGGATAAAGGCTTTGTAATTGCTAAGCTTGATGACTTAGTTAATTGGGCTAGATCTGGTTCCCTATGGCCAATGACTTTTGGTTTGGCTTGTTGTGCGGTTGAAATGATGCAAGCTGCTGCTAGTAGATATGATTTAGATAGATTGGGTTTGGTTTTTAGGCCAAGTCCTAGGCAATCAGATGTAATGATTGTGGCAGGAACATTAACCAATAAAATGGCTCCAGCATTAAGAAAAGTATATGATCAGATGGCAGAGCCACGTTGGGTTATCTCAATGGGAAGCTGCGCTAATGGAGGCGGATATTATCATTATTCTTATTCAGTTGTTAGAGGTTGCGATAGAATAGTTCCTGTGGATGTTTATGTGCCAGGCTGCCCGCCAACAGCAGAAGCTCTATTATATGGTATTATGCAATTGCAGAAGAAAATCAGAAGAATGAGTTTAATACAAAGATGATGATAGATAAAATAACTGCAGATTTAAATGGCAAGTATAATAGTTTAAATGATCAAGACTATTTAATTACTTTAACTACTAGCCAAGAGCATATTAGAGATATTTTAAAATATTTAATTGAGCAGAAATTTAATTTGCTTACAGATTTATCAGCTGTTGATTATCCTGAAAATATTCAACGATTTGAGATTATTTATAATTTACTGAATATTTTTGATAATAAAAGAATCATAGTAAAATTTTCGATAAAAGATAAAGAAGAGGTTGATTCTATAGCGGATTTATTTAGTGCAGCTATTTGGTATGAAAGAGAAGTTTGGGATATGTTCGGTATCCATTTTAAGAATAATCCAGATTTAAGAAGAATTTTAACTGATTATGAATTTGAAGGTCATCCTTTGCGTAAAGACTTTCCCTTAACAGGATTCAAAGAAGTGAAATATGATGAAGAGCAGAAAAAAGTGGTTTATGTGCCAGTTGAGTTAGTTCAAGATTTTAGAAATTTTGATTTTGTAAGTCCCTGGGAAAGTGCAAAATATGTTTTACCTGGTGATGAAAAAGCTGAGAAAAAATAATGACAGAAGAAAAAACTAAAAAGAATATGACTATAAATTTTGGTCCTCAGCATCCAGCCGCGCATGGAGTTTTAAGACTAATTCTAGAGATGGATGGAGAAGTTATTACCAGAGCTGATCCTCATATTGGATTACTTCATCGCGGAACTGAGAAATTAATTGAACATAAAACTTATCTTCAAGCCGTGCCATATTTTGATCGTTTAGATTATGTTTCTCCTATGTGTCAAGAGCATGCATTTGCTTTAGCCGTGGAAAAATTATTGAAATGCGAAGTTCCGCTAAGAGCACAATATATAAGGGTTTTATTCTCAGAATTAACACGAATTTTAAATCATTGCTTAAATATAGCAACTCAAGCTCTAGATGTGGGAGCAACTACACCGCTTCTTTGGTTGTTTGAAGAGCGTGAAAAAATAATGATTTTTTATGAAAAAGTCTCAGGCTCAAGAATGCATGCAGCTTATATTAGGCCTGGAGGTGTTTCTCAAGATTTACCAGAAGGTTTGCTAGAAGAGATTGCGGCATTTGCAAAAACTTTTCCTAAGGTTCTAAAAGATACTGAAAATCTTCTAAGTGATAATAGAATATTTAAACAAAGAACAGTAGATATTGGTGTGGTGAGCAAGCAACAAGCTCTTGATTGGGGATTTAGTGGAGTTATGTTGCGTGGTTCTGGATTTGCTTGGGACCTGCGTAAGAGCCAGCCTTATGAGATATATAGTGAATTAGATTTTGATATTCCTATTGGTAAAAATGGCGATTGTTATGATCGTTATTTGCTTAGAATTGAAGAAATGTATCAATCTTTAAAAATAATTGAGCAATGTATTGAGAAAATGCCAAGTGGACCGGTAAAAAGTTTAGATCGTAAAATTTCTCCTCCTCCAAGAATGGAGATGAAGCATTCGATGGAAGCTTTAATTCATCATTTTAAATTATATACTGAAGGTTATCATGTTCCTAAGGGAGAAACCTATGTTGCAGTGGAAGCTCCTAAAGGAGAATTTGGAGTGTTTTTAGTGGCCGATGGCACTAATAAGCCTTATCGTTGCAGAATTAAAGCTCCAGGATTTGCTCATTTGCAAGGGCTGGATTTTATGTCTAGAGGGCATATGCTGGCTGACGTGGTTGCTAATATAGGAAGTTTAGATATAGTGTTTGGAGAAGTTGATAGATGAGTATAAGAAAATTTGCCCCTAAAACTCAGCAGCCAGAAAATTTTGTATTTACTGAAGAAAATCTCATAGTCGCTCAAAAACATATAGCTAAATATCCAGAAGGCAGACAAGCTAGCGCAGTTTTACCTTTGCTTGAATTGGCGCAAAGGCAGCATAATAATTGGTTACCAATGGCAGCTATTGAATATGTTGGGCAAATGCTTAATATGCCAGTATTAAGAGTGATGGAAGTTGCAACTTTTTATACCATGTTTAATTTGAGTCCTGTTGGTAATTATCATATTCAATTATGTGGAACCACTCCATGTTGGTTAAAAGGTGCTTCTGATATTAAAGCTGCTTGCAAAAATAAGCTTAATATTGATTTAGGCGAGACCACAGCTGATGGCAATTTTAGTTTGGTTGAAGTGGAATGCTTAGGTGCTTGTGCTAATGCGCCAATGGTTCAAATTAATGACAATTTTTATGAAGATCTAGATACTACATCAATAACAAAAATTCTAGATGACTTAGCTTCAGGTAAGCCAGTTAAAATAGGATCGCAAATTGGAAGAAAGAGTTCTGAACCTCTTTAGAGATTTGACTGATATATTCAATTTTAATAAATATATTATTATCTTAAAAAAACTCTTGACCCTATAGTTACTATATACCTTAGCTTCTTAAATCAAGGAGGAAGCTCGATGACTAATTGGTATGTTAAAGACCTAAGTAAAATAACTAATGTATCTGTGCAAACATTGCATCATTATGACCGCATTAATTTATTGAAGCCGTCATTAAGATTGTCTAATGGTTATCGTGTTTACTCTGAAAAGGATTTATTAAAATTACAGCAGATTATTGCGTTAAAATTTTTTGGCTTTGAGTTATCGCAAATTCAAACTTTACTAACAGATGAAGTTCAAGCATTTGAACATTTTTCATTGCAATCTCAGCTTATAGAACAAAAAACTAAAGTTTTGCTTGAGACGGGCCAAATAATTAACGAGGTAATTTCTAAATGTAGTCAAAATAAATCTATTCCGTGGGAAACCATGATTAAATTAATAGAGGTATATCAAATGACAAAACAACTAGAAAATTCGTGGGCTAAAGAAATTTTTACACCTGAAGAATTAAAACAATATGTAGATTTTAAAAGTGAACTAAAACACAACCCTAATACCCAAAATCAAGCTAATTTTGCAAAAGAATGGACTAATTTGGTTAAAGAAATTGAAAATAATCTTGAGAAGGATCCTAAATCAGAAATTGGCATTAACTTAGCAAAAAAATGCATGTTGCTAATTAATAGTTTATATGGAAAAAAATATGCTCATTTACGAACCAAGAAGTTTGAACAAGGATTCGGTGAAGGAAAAGGTTTGGATGAAGAGGGGATTTCCATAGAGATTGCTACATGGCTTGAAAAATCTGTGGATGCGTATTATAAGCAACGCATTTATTCTATATTATTAGAAGTAGGAAGAATTTCTTCAACTGAATCTCTAAAGCTTTGGCGTGAAGTTTTAGATGAGATGTATGGAGATGATTTAGAGCGTCATCAAAAACTTGTGGATATTGCTCTACAAGATGATCAAGTTAGTATTGAAGCGAAGAAGTGGTTGGAGCAATTGAGTAATCTATAATAAAATTGGGAGTTTAAGTATAATATGTATAGTTTAAGAGGCTTAAAAAATAGACCTCCTGAATAATCTCAATTATACTACTCCCAATTATAGATCCTAGCTATAGATTAAATCTTAGGGTGGATCTTTTTGTCTGTTTCTGTATCTGCTAAAAATGACTTTAAACATGTAGAGAAAATCATGGGAGCTTTACCCCGTGATAGACAGCAAGTTATTTTGTACAAACAAAATTGGTAATGCTAATGAAGAAGTGAGCCATACATGCTCTTAAAAGTAACTAAAGGGAGTGGATAAGACATAAAAAGAACTAAAGCAATAGTATTATTATAAAACTCGATCCTTTTGTAATTGATTGGTTTGTAGAGAAATAAGATATGCTATTGATAAATTTAACTTGCGCTTAGTGATCATGTTCCATTATTATAATTGCATTGAGTCACGCTAATCATAATTTAAGATTTATGCTAAAAAAAGAAGATCGTATTTTTACTAATTTATATGGATTTGATCCGGTGGATATCAAATCTGCTCAAGCTCGAGGTGATTGGAGCAACACCAAAGAAATTCTAGATAAAGGTCGTGATTGGATTATTGAGCAAACAAAAGCTTCTGGTTTAAGGGGCAGGGGTGGAGCAGGATTCTCTACAGGAACTAAATGGTCTTTCATGCCAAAAAATTCTCCTAAACCAAGTTATTTATTAGTTAATGCTGATGAAAGCGAGCCTGGCACTTGTAAAGATAGAGAAATTATTAGAAATGAGCCTCATAAATTATTAGAAGGCTGTGTTATTGCAAGCTCTGCAATTGGCGCGCATACTTGTTATATATATATTCGTGGAGAATTCTACTCCGAAGCTCAAGTTTTGCAAAAAGCAATAGATGAAGCATATGCGGCTGGTTTAATAGGCAAAAATGCTTGTGGATCTGGTTATGATATAGATATTTATCTTCATCGTGGTGCTGGGGCTTATATTTGTGGTGAAGAAACAGCTTTAATGGAAAGTTTAGAAGGAAATAAGGGGCAACCCAGGATGAAACCGCCATTTCCTGCAGGGGCTGGTCTTTATGGTTGCCCAACCACTATAAATAATGTGGAGTCAATTGCAGTGGTGCCCACTATTTTAAGACGTGGAGCTAGTTGGTTCGCTTCTATTGGCAGGCCTAATAATGCTGGAACTAAGATTTTTTCAATATCTGGTCATGTAAATAAGCCATGTAATGTTGAGGAATCAATGAGCATTCCTTTAAAAGAACTAATAGAAAAACATGCTGGTGGAGTGATTGGTGGTTGGGATAATTTGCTTGCAGTAATTCCGGGAGGCTCTTCCTGTCCAATGATTCCAAAAGAAACCTGTGATACAGTTCTAATGGATTTTGATAGTTTAAGAGCGGTAGGGTCAGGATTGGGTACTGCTGCTGTTATTGTGATGAATAAATCAACAGATCTTATTTATGCCATAGCTAGGCTGAGCAAATTTTATATGCATGAATCATGTGGGCAATGCACTCCATGCCGAGAGGGAACTGGCTGGATGTGGCGCATAATGATGAGGCTTGTTGAGGGCAATGCTAAGGTAGAAGAAATTGACCGCTTGCTTGAAATAACTAAACAAGTTGAGGGGCACACAATTTGTGCTTTGGGCGATGCTGCCGCTTGGCCCATCCAAGGATTAATCCGCCATTTCAGACCCATGATTGAAGAAAGAATTAAGCAATATCAAGCTTAAGTGATAATTTTTATATCTTTACATCTTTGCATAATGTTATTAAAGATTAATTATGGGCAATAAGAGTCCATAAAGATATTTAATAATTAAAATAGAGTATTGTTATATGAGTAATATAAAAGAAAAGTTGTTTCCAAAAATCACAGAGATGGCTTTAAATAATAGGCTTAATGAAATTAAAGACCTTAATCAAGCTCTTGATATAGACTTATATGGAAATAAATGCAACGAAACTTATTGCTTTTCGTATAATTCAACATTGCTTGGTTTAGCAGCTTTTGAAGGAAATTCATTTTTGGTAAGCTCTCTTCTTGAAGCTGGGGCTAATCCAAATATGGCTTCCTAGGGTTATAGGCAATTATATATGCCTATACATTTAACAATTTATGGCACATCACAACATGGAAGTGAGACTTCCAAACAAGCTCCAATTAATGAAAGATTGAAAATTATAGATTCTCTAAGTAAACATGGTGCAGACATGGATTGGACAGGAAATGATTTATATAGTTGGTCTCCTTTACAAGTAGCTAGTCATCCTGTTACATCTTCAAATGCACCTGGAGTTAGTTATATTTTAGGTAATGAGCTTTTAAGAATGGGGTCCACACCAAGAGAGTTCTATGGTAGTAAAGGTCATTTATTAGATTTAGTTACTCTTCCTTGTGAAGAAGCGTCTAATAAATATAATTCAAATAAAGGATATAAATTACCAGAGAGTTTACATAATATTACTGAAACAGCTCTAAAATCTTTCACTTTCCAATATTCTAAAGAAACTCAAACTCTTTGGTCTATTAATCAAAGAAACTACGAAGGAAATTTTGTAAATAAAAATTGTGGCAAGTTAGAAGTTGTAAATGAGATTTATCCGGATATTTTTGATTTAAGTGAAGTTGCTTATGTTGGCGATTTGACTTTACAAGATCTGCTAGAATTTTAATCTCAAAATACTTAATACTATCTATAGCTTACCAAGTGTTAAGCTTGGTAAGCTTCTTAATTCTTTATCAATGAAAACGGTTTTCTTTATTAGAGTATTTTGAGGTTTTCGATAACTTTTTTTCCTCTTTGGTAGGCTCAATGCCAAAGTCTTTTTCGGTTGCTCGGCGCATATTTTTCTCCATCTCAACAGCCTTTTGTTGAGCTTCTTTAAATTTAGGACTATTAACAAATTCTAATACTTCTTGCTGGGTCCATTGCTTTTGATTGTTCGGGTCGTTTAGCTTTATATATTCAGTTACGCTATTTGCGAGTACTTGTGCTTTTGGATCGCTACGAAGAAGCTGTTCAAATTCTTTTGATTCCCAGGTGTTAGTGGGTTTTGGGTGAGTAGGGTTTATTTTTATTGGTTCTGACGGCAAAGCAAATTTAGCAAATTTATCCATTCCGCATATTTTAAGAACTGTAGCAATTGCTAGCATTGTTTGTATAGCAAAATTTGTGTTTTGTGAAACAGAAGAATGTTCTGGTAAATGAGAATATGGTATAACTTCTGCTGAATGAGGTGCTGCTATTTGTGGCGTAGATATGTGAGTGGTTAATGAATGTGCATTGTTTATGGCATGAAGAGAGCCACTTAAATCTGTAATGCTATGATGTGTTTCTGTAGATAAATGTTTTACTTCATCTATACGATTTGCTATTTCTATGATTTGTGCATTATTTTTTGTGTGTGAGGCTTGAAGCATAGCTTTACCAAGGTCTTTTAGATCAGTTAGGTGAGGTATTAATATGCCTAATAATTCATTTTTATTTCTATAAATAGCATAATCAACAATAGTGCTAAAAGTATCTTGATCGGTGATTTTAGGAATCAATGCAGTAATAGCTTTATCTTGTCTTCTACGAATTGCTTCTTTAGTGGTTGCGCTCATTGCTTTTTGATCATTTATGCGAGCAGAAATTTGTTCAATTTGCTCATTGTTTTCTATGCGTGATGCTTGTAATAGAGCCTTACCAAGAGCTTTTTGATCAGTTAGATGAGGTATTAATTCGCCTAATAATTTATCCTTATCGTTATGAATAGCATAATCAATTGCTGAACTTAAAGCTGATTGATCGGTGATTTTAGGAGCTAATGCAGTAATGGCCCTATCTTCTCCTCTACTAATGGCCTCTTTAAATGTTACAATCAGAGGGTTTTCTAATTTTTCTAGGCGTTTTTCAATTATCCTAGCTGTTGAATAATCTTTATGCTCTATAACTTCATATGCAGATTTCAAAGTTTCAAGGTCGGTAGCATGGGGTGCTAGTTCAGAAATTGTATGAATATCAAGATTTTTTGGCTCTAGGGCTAACTTCAATAGGGTATTAAAAGTGTTTGGATTAGTAATGTGGGGCAAAAATTTGTTAATAATAGCTTTGTTATTTTTATATATACTTAATTGTTTTGTTAGTGCTGTAAATATTAAGTCTTGAGTTTTTTCTGGATATTTAGCAATTGCTGATTCTAATTCTTGTATAGATAAATTTTGTTGTCGATTTGCAATTGATGCAGCAGAGCTAGAATTTTTATTTTTTATTATGTTATAGGCATTATCAAGAGTTTGTATGTTAGTGATAAGAGGAAGTATTTTTCTTATTGTTTCGGGTCTTGCACCTTGTGCTGCAGATTTAAGAATAATATTGTAAGTGTTTAGATCGGTGATTCTAGGTAAAAGTTTATTGACGATTTGTATATTATTATCACCTTTAGTAAGTTGGTATTCAAGAAATTCTGCTATTAATTCTTGTTCTTTATGAGGGTCTTTTTTTATTTTAGATTCAAGTTCCTTCATGGTTTCATTTGTTAGATATTCTGCAAGTTTTATGCCGAGATATGTGGCGCCACCCATTCCAAGGCTTGTTGCTAATAATACTACTCCAAGTTGTAAGGTTGCATCATTTCTAACGCTGTTAATAAAGTTTTTTATGTAGTCGTTGTAAGTTGTTGTTTTCCCTTTTCTAGCAGTATCGAGCAGTTTAATAGGGTTGATATGTTGATTTTCTAGATCTTGAGTTTGTTTAGTGATTTGCTCTCTAATATATTTTGTTATTAAGGAAGCAGTTTCTGGGGAATCATCAATTCCAACCAAGCTAGGTTTTTTTAATAATGTTTGTATGAGTTCTACATTCCCTAATGAAGAAGTATGCTTTGCAAACACTTTTACAAGAATAGGGTTGTCTTCTGAAGTTTTAATGGAGGCAGGGCAATTAATTAAATTATCTATTTCAGAAGGAGTGAGTTCGTCTTTGAGCATGCATTGCAGAGCGTGAAGAGCTTGAGATTTTCTGTCCGAAGGAAATGTAAGTAAATCACTTATAGCTGCGTTAATATATGAATCAATTTCTGATAACTGTTTTTGAGTTAATGGCATAATTTACCTTCTTTTTTAGGTAATTTTTTAAATTATGAATATTTTATTGAGAAGGAGTTAATAAATGGTTAATGCTAGTTGTTTTGTAATTTGTTAACGTTTTATTAAATGTTATTGTTGATAATTAAAATGTCCATTCTAATAGCAAAATATATAAAATGACAAAGGATCAGGTATTTAAACAAGGTTTGAGTTTAATTAGATATGGATTACAGCAAGTTCCACAACCTATTGAAAATCATAATAAAGTTGAACCCACTCAAGATGAAAAGCAAATAATTGAGCAAAGCCTAAGCTTGATTAAAAAAAATACAACACAACAACAGCTTAGAGTGATGCAGATGATAATAAGTGCTGCTGAATTAAGTATTGTAGATTATGCAAATTTGAGTGAGATAAAGTCTAATTTCAGCCGAAACATGTATTTTATGGCATCTCCTTTAAGGGCTTTAAGAAATATTGATAATTATAGAGGTTTTATAGAGCAGAAGATAAAAACTCATATACAGGCTTTGCAAAGTCAACAAGTTATTTTATCTCCTATAAATCCTTTAACCCCTAATAAAACAGCAGCTTTATTAAACGATATGGCAGAGTGCTTGTGTGAAGTTGCTGTTAATTCAATTAAGGCCATGGATACAGCGTTTAGAAGTGATAAGTTAGTTGTTGCTGTTGTGGATACGGTTATTAAGAGCTTTATGTCTGGGGCTGTAGATGGTAATTTTTCTTTACAAAATACTTCTAAAAATGCAGCTAAGACATCAATAACTAAAGCAGTGGATCTTCATATAGAGCAGCAACACTTAAATGAATCTGATCTAAAGCAGACGAAAATTTCAGAGATAGCCTTAAAGAAAGGTGTGAAGTTTATGGTTGATAATGCAGAAAAAGGTTTTATAAAAGCGGTGTCTTTGTTAGTTAAGAGTTCATTAAATGAAGTTGGTAAGAAAATTCTAGAAGAACATCTGATTCCAGTAATTGCTGCATCTGCATCCTTATTAATGTTATCTACAAGTTTAGCTGGTGGGCCAAGTAATGTAATTAAATTAGGATTAGAAAAGAACTTAGACAAAGTTTTAACGGCTCTAATTGCTAGAAATATTGGAAGATCCGTATATAAATATGGGTGGAAAGTTAATAAAGGTGATATTGCACTTAAAGATAAAGATTTAAATAAAGCTATTAATGCTTATTTAGTTGCCAATGGAATGAAAGAAGTTGCAAAGCAATATGTTCCAATTATTGCTGGTGTAATAATAAAAGAGTTTTCTCATTATATAAGTAATGAGCATGCAAAAACAAAAGATGACCCCAAGAAGTGCTCTGAAGCTAAAATATTATTAAGCGCATTAGAAGCCGCTAAAAATAGTTCTAATATTCTTTATGAGCCTATAAATTTCAGTACTACTACTTATAGTGATGCTTTGATAGGTTATAATAATTCAATAAGTGATAACAGATCTTCAGTAACAACTAGTGTAAGTAATCTAAATCTATCCATAAATAATGAGTGGAGTTATACTAAAGCAATAGCTCCCATAGGGGTTGCTTTGGCGGTGGGAGTAAAATGGTTAACTAGAGTGGGGAAGCCAAAAGATAATAAATCAAAAACACGATAGAAGGCGATTCTCTTTTTTAAGGTTATTCATTTACATATTTTCTATTTACTAGTTGCTCATGTCTTTTTTTATTTTGTAAAAAAGTAGCTTCAGTTTCTTGCGCATATTCTTTTTCATAATTTTTATCTTTGCGACATGCTTATATAGAGTGTACTGAAAATAACTAATTTAATAAAAAGTTAAATTTTTTTTATTGTAACTCCCGCGCTAAGGCCGAGTTTGTTAGGGGGGCAAGCATATAAAATGTGAGTAGCTGGTATCAAAAATATTCAATATTTTTAATGAAATTCTAGTTATTGGAGGATTTTTTATATTATTTAAAATAATTATAGCCTCTCAAAGCCTTGGTAATTCAAGGGTTTGGGATATGATAATAAAATAATTGAAAATAATTCAAAAAAAGTTGAAATTTGCTGTTGACATGCGGAGTGATTGAAGATATAAATACTTCCCTACAGACATGGCAAAACTTAAAGAAAAGCCTGCTGTAGACGAGATGTATAACATAGTGAATATAACAACAACCGCAATTTAATAAGTTGAAGTTTATTGTAGATTTAATTCTGCATATAAAAGTTATTAGATGCAATTTTGCAAAAAATAAGAAAGAGCAATTGATGGATGCCTTGGCGTTAGAAGGCGATGAAGGACGTGAAACACTGCGATAAGCCTCGGGGAGATGTGAATAATCTTTGATCCGGGGATCTCCGAATGGGACAACCCACCAGTTTATCTGGTATCATTAAATGAATAAATAGTTTAATGAGGCGAACGCGGCGAACTGAAATATCTAAGTAGCCGTAGGAAAGGAAATCAAAAGAGACTCCGCTAGTAGTGACGAGCGAACGCGGACCAGGCCAGTGGCTTGAGTTTAAAAATTAGAATAGTATGGAAAGACTAGCCAAAGAGGGTGATAGCCCCTTATAAGTAAAAAGAGCTCAAGTCCTTGAGTAAGGCGGGACACGAGAAATCCTGTCTGAACATGGGGGGACCACCCTCCAAGCCTAAGTACTCTCTAACGACCGATAGTGAACTAGTACCGTGAGGGAAAGGTGAAAAGTACCCCGATGAGGGGAGTTAAAAGACCTGAAATCAATTGCTTACAAGCAGTCGGAGCGGAATCTATTTCTTCGGAAATAAATATCTGTGACGGCGTACCTTTTGTATAATGGGTCAGAGAGTTAGTTTGTCGTGCGAGCTTAAGCCGTTAGGTGTAGGCGTAGCGAAAGCAAGTTTGAATAGAGCGATTTAGTACGACGAATTAAACCCGAAACCGAGTGATCTATCCATGGCCAGATTGAAGGGGCAGTAAAATGCTCTGGAGGATCGAACCCACTAATGTTGAAATATTAGGGGATGAGCTGTGGATAGGGGTGAAAGGCCAATCAAACTCGGAAATAGCTGGTTCTCCGCGAAATCTATTTAGGTAGAGCGTCATGTGATTACCACTGGGGGTAGAGCACTGGATAGGCTAGGGGGGTGCGTAACCCTACCAAACTTAACCAAACTCCGAATACCAGTGAGTACAGCATGGCAGACAGACTACGGGTGCTAAGATCCGTAGTCGAGAGGGAAAGAGCCCAGACCACCATCTAAGGTCCCAAAATAATGGCTAAGTGTGAAAGGATGTGAAAGGACCATGACAACTAGGAGGTTGGCTTAGAAGCAGCCATCCTTTAAAGAAAGCGTAACAGCTCACTAGTCTAAATAAGTCCTTTTGCGCCGACAATGTATCGGGGCTAAAGCCATTTACCGAAGATGTGGATGCGTAACATTAGTTATGCGTGGTAGCGGAGCGTTCTGTAAGCCTGCGAAGGTGATCCGTGAGGATTGCTGGAGGTATCAGAAGTGAGAATTCTGACATAAGTAGCGATAAAGAGTGTGAGAGACACTCTCGCCGAAAGTCCAAGGTTTCCTGCTTAAAGCTAATCTGAGCAGGGTTAGTCGGCCCCTAAGGCGAGGCTGAAAAGCGTAGTCGATGGGAATCAGGTTAATATTCCTGAACCTGTGGGAAGTGACGGAAGACGTAAATAGTACATCCTAATCGGATTGAATGTGCTGTGAAGTTTTTCCAGGAAATAGCCCCACATAAGACCGTACCCGAAACCGACACAGGTGGACTGGTAGAGAATACCAAGGCGCTTGAGAGAACTACTCTGAAGGAACTCGGCAAAATGCATCTGTAACTTAGGGAGAAAGATGACCCATTTTTGGGCAACCAGAAATGGGTGGCACAAACCAGGGGGTAGCGACTGTTTACTAAAAACACAGGGCTCTGCAAAGTCGAAAGACGAAGTATAGGGCCTGACGCCTGCCCAGTGCCTGAAGGTTAAGAGGAGATGTGCAAGCATTGAATTGAAGCCCAGGTGAACGGCGGCCGTAACTATGACGGTCCTAAGGTAGCGAAATTCCTTGTCGGGTAAGTTCCGACCCGCACGAATGGCGTAACGACTTCCCCGCTGTCTCCAGAGTAGACTCAGCGAAATTGAATTCCCCGTGAAGATGCGGGGTTCCCGCGGTTAGACGGAAAGACCCCGTGCACCTTTACTGCAATTTTGCACTGGCATTAGGGGTTAAATGTGTAGGATAGGTGGGAGACTTAGAAGCAGTGGCGCCAGCCGCTGTGGAGTCGTCCTTGAAATACCACCCTTTTAACCCTTGATGTCTAACTAAGACCCGTGAATCCGGGTCTAGGACAATGCATGATGGGCAGTTTGACTGGGGCGGTC
Source organism: Rickettsiales bacterium (assembly GCA_049653745.1). Classification (GTDB taxonomy): domain Bacteria; phylum Pseudomonadota; class Alphaproteobacteria; order Rickettsiales; family CANDYO01; genus CANDYO01. The sequence continues at coordinate 24,988 of JBASGW010000044.1, forward strand.
GCCTCCCAAAGTGTAACGGAGGCGTGCGAAGGTAGGCTCAATCTGGTCGGAAATCAGATGTTAGAGTGCAATGGCATAAGCCTGCCTGACTGCGAGACTGACAGGTCAAGCAGAGACGAAAGTCGGTCATAGTGATCCGGTGGTCCTGCGTGGAAGGGCCATCGCTCAACGAATAAAAGGTACGCCGGGGATAACAGGCTGATGATTCCCACGAGCTCATATCGACGGACTCGTTTGGCACCTCGATGTCGACTCATCACATCCTGGGGCTGAAGCAGGTCCCAAGGGTTCGGCTGTTCGCCGATTAAAGTGGTACGTGAGTTGGGTTTAGAACGTCGCGAGACAGTTCGGTTCCTATCTGCCGTGGGTGTTGGAAAATTGAGAGGATCTGTCTTTAGTACGAGAGGACCGAGATGGACATACCTCTAGTGCGCCAGTTGTCACGCCAGTGGCATAGCTGGGTAGCTACGTATGGAAGGGATAACCGCTGAAAGCATCTTAAGCGGGAAACCCACCTCAAAACAAGTTTTCCCCATTAGAGCCGTGAAAGACCATCACGTTGATAGGCCAGGTGTGGAAGCATAGTAATATGTGTAGCTTACTGGTACTAATAGCTCGATTGATTTTTTGCTTGCATCTAATACTTTTATGTGCAGCATTAAGTTTATAACACACACTCATTATAGTTTTTAATATAGTGAGTACCAAAACAAATTAAATATATACTCAAAGTTAAGAGTAATTCGTCAGAACGGAGAGCGGTTGTTGTTATATCATTATGTTATATTTAAAATTTGACTTAGGTTGAATTTTAGATATAATACATTTTTGAAGTTGTATATAATATACGCACACCCAAATAAACTTGTTTAAGTTTATTTGATAAGCTTGGTGGCAATAGCGTGGATGAAACACTCGATCCCATACCGAACTCGACAGTGAAAAACCACAGCGCCAATGATACTATGTCTTAAGGCATGGGAAAGTAGGACACTGCCAAGCTTATCAAGTGAATTTAAGCAAGTTTTTTTTATATCAAATAATTCCTCAATAAATCAAATTCTATAATAAAAAAGCTCTATGTTTTTATGCATAGTATAAACCTGACACTATCAATTACCCCAAGTGAATTTAAGAAATTATTAATCTTAATTGACATTTACAATTTCCTTCATTAAATCACTAATTAATACAAATATAAGAAGTTAATAAAGAGATGTATACAAAAAGTGATTCAAATAATAATCATAAAAATCTTATTATTTTTTTGAATTCTTAACTAACTATAGACAGGATCGCTGATATTATATCTTTTTAAGAAAAAGAATATTATGTAATCAATCGATGTAAACACTTCAGAAGTCCAGAAAGAGTTCAAAATGGCTTTGTTCAAGGTAAACAGAGATACGAATGTCTTAGTTGTGGCAAGACCTATCGAGAAGGAGACTTGAGAGAGAAGTATAGCTTAGAAACCCAAGCTCAGAGTTATTAAATGGTATTTAGAAGAGGCTGGAATTATGTCCATAGAAAAAATGGAAAAAGTACCAAATCCTATATATTAAGAAAACTCCTGAACGAAGTGGAAATACCAGAGGAAGTTAAAAAATAGAGATAATAGAATTGGATGAGTTATTTACATATTGTCAAAAAAAAACTAACCGCATCTACTTATGGCTTGCTGTTGATAGGGTCAGAGGTTAAGTTCGTTACAAAAGCCGAGGCCTCATTAGTTTAATCATTTAATTTGTTGATAAGGCACTACTTAACTAGATTTAATAGAAAAAGATATAGCAAGGCTTTTGATATTATATATAACTCTATTATGATGCTTTTTAATAAAATCTTATTACTGTCTATAGTTAGTTAGGAATGCCAATTACATAATTTCTAGATTATTGACAAAAAATTCTATTCAGTTCAAAGTTGAGTATATGTTTAAATTGGGTGTTATTAGTTGTGGAAAATAATCAAGAACTCTTAGGTCAAAATCAATTTGTATGTCAGGATTATGATATATCTTTTAGCAACTCTTCATTTTGTGGTGCAACTGAGAATAGTTTTTCTGATAAAAAAATAGTTTTTATTACAGCAATTTATGGAGCATATGAAGCCAGTTGCAAGAAATATGTTCCACAAAATATTCCATCAGATTTTATATGCTTCACAAATAGCAATAATACTATTTCTAATAATTGGGAAGTGGATAGCTTTCCTTATTTTTTAAGTAATCCTTCAGATATTGATGATGGTTCATATTTAAATTCATTAAAAAATAACAATCATACTTTCAATTTAGCAAAATACTTTAAGCAATCATTTCATAACATTCCACGACTAAAAAATTATGATATTGTGATATGGTTAGATGGTACCATTGAAATTAGAGATCCTAACACCGCAGAACATATGGTGAATTATTTGAAATATAATCCTATTGTTACTTGGGAGCATAATGAGAGGAAAGGTTCTTTGGCGGCCGAAGCTCAAGATTCTATGTTTTCAAAATATACAAGCCAATCTTGGTTAGGGCAAAAACAACCATATCAGGATGTACAAGCCCAATATAGATCTTATATTAAGGATGGATATGATGAAAATTTAGGGAGAATAATTGATCCATTAAGAGTCAATTTTGGTGTATGGATTACTTGTTTTATTGCTTTTGATAATAAAAATGATCAAGTAAAAAACTTTTTAGATTTTTGGTACCTTCAAACACTAAATTATACTACGCAAGACCAAGTAAGTTTTTCTTATGCAACGCAAAAATTACATTTATATCCGTACACCTTGCCTGATACTAATATAACTGGAAGTGTCTGGAGAAATATTTTATTCACTAAACATAGTCATGGAAGGTAAATAAGATTAAGAAAAATATTCCAGATACTTCAGAGAGGAGGGATATCTTTTTTATATTTGATTATGCCATCAACAGGTTCTAGTCTAAATAAATTTTAGATGATTCAAACATATTATAATCATTGCTTAAAAATAAATAATCTATCAAGGTAAATATATCAATAAAAACATCTATAAAATAAAACCTGGGGCTTTTGATTATTTTTATACTTATAAATTATAGGGTTATTATTATGTTTAAAGAAGTATCAAATAAAAAGTTTAAATCATCTATAATAATATTATTATTGGTTTTATCATCATTTTTTGGTCTTGCCATCATAACGGGAGGTTCTATTTTAGCAGAATCTTATGAACGATTAGAAGAGTTTAAAAAACTAGAAAATAGTAAGTCATTAAACAATCTTTCCAGTACTGTTTCAGAAGATATGAAAGATATAATTTCTATTTATCATAATTCATATGCATATGAATTATCTATAGAATCTGATAAAAATTTGTTATATGTATTTTTAATATTATTAATTGTTACTTTAGTTATAACAATTAATCTCTTGATAGACATTATAAGATATGGAAACAAATAATCAAAATTTGATTTAATAAAATTTAAATACATTGTTAAATATAGTTAAATAATTAGTTGACATAGAGTGAATATTTATTAATATATAAACAAATTCAATTGGGTTACACTTAATTAATTCTAAGAGAAAAATAAAATGACTGATCTAAATTTAAACACGAACTCTGAAATAGTTGATTATTTTAATAATGGACGTAGTATAAGCACCGTAATATTCGTATATGGAATTGAGGCGATTGCTGTGCTAAATGAAGCTGGAGCCGATTTTACTACATTAAATGGTATAGATATTTCTAATATTATAACTTATCTAAGATACGAAAATAAAGCTCTTGAAGCGGCTCAATTATTGAAAGATGCTGGTGCAAATTTTAGTACATTAGATAGCCAAAACCTTTATAACACTGTAAGGATGCTAACATATAATCATAGCACCGCTGAAGTAATCAAGTTTTTGAGAGATGCTGGTGCCCCCCAAGATGGCATATTAGACCCTAATAAACTTACAAAAATTAAAGATTTATGTGAACCCGTAATTCAAAATCATTTAGGATTTAGAGAAAAACTAGACCAGCTGCTTGAAGAGAAGGGTGTTTTTGAAGCTTTAAAGAAAGCAAATGTAACTAACATTGACCAGGCTCAACAGTTTTTTGAATCTATGCTTGATCCATCAGATTTTGACGCCCTATCTTCTGGTGTACTTATGGATGTAAATGGACAAAAAGTAGACTCTTTTATAATACATGATACAAATAATAATGCATTTACAGCACAAAATCTATTAACACATCTTTCCAAAGTTATTGACTGCTCACTCCTTCTTAACCTTGGTCCTGCTGTTAATTCATTTGCTAAGCATGGTATTATTTTGGATGCAATTCCAGAGGAGGAGTTTCCAAAACCCGACAGAAGCGATGCTGGACTCGAAGCAGAGTATCTTTTTGTTGATTTTACGGGGCCTCTATATGGAAGTTATGGAAATGATTGCAAAGCTTTTGCTAAGCTCAACCACATAAATGAAACTATGATCGAAAAATATTGCCCGACAGAGACTTTAGTCGATTATACTGCTGATACTACTATTGGCGGATAATAATTATTTACTTAAAGTCCTTGATACCTATACTTCTAGTATATCGAGGACTTTTTAGCTGAATTTGCTAATACTAGCACATTTAATGCATTAGGATTATCTATAGCAGGTCCAATGCTGTATATTTCTAGTAATTCTCGATGCTTAATAACATATCTTCTTTATAAATTATAGTTTAGCGCTATAAGAGTTTTTTTAAAATCTTGTAGTGCTAAATTTAATTCTATATTTTTGTTTGCTCTTTCGAAATCTTCATAAGTTAGTGCCCAGCGCTCATGGTCGCCCCACTTTCCATCTATATTCAAATATTTAGGTGAGTATCCTTCTTTAGAGAAGCCATTGGCTTTAACTAAATTTATTGAAGGGGTATTTTTAGGTTGAATATTAGCTTCTATTCTATGTAGTTTTATTTCCTCAAAAATATTTTTTAAAACTAATTTTAAACCTCTGCTCATATATCCTTTTCCAGAATAATTATTCATAGCATAAAATCCTAAATATGCACTATTAAATCCTCCTAAAACTATTTCACTGATATTAAATACACCAACAATATTGTTTAAAGAATCACAAACTAAGAAGCATTTTTGATTATTAAGTTTTGAGCGCTCAATATAAGCTTTAAATTCTTTTTTAGTTAGAGGAGGTTTAACCCAAGATTTATATAGGGATTGACTATTTTGAGTTGCAAGTAGAAAAGCATCATGTCTTAAGGCATGTGAAAGTAGGACACTACCAAACTTATCAAGTGAATTTAGATAAGTTTTTTTTTATCTTTCTTTACTAAAATTATACTATATTACCAACGCATAACCTCAAAAATCATTTTTAAAATAATTAAAACTCTTGGTTAGAATTTCTTGAATATAGTTAGCTAAGGATGTAGCAAAGCGATTTCTTCTTCTGTTAGTTCAAAAATAGCACTACATAAAGAAAAATATTTTATTCTTTTTTAACTCAACGCTGTTAATAATAGTTTTTAATCCTGTATAGATCATTCCTGATTTAAAAGAAGATTCTATGGTTAGCATTTTCATATATTCAATCCTAAGGTAACTAAAAGTTGCATTGCTGTTGGTGATAACTATTTTTATATTATGTTTCTAATACATAGTTCTTGAAATTCTCTTGGATATACTAAATACTTATTCTAAATAGAATAAATTAAGGAGTATTTAAATGTTTAAAAAAGTTCTTCTATTAGGAGTAATACTAATTTCTACTTATAGTTTTGCTAATGAGTCTGTATCCGATACCATAGACTGGTCATATGTTGGAAGAACCGGGTCAGATCATTGGAGCAAATTAGATAAAAAATATATGGAATGTAATTATGGTAATACCCAATCTCCAATAAATTTAGAAAAAGAGCACTTACTTTCTAATAAAGAAAAAATAAAATTTCACTACGAAAAATGCGATAATATATCTAGCTTTAAGGAATCAAAGCATATTGAAATAGGTAATAAAATTTATAAATTAATTAAATTTCATTTTCATATGCCTTCAGAACATTCAATCGATCATATGAGATATCCGGCTGAATTACACTTAGTGCATATGGATGATAAAGGTAAACTAGCCGTTGTGGGGATATTTATAACTATAGGAAAAGAGAGTAATAATACTATTGATTCTATAATTGCTGCTACAGATAAAAGCAATAAAGAAAAATATGATGTTGAAGATGGCAATTTAATGTCATTAATTCCTGAAGATAAAAGCTATTTCCATTATCAAGGTTCATTAACAACTCCTCCATGTTCAGATGGAGTAGAGTGGTATGTCTTAAAAAATCCTTTAGCAATTAGCCAAGAAGAGATGAAAGGACTTAGAAAATTAATACCTGAGGATAATTCTAGGCCAATACAAGACGCAAAGAATAGAATTGCTCAATAGTGATAAGACTGAGTTTAAAGCATATAATATTACCCTCAAAAAATTTTAGAATAGAGTAATATTATAATTTCTTTAAGGAAATATTTCGCTATATTCTGTGGTTGAGTGTAATAAAAATGGATGTCTATTCAGCATATTTTATGGTGGTTTCTACATCTCTAATGACTCAATTTATGTATAAAAAATTTGCTCCCAAAATATGTCATGATTTGAATATTTTCAAAAAAAGATTTGCATTTAATTATAGAAGAGAAGGTCATATATTTTTTAATAAGTCTTTATGATACATAGTTTTTAATTTCTAAGCATATGATCCAGAAACAAACCCAGAAGACCAAGCCCATTGGAAGTTATATCCCCCAAGCCAACCAGTCACGTCAACCACTTCTCCAATAAAGTATAAATTAGGAACTTTTAAGGCTTCCATAGTTTTAGAAGATAACTCTTTAGTGTCTATCCCTCCCACAGTAACTTCAGCTTTTGTATAACCTTCAGTGTCATTTATTATAACTTTAAATTTATGAATGGAGTTAGCGATTAATTCTAATTCTTTAGCAGTGTAATCAACTATTCTTTTATCTTCAAAATAACTATCAACAAAACGATTAGGCATGTATCCTTTCATAAAATTAGTAATTAATACTTTACTATTTTTATTTTGTATTAGTAGCTGAAGTAAATCTAAATTTGGTAATAAGTTAATCTCAAGGATTTCATCACTTTGTTTTTTTAAATAAGATGAAATTTGTAAAATTGCTGGTCCACTCAAACCTCTATGGGTAAAGAGAATATTTTCTCTAAAAGAAGGACTCTTTAAACTTGGATAAGACACTATAGAATCTATAGATATTCCGCTTAAGTTCTTGAAAAAATCTAAATCTTTAGCAAAAACAGTAAGTGGTGCTAAAGCTGGTTTTGTTTCAATAATATTTAAGCCAAATTGCTTAGCTAATTCATAACCAAAGCCACTAGCTCCTATTTTAGGTATTGAAAGACCTCCAGTTGCAATTATTAAAGAAGTGCTATGAAAAGAGCCTCTACTTGATTCTATATTGAATTGATCACTTTTAGTTACTGATAAAACTTGAGTGTTTACTAGAATGTTAACTTGATATTTATTGCATTCACTAACTAACATATCAATTATCTGTACGGACGAATGATCACAAAATAATTGCCCCAAAGTCTTTTCATGATAAGCAATTTTATAACTTTCTACTAATTCAATAAAATCATGTTGGCTATATCTAGCCAATGCCGATTTAATAAAATGTGGATTATTTGAAAGATAATTTCTTGGACTAGCATTAATATTAGTGAAATTACATCTTCCACCACCAGAGATTCTAATTTTCTCGCCAATCTTAGAGGTTGATTCAAGCAATAAAACGCTTCTTCCTCTTTTAGCACAAGTTGCAGCCGCCATTAAGCCTGCAGCTCCTGCACCAATTACTATGGTATCGTATTTATTTATCTGCATATTTAAAATTCTAGGTTAACTTTGATATATTTTAATATACCATTATTGAATTAATTTAAACTTTTAATTTTTTATTTAGAACAAAGGAGGCTGTTAAATTGATTTATAAAATATTGTTACTTGTGTCTATTGCTAATTTTGCTGCTGCAACTAATTTTAATGCTGAACATAATTTTATTCCTCATATCGATAATCCAAATAATAAAATTGAATATTATTTAATTAAGCCACTTAATAAAAATCCTAAATCTACTTTAATATTTTTACATGGTAATCAAGCACAGAAAGTAACCATTGGAGGATTAAAGAGAGTTAATGATGGTACTTTGGCTAGGTATGCAGAGATGGGTTACTTAGCAATAGCAATGTCTTTTCCTGGATATGGAAATAGCGATGGAGAAAGAGATTGGTGTGGAGTATATAGCCAAAGAGCTGTTGTATCACTCATAGAATATCTAAATAGTTATAAAAATATTGAGAAAAACAGAATATATTTAATTGGAAATAGTAGAGGTGCAGTAGTGGCTGGGATGGTTGCCACTAAAGAGCAAGAGCTTGAGGGAATAGTTCTAGATGCTGGTTTTTATGACTTAAATAAAGTTACTCATGAAATAACCCTTTCTAGAATGAAAAATGAAGGAATTATAAATTCATCTGAAATTGAAAAAAGATCTATTATGGATAAAGCCGATAAGGTTCATAGCCCAACATTAATATTACATGGATTTTATGATGAAAAAACTCCAGTTGCTGAAGCTTTTAAGTTTTATAATAAACTTATGCAACTAAGAAAAAATGCAACATTAATGGTTTTTCCTTATCCGCATAGCATACCATTAGAACAAAAATATAAAGCTATTGATATCTTTATTGAAGAAAACTTAAAGTCACGCAATAAAAAGATTAAATAATGTTGGTTTATAAATAATTGACATCTTAAATAAAATTGCATATTATGCGTTCATATGCAATTTTATGCGAAAATATGCCAATGATAAAGAAAATTATTTTATGCCTTATTATATTTAGTTTATGGGGCTGTGGAAATGAAGTAGAAAAAAAAGAAGTAATTAGAGTGGGAACTTCACCAGATTATCCTCCGTTTGAATTTAAAAATAATGGTGAAATTACAGGATTCGATATTGAATTAGTAAAAAAAATAGCAAGTCAGCTTAACAAAAAAGTTGAAATTCTTGAGTTTGATTTTAATAGCCTTATTCCAGCACTGCAAGCAGGCAAGTTAGATTGTGCAGTTTCTGGTTTTACTCTTACTCCTGAAAGATTAGCTAATGTTGATTTTTCTGATATATATTATCAAACATCCATTGCTGCCATTGCTCGGCAAGATACAGATTTAACTACCTTAGCTAATAAAAAAATAGGTTCTCAATTAGGAAGCATTATGGAAAGCTTTGCTAAAGATAAACAAAATCAATTACCTAATATAATTATTTCATCCTTGGCGAATAATCTTCATCTTTTGCAGGAATTAAAATTAGGTAGAATTGATGTTTTGCTTCTAGAAGAAGGGCAGGTAAGTGAAATATTAAGTTCTAATCCAGGGCTTAAAGCAGAAATATTTCCTAAATCTGGAGATGGATATGCAATGGTTTTTGCTAAAGGTTCTGATCTTAAGGATCAATTTAATCAAGCTTTAAAGGTTTTGCAAGCAGATGGTGTGATAGAAAATTTAGAAGAAGAATTTCTTTATGCTAAAAAAGTGAGTTCTAAAAATTTATTTAAAGCCTTGGCATATATTCCTGGAGGCATATTAACAACATTAAAATATGCTTTATTATCAGTATTTTTTGGTCTTATCATTGGCTCTTTTATTTCGTTAGCCAGATTAAGTGAAAATAAGATCTTTAGAGGATTTGCAATAGTGTATCTTTCGATAATTAGAGGGACTCCCTTATTGTTACAATTATTTTTTGTATATTTTGCATTACCAGCTTTATTAGATATTAAGATATCGGCTTTTACTGCTGGTTTAATTGCATTTTCTTTTAATTCAGGTGCCTATGTTTCTGAAATAATAAGAGCTGGAATTGAATCTGTAGATAAGGGCCAGTTTGAAGCCGCTAAATCTTTAGGAATGCCTTATAAAATTATGATGAAGAATATTATAATGCCGCAAGCTATTAGAAACATTCTTCCCTCTTTAGTAAATGAAGCGATAAACATGGTGAAAGAATCATCAATTATTTCAGTTATTGGTGTAGCCGATATTATGAGACGAGCAAATGTTGTTTCAGCAGAGCAATATAGTTATATAGAGCCTTTGTTAGTTGCTGCTCTTTGTTACTATATTTTGGTAACCACTTTAAGTGCTCTAGCAAAAATACTTGAAAAAAGGTTGAAAAAGCAATGATTTTACAATTAAAAAATATTTATAAAAAATTTGGTGATCATCTAGTGTTGAATGATATTAGCTTTAACGTTAAACAAGGCGAAGTTATTGCGCTTATTGGGCCTTCAGGTGGTGGTAAATCTACTATTTTAAGATCAATAAACTTCCTTGATCAAATTGATTCAGGCGAAATTATTTATCAAAATATATTATTAACTAAAGCTAATATCAATGATTACAGACCTAAAATTAGTATGGTATTTCAGCATTTTAATTTATTTCCTCATATGAATGTATTAGATAATTTGATATTTGCTCCTATGGAAGTCTTAAAAGTTAGTGAAGATGAGGCCAAAAAAACAGCGATGGAGTTGCTAAGAAAAGTTGGACTAACTGAAAAAGCTTACCAATTTCCTAGTTCTTTATCAGGAGGTCAAAAGCAAAGAATAGCCATTGCTAGAAGTTTATGTATGCATCCAGATATATTGCTACTTGATGAACCTACTTCCGCTTTAGATCCAGAAATGGTGCAAGATGTTTTGGAAGTGATTAAGGCTTTTGTTCACAGCGGCATTACTATTATTATGGCAACGCATGAGATGAATTTTGCTAAAAATTTTGCCGATAGAATAATTTTCTTATGTGAAGGAAAAGTGGTTGAAGAGGCTTCTCCTAAGGAATTATTTAATCACCCTAAGACTCAAAGAGTGAAAGATTTTTTAGGTAAAGTATTACAATAGTAATAGTGGAATTTTGTTATCAAAATTATTCTATTATTATAGTTAATATCTTTTATTTATTCATAAAATTATTGACTCGCTAGCTATTAAAGAATAAAAATATATGTATTCTCTAAGTTAGCCTGATGTTTACTTAAAGAAAAAATTGGAATTTTAGATGATTATTTATAGTTTATTTTTTTATATGTTTGCTTTTTTACTGATTATGTCCTCCTTAGTGGTGATAACAGTTAAAAGTCCGGTTCATTCAGTTTTATGGCTAATATTTGCATTTTTTAATACAGCAGGTCTATTTATCTTGCTTGGGGCTGAGTTTCTAGCTATGGCTCTGGTTATTGTATATGTTGGCGCGGTGGCCGTATTATTCTTATTCATTGTGATGATGCTTAATATCAATTTTGTGAAGCTAAAAGAAGGTTTTCATAAGAACTTGCCTATGTGCATTTTAATTGCGTTAATACTTCTAGTTGATTTAGTTTTAGTTATAACAAAATCAACAGATATGGCTCAGAACATAAAAGTGGCTTTGCCACTTTCAGATTTCTCAGGATTAAGTAATACTCATGCTCTTGGGGCTGTTTTATATACTAAATTTATGCCAGTATTTTTAATATCCGGCCTTGTTTTATTTGTGGCAATGGTTAGTGCTATTATTTTAACACATAAAAAGCGTAATAATATGAGAAAACAAGATGCTTGTGCGCAATCTAATAGAACAGTTAAAGATTCAATGGAAGTTGTTAAGGTTGAGTTTGGCAAAGGAGTGAGTGAATAATGGAAGATTTTTTTGTAATCGGAATAAGCCATTATTTAATTTTATCTTCTATAATTTTTGTTATTGGAATTTGTGGAATATTTTTAAATCGTAAGAATATAATCATTATTTTAATGTCTATTGAATTAATGCTTCTAGCAGTAAATATAAACATGGTTTCCTTTTCAGTATTTTTACAAGATTTAATGGGACAAGTTTTTACTATTTTTATATTAACTGTTGCAGCTGCTGAGGCTGCAATTGGCTTGGCTATTATAGTTATTTTTTACAGAAATAAAAATACTATAGAAGTTGATGATGTAAGTGAATTACAAGGGTAAAGGAGTTTAAAGTTGTTTTATGCAGCTGATAGATAGTATTATTTTTAATATAGTTTTTATGCCATTATTAGGTAGTATTGCTGCGTATTTTGGGGGCAAGAAATTAGGAGATCGGTTTGCTCAAATTATTTCTTCACTGTTATTAATAAGCAGTGCTTTATTTGCTTGTTATGTTTTTCATGATGTCATCTATAATAAAGTTAACTATCAAATTCATTTGTTAGACTGGATAAAAATAGGAAATCTGCAGAGTAGTTGGTCTCTTTATGTGGATTCAGTAACTGCGGTAATGCTAGTGGTAGTTACAGTTATATCTTCGGTAGTTCATCTATATTCAATTGGATATATGGAAGAAGATGAATCTATTCCAAGGTTTATGTCATATCTTTCATTATTTACTTTCTTCATGTTAATATTGGTCACAGCGAATAATATCTTACAATTATTTGTTGGTTGGGAAGGGGTTGGTTTATGTTCTTACCTCTTGATTGGTTTTTGGTATCATAAACCTAGCGCTAGCGCAGCTGCCATTAAAGCTTTTCTTGTTAATAGAGTTGGCGATATGGCTTTTATGTTAGGTATTGCTGCATTATTTTTTACTTTTGATAGTATTTATTTTAAAGATATTTTTGCTAATGCCGCTCTTTTAAAAGATCAAACAATGACTATTTTGCATCAAGATTATAAAAGCTTAGATGTTATCTGTTTATTACTTTTTATAGGTGCTATGGGCAAATCAGCTCAGATTGGTTTGCATACCTGGCTTGCTGATGCAATGGAAGGGCCCACTCCTGTTTCCGCTCTAATTCACGCGGCTACAATGGTAACAGCCGGAGTATTTCTGGTTATAAGATTTTCACCATTATTTGAATTAGCTCCTGATATATTAACTATAGTTACTTATGTTGGAGCAATAACTGCGGTTTTTGCTGCATCTATTGCATTAGTTCAGAATGATATTAAAAAAATTATAGCTTATTCAACTTGCAGCCAATTAGGCTATATGTTTTTTGCTTGTGGAGTGGGAGCTTATCCAGTTGCTTTGTTTCATTTAATGACTCATGCTTTTTTTAAGGCTTTATTATTTTTAGGAGCTGGCAATGTAATTTATAGCATGCATCATGAACAAGATATTACCAAGATGGGTGGTTTGAAGAATAAAATACCATTAACTTATGCTTTGATGACTATTGGATCATTAGCCTTAGCGGGTATTTATCCATTTGCTGGGTATTTTTCTAAAGACTTAATTTTAGAAGTTTCCTTTGCGGCTAATAGCAAGCAATCTATTATTGCTTATGCCTTTGGGTTGGTTGGCGCTTTATTTACGGCATTCTACTCTTGGCGCCTTATATTTGTGGCTTTCCATGGTGATGCCAGGGAAGAGCAGAATCATGAAATACATGAAGCTCCAAAAATTATGACTTTTCCATTATTTGTTTTAGCCTTTGGCGCAGTATTTGCTGGAATGATAGCTGTGAAAATGGGAATTTTACAAGAGGATTTTTGGAATAATGCTTTAGTATTTACTGATATAATTGAAAAAGCACATCATGTGCCTTGGATAGTTCAATTTATGCCATTAATTGCTAGTGGTTTTGGTATTTTAATTGCATATGTTTTTTATATTTTGAATCCTGAAATACCAAAAATTATTGCTCATGGTTGTTATGGATTATATTTGATATTAAAAAATAAATATTATGTTGATGAAATTTACAATTTTCTTTTCGTAAAACCTTATAAATGCATTGCAAATATTTTATGGCAACTTGGTGATATTAAGTTGATTGATGGCTTAGGTCCTAATGGTTCTGCTTGGGTTTCTCATAAACTATCAGGAGTTATTGGTAAAGTTCAATCTGGTTATATATATAATTATATTTTAGTAATGATAATTAGTTTAATTGCTCTGCTTACATGGTATGTGCTGAGTTATTCATAAAGAATATTTATTAATTGAAGAGAAAATAGAATATGACAATGTTTCCATTGCTTTCCAGTAGCATTATTTGCCCTTTTATTGGGGCTCTATTTATCTTTTTTTTAGTAAAAGAAGATAAAACTATTAAAATTATTGCGCTAATAAGTAGCTTGGCGTCTTTTTTAATCAGTTTATTGATGTATATAGCTTTTGATAAAAATGAAACTGGCTTTCAAATGCAAGAAATGCATAGTTTAATCAAGTCCTTAAATTGTAATTATCATTTAGGAATTGATGGAATTTCTTTGTTTTTTGTTATGTTAACTACCCTGTTAATACCAATATGTATTATAGCTAGTTGGAATTCAATAAAATTTAGAATAAAAGAATATATGATTGCTTTTCTTCTTCTTGAAAGCTTGGTGATTGCAGTATTTTGTACCTTAGATTTTCTATTATTTTATATATTCTTTGAATCAATGCTGGTGCCAATGTTTCTTATAATTGGAATATGGGGAGGGGAGCAAAGAGTATATGCTGCAATTAAGTTCTTTCTTTATACTTTAGCGGGATCGTTATTCTTATTAATAGCAGTTATTTACATATATCTTCATACCAAAACTTTTGACATACCAAGCCTCTATGCTTTAGTTCCGAAGTTCTCTCTCTCTCAGCAAAAATTTTTATGGTTAGCTTTCTTTGTTTCATTTGCAGTTAAAGTGCCAATGTGGCCAGTTCACACATGGCTGCCTGATGCTCACGTGCAGGCCCCCACTGCGGGTTCTGTGATTCTAGCTGGAGTTTTAATTAAAATGGGAGCTTATGGGTTTTTAAGATTCTCATTGCCAATGCTGCCTGAAGCTAGTCATTATTTTGCTCATTTTATATTTATCTTAAGCGCTGTGGCAATTATATATGCATCAGCTGTTGCCTTTGCTCAAACCGATATGAAAAAGCTAATTGCTTATTCTTCAATTGCTCATATGGGTTTTGTAACTATGGGTATCTTCACTTTTAATCAAATTGCTATCGAAGGTGCTTTAATCCAAATGATTAGTCATGGAGTGGTTTCGGCAGCGCTTTTCTTAGTTGTTGGGGTTTTATATGATAGAATGCACACCAAAGAGATAGCAAAATATGGTGGCGTAATAGTTAAAATGCCAATGTATGCTTTGGTGTTTATGATCTTCACTATGGCAGCGGTAGGGTTGCCAGGAACTAGTGGTTTTGTGGGAGAAATGCTAGTTATTATTGGCACATTTAAAGTATCTGCACTTTATTCAGCATTAGCTGCAACCAGCCTAGTATTAGGTGCTGCTTATATGTTATGGCTATATAGAAGGGTGGTCTTTGGTGAAATTACTAACCCTCAAGTAAATGAGCTAACTGATTTAACTTGTAGAGAATGGCTATTATTTATTCCCTTGATTATTTTAACATTACTCATGGGCATCTATCCTAGTTTTATTACTGAGGTAATAAGCTCGCCCATTGCTAATTTAATAAAATAATATTATCAAAGGGCAATATTCTTTAAGTGAATTATACAATTTCACTTTCTGTTTCTATTGTTTGTCCTAAATAAGGAAGTTTAAAATTAAGTAATTGTTCTGCATAATTTATAACTTCCGTAGAATGGATTGCCATAAAATCGTATAAAGCGTTATAAGCTTGCATAGATTTTTCTTGTCCTTCATTTGTAGACAAGTCTGATAAAAGAGAAATAGCATTATCAGCTAAAGTATAAGTGCTATGCATAGTTATAGCTTTAATATAAATATCGCTTGGAACCCCGATAAATGTAGCAATAGTGGGTAATGCCATATAACCAAGACTAGTTAATGCTTGCTCATAATTTCCTTCAATAAAGCTAGATAAGGTGAGTCCCATGGAATATAAATTTGTTCCATAATAACTGCCAGCAAGTAAGTTTATGTCTACAGCTAATTTTTTGCCATGTTCAAAAGTGGGTTGATGGGCTAGTTTAGCAACATCTATTAAACAATCTCCACTTTTTAATAATGAAACATAATTAAGCTTATGTGAGCTTGAAGGTGCATCTTCAAGCATATAATCTTTTTTGCCCGATTTAGTTGGGCCATTAAATAGCATCAATAGATTATCGGCAACTTTTTCAAAAGGTTTTATGTAATCAGCGTCATGAATTGAAGCATCTATAGAGAGTAAGGCTTTATATTTATGAGTAGAAAAATCTATGCTTGCAAGAGGAATTATCTGTATGATTTTTGTTTCACTCAATATTTTTTGTACTTCCTGATGGTTTTTTCTTTCTTCAAAAACAATTAGTTGAGATTTCTGTTCATTAGACCATATATTCTTGGCTATCAACCTAATATCTTGATTTATTTTTAGTTCTATTAGTTTTCCATCTATAATTTTGATGCCATTTTGTCCTTTGGATCTAGTTACAAACCCATTATTTATGGCTCTTGTGAAAGCTTCTTGATGTATGACTTCTAGACTGTTAAATAATTTTTCATCTATGGTAACATAGATTTCTTTATTGAAATAGCTTACTTTGTAAACATTATTTTGCGTGTTTTTAATAATATGACTTTTACTAAAACTCCAATGTTCTTCAGCATTTTGATTGTCTCTGTAATGTATTTCTATTTTTTTCTTTTTATTAAAGAATTCATGAATTATTTTTGGGTCTAACAGGTCTAAGATACTGCCATTAAGTTCTGGAAAGGAAGAAGCAATTTCAATTTGAAGTAAAGCATCAATATTATTATCTTGAGTTTCTATTGCATATGAAAGTTTGGTTAAGTTTTCTAATGAGCTTTCAGGAGGTTGATTGTCTTGCTCTTCTATACTGTAGAAAGATTCTGGAGTTTCGGAGCGACCTTTCTCTATAAGAGGCTGTGGTTCATTATCGATCTCTACTTGATTATCTTGCTCTTCTACACTATAGAAAGATTCTGGAGTTTCAGAACGACCGTTTTTTATAAGAGACTGTGGTTCATTATCGATCTCTGTTTGACTATCTGGCTCTTCTTTTGGTACAACTTCACTTAAAGTTTCTGCAATGAGTTCTGATCTTTTTACGATGTTAGATTGAATAATATTAAATAGTTTGTTGTAAGATTCTAATAAAGTATTTTCTGGGTCTAATTCTATGGCCTTCTGCAATGCTGTAAAAGCAAGGTTATGCTCAGTTCCTGCCGTAATTAGGTGCATCGCTAATTTTGTATATAACTCTATAATAATAGGTTTGATATCTGGAGATGAGAGCAACTCTATTGAACCGAAAGCTTCTGCATAACGGCCATTTGTAATATCTATACCTATTAATCCTAATTTTATATCTAAGTCTTCAGGATTATGCAGTTGAGCTTTTCTTAGTGAAATTTCAGCTTCTGAAATTTTACCCTGATTATATTGCGCATAATATAGATTATAATATGCAGCATCTAAAATAGATGAACTTGATGTTTTGGTTGCAGCAATTGTTGCTAATTCTTCAGCTTCTTTAAATGACTTAATGTGTAGGTAATGATAGCTTATATTAAGATAAAGCTCAGCAGGTAAGTGAAGATTAAAATGCTTAAGATTTTCGAAAATTTTGAGCGCTTCTTCATTAGAAAAAATATGTAAGCCAATTAAATTTGTAATTAGGTCTAATAATTGCAATGCTTTATCGGTTGTTTCTGTATCTGAATGTTTGGCTTGTAGCTTTAAGTACTTTATTGCCCATGTAACTGAGTTCTTAGCGTTAGTATTTATAGATTTAGCATCTGAAAACAAGGTTTTAAAATAAAAAAATATACTTTGTCTAAAGTAATTTAAATCAGCTGTAATATTGAACTCACTGTTAGTTGGTAACTCTGGCATAGCAGTAAATTCAATTTCTCCTGAGGTAACCATTTTTTTAAATTCTACTATATTGAATTTTTTATCTCCTTTATATGTTTTAAAAGTAAAGTGATAATTTTTAATGCTTACTAAGCTTTTTATCATATTTTCTGCATATATATTTTTATAAGCAATGCTTGTAGCAAGAGGAGTAAATCCCACTAGGGAGGCTTTATTTAATTGGATTTTAGGGTTTTGTAGGAGTGTGCTAACTACATTATTCTGATTATACATAATTGCCTTATGCAAGGCTGTATGGCCATCAATATCTTGGGCATTAATATCATGATTATATTCTTTTAACAGCAATTCTACAATTTTATTTTTTCCATATGTGGAAGATTCACTTAAAAGACTTATTCCATTCTCATCTGATGTTTGATATAAATCAGGAAAATGCTGATATAAATATTTTAATGCAGTAATATAATCATATTGAGTTCCATCCTTATGTTGTTGTATGAGACTTATAGCTATGCTGAATGCCTCCCTTAATGTTATGGTAACTTTTGATTTTATATATTCTTGATTGAAAACTTTCTTAAACAAAGCAATATCATTCATGATTAATGTTGCTTTAAATAACTCATTGAGACTAATAGGATCATTTAGTAAAATTTCTATTTGTGATTTTATTTTTTCGCTGTTTATTGTCATAAAAGGTTACTTATTAACTAAGATTATTGATTTTATTAGTTATGTATTGATTATTTTTATAGCCTTGTCAAGAAAAAACTTAACTTATTAACTTTTAATTAAATGTTTGAATTCTATTTTTAGCTAACCAAATATAATAAGTGAACTCACTGAATTTAGCTTATAAAGCTTCTTTTTTAAATAGCGATATACTTCTACCTAAAGCTAAGATGCTCCATTGAAGAAATTTAGAGTCTTGTTGTTTTGCTGCATAAGGTAGTAAGGTTAATCCATGGCACAAGCTTCTAAAAGCTGGCACTTTTTTATCTACTGGTCCATAAGTTTGAAAAAATTCTTCCAAAGTTCTATCTGTAAAAATCATTAATGCTGCTGCTATATCAATGCCTGGGTGCCCAACATGGGTGTCGCCCCAATCAATTAATCCGGTAGCTTGAAGATTTTCATCAACCATAATATGTTTGTAATATAAATCACCATGAATATGACAAGGCTTGAAAGATTTAAACTTTAAGGTATGAAAGCTTTGAATAACTTCAATAAGTTCAGGTGGATTAAAGCCATTTGCGGCATATAAAGTTTTATATTGATTTATAAATTCTGTGGCTTTTTCTAAGCGATTTTTAGTGTCCAAGCGCCAGTTATCTTCAATATTATATTTATAATCTGTTTTTATTTCTATTGAATGCAATTCTTTTAACCAAGAAGCTAATTCTTTAGCAAGAGTCTTAGAATCAACCAAAGGTTTAGTTATATCACATAAAGATGAGCCTAAAATTTTAAAATAACCTGCAAAGGGGAAAGGATAACTTTCTGAAGGCTTGCCTATAAACTGAGGGGTGGGTATATTAAAAGATATTTTAGAAGCAATATAAGGTAATAATTCTAATTCTGTTTGTAGTAGCTTTACTGCTATCTCTCTTCTAGGAAATCTAAAAACTATTTGATTATTAATTAGATAGGCCACATTATCAAAGCCTTCACCAATTAATTTAATATCTTCAACCTTAATTCCTAATTGCAATTGAACTAAATCTATTACCGTAGATTGGCTTATATTAATGGTTCTATCCCAAATATTAGGCATATTTTTACAGTTCACTTTTGAGATTGCCTTAAATAATTTTAATAATAATACACTATAATGTCCAATTAAAATCTTAAGTTATCGAAGGCATAGCTTCTCTTGCTTTTAGCATGAAGATTTTATAAGATATATTTCTATTAATTAGATATGTTTTACAAGAATTGGATTTATGTTGGCTTATATGAATGAATTTAATGTTTTATTACCAGAAATATTCTTAAGCATTACTGCTTGTGCTTTGTTATTGTTAGGAGTTTGTTCTAATTATGGTAAAACCCAATATAATAATTTTATATTTGCTTTAGCTTTTGCTGTTGCCACATATTTATTACTATCAAAAACACCAGAAGTGGAAGAAATATTTATTTTTGACAGTCTATTTAGAATGAATTCAACAATTAAAGCATTTAAGTTAATAGTTTTAGTTTCCGCTTTTTTCTTTATGTTGCTCGCAAAAGACAAACTACAAAAAACACCAGAAGATGATAATAATTCAAGTTTTTATGAATTTCCAACGATAGTAACTTTAGCTGTGATTGGTATGCTTTTAATGCTGTCAGCTAATAACTTTCTAAGTCTATATGTTTCAATAGAATTGCAAAGTTTAAGTTTATATGTTTTAGCAGCCTATGAGAGAAATAACAGCCAATCTTCTGAGGCTGGACTGAAATATTTTATACTGGGTTCTTTTGCTTCAGGTTTATTATTATTTGGTATTTCTTTGATTTATGGATTTACAGGCAATTTAGATTTTGTCTCACTAAAATTATTATTACAAGATAATGCAACCAGTAGTCTAGCTTTAGGAGTTGTTGTTGGAATTATTATGGTGTTAATAGGGCTATTTTTTAAAGTGTCTGCAGCTCCATTTCATATGTGGACACCTGATGTATATCAAGGATCTCCAACCATTGTTACCAGCTTTTTTGCAACTATAGCAAAAGTAGCTTCAGTGGGAGTGCTATTTGGCTTAACTGACAATATATTTACGCCTTGGAAGCTTGAGTTGCAACCAATTTTCACCTTAATAATCTGTATTTCAGTTCTAGTTGGTGCTATAGGGGCCTTAAAGCAAGACAACTTAAAAAGATTATTAGCTTATAGTTCTATCGGACATGTTG
Organism: Rickettsiales bacterium; assembly: GCA_049653745.1. Classification (GTDB taxonomy): domain Bacteria; phylum Pseudomonadota; class Alphaproteobacteria; order Rickettsiales; family CANDYO01; genus CANDYO01. The sequence continues at coordinate 45,755 of JBASGW010000044.1, forward strand.
GCTTTATATTGCTAGCGGTGGCTTCTTTTGGCAATATTGAAGCATCTAAATCAGTTCTTCTATATTTAATAATTTATGTTTCTATGACCTTGGGAACATTTATGGTGATTATGAACCTCACTCGTGATAACAATGCTGTAATTAAATTACAAGATTTAGCGGGCTTATCTAAGCAGCATCCTTTAATTGCTATGGCTTTATCAATATTTATGTTCTCTTTGGCTGGAATACCACCATTTGCTGGATTCTTTGCAAAGTTTTATGCATTTAAAGTGGCAATAGATGGAGAAAATTATATAGCAATTGCGGTTAGTATTATTGCCGCAGTGATTGCAGCTTATTACTATTTAAAAATTGTGAAGATAATGTATTTTGATGAAACTCAGGGCAGAATAGATAATAATATGAATTTTATATCTAAAGCTATTCTTTTATTATTTTCTCTATTCAATCTGGGATATGTATTTATAGGGTAAGATTACCTTATCACCTATGCCAAATATCATTCTTAAATACTACTGCTTGATTTTGTATTTTAAGGTTTGAGTATAAGATTTAAGCGGTAGCGGCGATTGCTTCTTCTATTTTAATTTGGTTATTAAGGCTATTTTTATAATATATTTCTGAAATATATCTTCTTCCTTTAGTTCCCCGTTTTAATTGAACAACAATATCAACTACAGCAAGAATATAGCTGCGAATTTCACTTGGAGGCATTCCTAGGCCGGCTTGCATTACCATAAGTTTCAATTGCTCTAAAGCCATAGCGGGGGTGTCGGCGTGCAGCGTTGCAATAGATCCAGGATGACCGGTGTTAATGGCTCTTAAAAAGCTAAATGCTTCTGACCCTCTGAGCTCTCCAACAATTATTCTGTCAGGCCTTAAACGCAAACATGCTTCAATCAAATCTTGAGTGGTAACATGTGCTCGTCCCTGACCACCTTTAGATGCTAGTAAATGAACTCTATTTTTATGAAAAGGTAATTGCACTTCTCTGGCATCTTCCACAGTTATTAGGCGTTCATCTGTGGGGATTTCAAGCAAAGCTGCATTTGTAAAGGTGGTTTTACCAGTGGAGGTTCCCCCGCTAATAATAATATTTTTTTTGCATTTAATAGCATGGCTTAAAAATTCTCTAATTTTTCCAGTGCTAAGATAATTTTGTAAAATAGGAGCATGCTCATCTTTTTGTTCTTCAACTGCTGTTTGATCAAAAGCACCAGCTTTTTCATAAGTATCAAAGGTGAAAAGCTCTGTGGCTCCTTTACGGATAGACATGCAAACAGTTCCTGGTTCGCAAGCAGGGGGGAAAATAACCTGAATACGATATCCATTAGGAAGCGTGGCAGAAAGCAAAGGTCTTTCTTCGCTAACCATTTGCTCGGTTGATTGGGCAACGAGTCTTCCAAGAGCTTTTAGATGTTCTATATCTAATGCAGGAATTAGTTCGCAACGCATATCTCCACGTTTTTCTATCCATGCTTGCCCTGGAACGTTAACAGAAATTTCTGCTACACCATCTTCATTAAAAACTGCTTTAAATGGCTCAAGATAAGTTTCTAGAGCAGCAAAATTACTCATTCTATCATCCTAGTTAAATTAGCTGAGCTACCAGGGAAAATAATATCACGTTTAACAAAAACTTTTAATGCCGTACCTTGATCTACGGTGATTGTTGGCGGTACATTCATAGTTTTTTGAATTACGTCTGAGGTAACTTTAGATATATTATTAATAGCATTCTGCCAAGCTTGTTCTTCTGCAGTTGGAGTGCTTGCAGTAGATGAGCTAGAGGTGGTGCCAGTAGTAGCATCTGTAGAGCTGGTATTTGTTGTTGAGCCACTTGTATTAGCGCTGTCGCCGGCAGCCCTAGCAACTCCTATATTTAATACACTCATCATCATTGCAGAACCTAAATTATGCATAATATGATTATCTATGTCACCTCCTGATCCAGCTCTGCCAATGGAGTCAACTCCTGGAGAGGCAACTTTTATATCCACTCCATCAGGTCTAATAATTCTCTCCCATGCAATCTGCACTCTAGCTTGACCAAATTTTACATCGGAAGAATAGCTTCCAATAATTCTTGACCCGCGGTTAATTAGAACATTATGTCCTGATTCAGAATATATATCTCTAGATACAACTGCTCTAATAGGGCCAGGAATATCAGTATTAATAGCTGTCTCAAGAACTGCATCAATAACTTTCCCTTGTGCTATAATTCTTTGTAAATCACCTATGTAAGTTGCTGGGATTTGATCAGAATTTAGTGATAACTTACTTAAATCAGAAGTACTTTTCTTTGAGTTATTACCATTCATAACCATAATTCCAGTTTTCAATCTAGCCTGTTTACGGGCATTTGCTTCAGCAAGTTTTTGTTGCTGTTCACTATCAAGATTACTGCTGATATCCTGAATTGCGGAACTTCCTATTGATGGTATGGGTAAAACACCTGTTGATGAAGCCGTGGCATTACCACCAATGGCCGGAGGTAACGGAGGTGCCATAGGGGCAATATTTAATGTTGGAGGCACTGGAGGTGTTGGTAAAGCTTGAGATACCGGAGCTGGTACTTCTTTTGGTATATCAGGAAATTTGGGCACTTCTGGTACTACAATAGTTTGTCCAGTATCTTCAATTGGCTTAACTATTGGTAGCTTGTCGTTTATTTCAGATGGTGGTGCAACATGACCACTAGGTTTTAGCATTTGATAAATGATATATAGAAGAACTAAAGCTCCACCTATCATAATAAATAAACTGCTACCCTTGCTAATAGCTACTTTAGATATTCCTTTATCTACATCTGGTGTAACTTTAGATGCTTCATTGTTTAAAGGTCTTTCTTCATCAATGATATCTCCATCTAGATCTTGAGCCACATCTTCTATTTCAATTTGATCAGAGTTATCTTCCATAGAAGAAGTTGTCGGTTCAGGGGTGGAAACCTGGTTAACATCAAAATCTTGTTGTGGGGCATACTGAGTTGATTCAGTGTTTTGTTGTTCTTCTTCTACGGAAGAGTTGATAGCCGATTCAGTGAGCTCATTTGTTTCTTCTTGTGAGTCATCCATATATTCTTTTAATAGTTCTTCTTTAAGCTTTTTATATTCTTCGTCTTCTTCTTCATCATCAGCTTCATCTATTGTAGGTTCGTCTGTGCTAGGGGTATAATTTTCCTCTTCCTGTCCATCAGATTCATCTATTGTAGAATCCTCTATGCCAGAGGTTGAATTTTCTTCTTCGGTATTTAAGGCAATATTATTTTCTTCTGATGTATAGGCAACAGCTCCGCTACTGCTATTTTGATCTTCAGAAGCTATTTTTTTATCAAGATCTTCATTTATTGCCATAATATTTACTCTTTATTTTTTTCAATTCCTTTGAATTTTTTAATTAATGTGCTACTTCTTCTTTTTCTTCTTCAGGATAATAAAAGCGCATCACATATACTAAATTCTTATGTAAGCTACTATCAACTTTTTTAGAGAATAAATCAAATTGATAGGCTCTTTTATTGGTAATGATAGTCATGTTAGTATGTATATCATCTTCTAAAGGTTTTATAAACAACCTATGGCCAATGGAATTTAATTTCCACGCATATGAATCTCCCATAGATATGGTAACAACTTCTTCATTTTTAGCAAATTCTATACTGGTTTGATAACCGTAAAATATGGTTATGTTATAAACCTCATTTTCATTGTAAATATATGTTTTAACTCTATTGTCGGTAGTGATTGGTTCATCAGCAATAGCTGGAGCTGAAAAGGTTAAAAATAATGTCAGCATCCATAGAAGATTAATAGGCTTACTAATAAAAAATTTTAATTTACTATAATTCATTATACTTATTCCTAATAGCTTGGTTTATCATTATTTTTTAAAACTGGTACAACATCATTTTCAATATCTGCACGATAAGCACTTATATAAAAACCTAGAGGATTAACACTTCTATCGTCGTCATTCATCTCTGTTTGTTCATATTTATAATTTAAGGTTACAATTTTGTTTATTTTGCCATCTATAGCGTTTTTTAACGCTCCTCTATCTGCATATAAAGTAAATCTTACAACAGCTTGAGGATCTCCCATTCTACCTGATTTATCTTCAACTGGCGGAAAGAATTGTATTGATCTAAAAACAATTGATGAAGAAGTTTGGTTGCCATAAAGTGATAATGGGCTATCTGGATTAACATTTATGAATTTTCTAAAAGGATAATAAACACTTGGTGTTGACAATAAACGAATTACAGTTAGGTAGTTATATCTCCAAGTTTCGTAGCTGTAGGTTTCTCTAGCTTTAATATATTTTGTTATGAAATATTTATTCATAACTTCACTAGTAGTAAGATCTCTATTAGCCATAGGATTAACAATGCTTGTTATTCCGGTTTTATCTTCAACTTCAATAACAAAAGGCTGAATTTTAAAAGTAGATGAAATATTTCCAACTATCACAACGCTTGCTATCACAACAATTAATGATAGTAATACCAAAATTATTAAAAAGTTTCTTTGTATTAAAGTAGCAGAATATTTATCCGTGTACCAGTTACTAATGTTATTCACAACATTTTCGCTATCGCCACTTGGCAAATCTTTAGCTTTATTATTTGCATTAAATGTTTGTTTTAAGTTAAACATCATTCACCCCTAGATAATCAAACCTTCATTATCTATATATAATCGTTAATAAATCATTAATTAAGGCTAAAATCATTGATTTTTTTCTAAAAAAACCTTTATTAGAAAAAATACTAGTTAGTTATGTGTTAATTTATGAAATTCTTTATTGAGCTGGATAACTGCAAACACCCATAATAGCATTGTAAGAAGGAATATTATAAATATTTCTTTGGTTAAATTGGCAACATTAGGAGTAATAAATTGGAACATAATTTGTTGTAAAATAGAGCCAAAAGTTTTGCCAAATCTTCCGCCCACAACATCAACGGCAGCTTTTCCTTTTGTTCTTAATTCTCTATCTAGTGGAATAAAGGCCATTTCTTTAGTTGAATCTACAAAAGCATAATTGAAAGATTTAAATAGAATTACCTGAAGAGATCCAATAGCTATAGACATGGATAAGATGCTAATATCAAAGGATGTGAGTAATGGCTCAAATAAATCTCTTAATATAATTAAATTAAAGAAAATAATTCCTGATAAGCCCGCTCCTAAAGGAGTAAATAATGCAGAAACTATCCATTTGAAGGTTCTTAAAATATAAGTCCCTAAAAACATAACTATTATAGTTGAAAATCCAAAATAAATATGAAATTTACCCATAAAAGCACTGAAAGCATTTTGTGATGGAAATGCTATTTTTAATTGGGCTTTCCATACAATTTCTATCATATTTATGCCAACACCATAGCAAAATACAATTAACATAATTAACCAAAGGTAACGAGATGAAAAAACATATTTAAAGCTTTCAATCACTGATAAGCTTATTTTCTCTTTTTTATTATTATGCTCTCGATCACAAAGTTCAGGATTTGAAAGTATGTTTTTATGCATCCAATGATATAAAAACATTAAACCCAATCCAGCTGCAAAAATACTTAACATCATCCATTTTATAGTAATAATCCAAGATTCTTCATTAAAGGAATTATCAACAAAGTGGTTAGAAATGCTGCTTTGAACCACCCCTGCTAATACAAGTCCTAGTTGACCAATTAAGCCAAAGGATGCATAAGTTTTTTTTGCTTCTTTAATGCTATATATGTCATTTGCTAATTGCCAAAATAATAGAGTTAAGATTACTGTTCCAGATAACTCAGACATAATATAAAATAATGTAGCAGGCCAATGCTGTATCATTATAAGTTGATATTTTAATTTAGGATATGTGGTAATTAGTTCAGATAAATCAGGTTGGAAGAACTCTAAATCAATGTTTAAGATAAAAGCATATAATAGAAAGAAGCTAATAAAAAAGCTAACTATGCAATAGTAAAGTCTTTCTCTAGATAAAATATTGGCTAGTTTAGAAAAGCATATAAAAAATATTATGGTGCTTGGAAAAACTCCATATAATTTTACAAAGCTGATTAGTTCAGCACCTAGATGTGGAACCAAAATGGAGTCTTTAACTCCTCTAAGCAAGCTATAAATATAAGCTGAAAGTAAGAACATTAATGAGGTTGGCAAGTATTTGTATAGAATGTAATTTCTATTTTCTAAAAACAACTTTATTAAGTATACAAAACTTTGCTGTATACCCTTTTTATTAACGCTTTCCTGCATTGATTCCTGTCAGAGATTATATTAAAGATTACATTGCGCCAGATCAACTCTACTCTAAAATATTGATACTAACAACCTATATTATCTTGAAATTATATAAAATTTTTTTAATAAAGGGACATCAGTTACCAAGCTAAAGAATCGGAATTAAAATCTAAGTGTAGTCTATGCCATAATGAATCATCATTAATTGTTAATTGATTATCATTATTGATTGTAATTGTTTCTGGATTTAGAATAACAGGTTCTGCTACATTGGTTTCTGGAGCTGCTTTATTTTCTTGGTCTGGCATAAGTGACTCTTCTAAAGAATCTTCCATATCCTCTGAATAAGAGGATATGGAAGAGATTTCTAAAACATCTTCTTGATATGAATCTAAATCGAAGAAATTTTGTAATTTTGAACTGATAGGTGTTTGTTCTGCAGTTTCTATGTTTGGCCATAGCTCAAATGAATCAAAAATATTCATTTCATTCATTAAAGAAGGCGCGGCATTAGGTAATACTGCTAAATAATGATTTCCTGTATACACTACGGAAACTTGTTGCATTTCCTCTTCAGAATTATTTTGATTCTCTCTGATTATTATCGTTCCATCAAGCCTATATATAGTTATTCTAAAGTTAAAGGCATTAGCTACAGCTTGAATAACAGGTTCATCTGCCCATTCTCCTGGGGTAGAAATACGATCCATCTCTGCTTCAAAATCATTTTCAAGAAAGTCTAAAAATTTTCAGGATGTTGCCTCATGTGGGCAACTGCATTTTCTCTTAAATATGCTTCATTAATACCTGAGCGTGCTGCTATTGCATGAAAAAAACAATTTCCATCGCTAGGAACATCTTGAATTGCTAGGCCATCATTAGCTAGTATTATATTAATTTTTGTAGTGTCTGGAGTATAGTTTTTTACAATATTTTCTGGATCTTCCCAATGGGTAATTTCAGTATGCCCTACAAAAGCAAATATTAAGGATGATAATACTTCGGGCAATTTAGTAAAGTAATTTATTGCAGATTTACCTGTTTTAATAAGAGATATAACTTGGTTTTGAGAAAATTTTTGATCTCTTAACAAGGAATTAAAGAGTTCATAATTTTCTGCTATACTTTGTTTATAAAGATACTTAAGAGCTTCTCTATGCTGAGGGATGTTATTTTCTTGTTTTATAAGATATTCATCAACATCATATTTAAATAATAGTTTTACTATCACTTCTAATTTTTTATTTTTATTGGTTGCTTTTAATAAATTCTTTAATAATTGAGGCCTTAAAATAGGTGGAGCGCCATGTTTGAGCAATTGTTTGAAGTTGAGAAAGTTTTCTTCTTTTAATATTTTTGATGATAAAAATTTAGAAGAAAAAAATGTAGCTAAAGCATTGGATAGCTGAATTTCAGGGTGATTTAATAATAATTCTACTATATCAACATTCTCATTTTCAATTGCAGCAATCAAGGCTGTAATTTTTTTTGGTGCTCGTCCTTTTGTATTTACATTAATTTCATCATATTCTAAAAATAATTTAACTATATCAGTATATCCTTTTTCGGCTGCAATAAATAAAGCTGTTTTTTTAAATATTGTAGAGATTTTATTAATTATATGATCTTTAGAGAGAGTTAGAATGAATTTTACTATATCAATCCTCCCATTTGAAGCTGCTTCACATAAATCTTCTGATCTTTCATAGGCCAATGGAATTTTTATTGAGTTTTTTGATAATAGTTTTGCTGCTTCTATATAGTTTTTTTTATACATAACAAGTGTTAAATGGTAAGGCGTACGATGAAAAGAGGGACAAAATTGTGGATATAGTTCAGATAAGTATCCTAATTCAATCATGCCAATTACAATTAGTTCTTCATATGAAGGGCATGATCCTGAATTAACATGCTTTGTAGGTAATAAATTATTATCTTCTGGTGCTTTTCTTTTCATATTTAGAAACTGCTGCAACAATAAATTTTGTTAATTACATTTAACATATAGATAAATGGTCGTCAATAAATTAATAGAATTTAATAAACTATCTGTTGTGCTAAAATAGACATTATGCTATATCTGAAAAAATATTTTAAATTTTTATTAAGAATTACTAAACTATGCAAAAACTAATTGGCGCCACAATGTTGGTGGCAGGTACTTGTATTGGCAGTGGTATGATTGCTTTGCCAATGTTGCTTTCTAAGCTTGGTTTGCTTTTAAGCATTATTTTAATGCTTCTGATATGGTTGTTAATGTATTTTTCCGCGCTTATATTAGTGGAACTAAGCCTTCAAGCCGGGCAAGGATTGTCTTTAGGAGCTCTTGGAAAAAAATATTCTGGTGCGGTAGCTGAATTAGTTGGAGCAGGAAGTTTTAAAATTCTTTCTTATGCTTTAGTTGCAGTTTACCTTTATGCAGGAACTTCTGTAATTCAAAAATTATTATTTACCCTAGGTTTAGAATATTCTTTTAATAGTTTAACAATAATATATTCATTTTGTGCGTTTTTATTATTCTTATTACCGCTTAAATCAATAGATTATATTAATAGATTTCTTTTTTTAGGCCTTTTAACAGTGGTTGCATTTTTAATTATTGGTTTATTCTCAACCATTAACTGGCATAATCTTCCGTTAATATCAATACAAAGCACTGAAATATCTTCTTGGCAAATTATTATACCAGTTGTGTTCACTTCATTTGGTTTTCAGGGGTCTTGTCATAGTTTTGTAAATTATTGTGATCGAGATCCAGTAATCTTAAAAAAAGCATTATTTTGGGGAAGTTTAATTCCAGCAATTGTTTATATTATTTGGACCTTAGGAACTTTGAGTGTGGTTTATAATGATAATCCATACTTTTATAAACAAATGCTTGATAATAAAGTTGATGTTGGAGGATTGGTACAAGAACTAAGTAACATTGCTAGTGGACATAGTGTGCAGATGTTAACCTGGTGGATCTCAATTCTGGCTATTATTACTTCTATATTAGGTGTGGGAATTGGATTAATAGATACTATCAAAACAATGTTGCCTGCAAAGATGAATAAGAGTTTTAGCGCTAATATTGCAGCGTCTTTAATAATGATTGTTCCTGCAGCTTTGATAACCATTATGGTTCCAAATGCTTTTATTACGGTATTAGGTTTTGCAGGTATGATTTTAGTATTGATTGCTATTTTACTTCCTGCCTATCTTTTTTATAAAGCAAAATTTACTAAATTGAATTACTCAATACTTAAACATAGAGCCCTAATTAACATAGTTATAGTTATAGGTGTTGCAATAATTTGTTGTGAAATTGCAAATATATTGCACAAAATATAGAATTATTTATTAGGAAAAATTATGCAAAAACAAGCGGGTTCAATAATGCTAGTAGCTGGCACAGCTATTGGTAGTGGGATGATAGCATTGCCAATGCTCATAGCTAAAATTGGAATAATTCCAGGAATCTTTCTTATGCTAGTTAATTGGTGGATTGTTTACCATACTGCCTTGGTTAATGTGGAGTTAAATCTTCAGGCTGGTGAAGGGTCTACTTTAGGAAATCTTGGTAGAAAATTTTCTGGTAAAGTGGCAGAAGTTATAGGCACAGGAAGTTTTAAAATTCTTTCTTATTCACTTCTTTCGGCATATGTATATGGAGGTTCTTCAGTATTACAAAAGCTATTGCAACATAGCTTTAATCAAGAATTTGAATTTTTTCCTATTGCCACAATTTATGCTTTTATTTCAATTTTACTACTCATTATGCCATTAAAGTTAATGTCTTATGTGAATAAAATTCTCTTTATAAGTTTAATTACTATAGTGGCGGTTTTAGTAATTGGGTTATTGGCCACTATAAATCCATCAAATTTACCATTATTTAGTGATAATTATAAAGAAATTTCAATTTGGCATGAAGTTATTCCAGTAATGTTTACCTCTTTTGGGTTTCAAGTTATTTTTCACACTTTAACTAATTTTTGCGATAAGGATGCAAAAGTTCTAAAAAAGGTTTTTTTCTGGGGAAGTTTGATTCCAGCTATAATTTATATCATTTGGGTATCAAGTATATTGGGCGCAATTTACCAAGAGAATAACAGTTTTTTTCAAGAAATGATTGCTGGAAAAGTTGAAATAGGTGATTTAGTTAAAGAGCTTAGTAACATCTCTAGATGGCCTTTTATTCAAACTCTAGTTTGGTGGTTATCGCTTTTGGCTGTTGTTACTTCAGTATTAGGTGTAGGTTTAGGGCTATGCGATTCAATTAAAGAAATGTTTCCTACCAAATTAAATAATAATATTTTAAGTAATGTGTTAGCCGCTACAATTACCATCATGCCAGCTTATGTAATAGCAATTTTGGTGCCCAATGCTTTTATTTCTGTTCTTGGTTTTGCGGGTATGATTTTAGTGGTGATTGCAATATTATTGCCAATTTATTTATTACTGCAAATTCAAACTAAGAATTTTTATTACCCAGAATTGAAGAATAAATATATGATTTATTTTTCATTCGTAATGGGATTGATTATAATTGGTTGTGAAATTTTTAATATGTTTTAAAGAGCTGTAAAAATACTATATTTACTTTGTTGTTGAATATAGTAAGCTTAGCAAAACAACAATTTTTTAGTTCAAATAATGATTAATTATTATACTATACGTGATTTTGTTCTTTATTCAATGACTGATGAAGAAGTAAAAAATGGTGATTTAACGCCTCTTTGGGTTGATATAACTGACCCAACAATAGAAGAAAAAAAAATAATAGCAGCCATTTTTAATATCTCAATATCATCTTCTAATGAAATAGCTCCAATTAAAATGCCAAGCTGTTATTACCAACAAAAAGGGCAAGTTTTTTCAAAAATAAATATAGTGGTAGATGAGCATAATATGCATGCTATTTCTATCATTTTAACTAAAGACCAAATTTTTACAACTCAGCTTAAAGATTTTTCTTCAAGCCAAGAATATTTAAATTACGCTATCCAAAATAGTAATGAAATACTAACTCCTAATGCAATTTTTTCATATTTAATTGAAGCTAGAATTAATGACATAGAGGAGAATTTAAATAAAACGGCTAGTTCATTAGAGCTGTTATCAACAGAAATATTTTATCAAAAAGAAAAAGATAATTTAAACTTAAAAGATAATATTAATAGCCTTGGTAAATATGGGCATGTTTTATCTAAACATCACGAGAGCCTAATTAGCATTCGTAGGTCTTTAAGTTTTCTTGCTAATTCTCAACAGATAAATTCTACAGCTTTAGAATTAGAGAAATTTAACGATTTGCTTAGTCAAGTATCTCTTCTAGAAGAGCATTTATCTTTTTTATCTGATAAAATAAGTTTCTTGCTTGATATTACTTTTGGTTTGATAGACATAGAACAAAGTGCCATTTCAAAGGTGCTTTCTATAGCGGCCTTAATTTTCTTGCCACCAGCTATAATAGCAGGAATTTATGGCATGAATTTTGATAAAATACCATTACTGCACTGGAATTATGGCTTCCCAACTTCTTTGCTTATTATAGTTATTTCTGCTATGTTACCTTATAGCTTATGCAAGTTAAAGCGTTGGATTTAATTATAAACATGAACAAATGCTAGATATTCCTCAAGAAAAACAAGTTATTATTAATGCTATTAGGGCTAAAAATAATGTTTGCGTTATTGGTGCCGCGGGCACTGGTAAATCTTTTCTACTAAAACTAATTAGAGAGCATTTTCCGTATATACATATTACCGCCAGTACTGGTGTTGCAGCAGTTAATGTAGCTGGAGTTACTATCCATTCTTGGGCAGGAATTGGCAATTGCTCTTTACCGATGGAGAAAATTGTTGAATTTATCAATTCCGGTAAAGGCACTAAAATAAGAAGACAAATAAAGAAAGCAAAGCTCCTTGCCATTGATGAAATTTCTATGATTTCTGCGCAAACATTTAATTTGTTAGACCAAGTTTTTCAGAGAGTGCGTGAAAGTGATCAAGCGTTTGGAGGAATTCAAATTATGGTATTAGGAGATTTCTTTCAGCTTCCTCCAATTAGTGCCAATAAAGAAATTGATTTTTGTTTTAGTTCAGATGCATGGGAAATGGGTGGTTTTCAAGTATATGAGTTAACCGAAATTTTTAGACAGCAAGACTTAGAATTTATTCAGTTATTAAATAATATCCGCCATGCAAGTTTAAATCAGCAAGATATTGATTTACTAAAGCAAAGAGAAATTATATCGCAGAGCCAAGAATTTGATCCAACTATTTTGGTTACTCATAATTTTCAAGCAGATAAAATAAATAAAGATAAGTTATTAAGTTTATCAAGTGATGGCGAAGTAATTTATAAAATGAATGAAGCTGGTAAAGACACAGCTATAAATTTTTTAAAGAAAAACTGTTTAGCCCAAGAAGAATTAGTTTTAAGAGTAGGGGCGCAAGTGATGATGTTAAAAAACACTTTGCAAAAGCAAGGCATCATTAACGGTTCAATAGGAATTATAATTGGTTTTTCTAAGAATCAATTACCCATAGTAAGATTCCATAATGATAAAACTTGTATCATTAGTGCAGAAGATTGGAATGTGGAAGCTTTTAATGACATTACACAAACAAAGGATGTGCTAGGTTCTATTTCTCAAATTCCTCTTTCTTTAGCTTGGGCAATTACCATTCATAAATCTCAAGGAATGACTCTTGATAGCATACTTTGTGATTTATCACATGTATTTGCAGAAGGGCAAGCTTATGTGGCTCTATCAAGAGTTAAATCATTAGAAGGATTATATATTAAAG
>JBASGW010000045.1:0-1701 GCA_049653745.1 Rickettsiales bacterium
ATAATAATGTGCCAGGATTACTGCATTCTTCTCTTTTTTTAATCGGTCTATTTCCTGAAAAAGATCCAGCGCCGGATCAATTGGTTCATCAATAAAACCTTTAATATTTAGTTCTTCGAAGGTATTCATTTATCAACTATTCAATAAATACAATTTAATATTTAAAGTAGATTCTATTGTTTATTAGGGTGTTGGTAATGTTAGAAAATTGAGATACATTTTTATGAAATAATTGTTTTTAATTAATTATTAACATTATTTCAACACTATTTGTTATATATATATCTGATTACCAAATACTTTATTTATCCTAATGTTTTTTTAAAATCTTATTTGTGTAGTTTTTCTGATTAATAAAAAGTGGAATACTTTGATGATTAATCTTAAAACTAAATCAAAAATAAGCTAAAATCAGATCAAACGGTTTACTTATTAGTCTGTTTATAAATTATTCAACCACTATTACCACTAAATTAACATCTTTGATGCGGTTGTTAACAAGATGTAGTATTAAGCACTTTATTTAATATTTAATACATGAAAAATGTTGATTTCCTTGTCGTAGGATCGGGAATTGCTGGATTAAGTTTTGCCCTAAAGGCTGCCAAATATGGTAAGGTTCTGATAGTTACCAAAGCTAATGAAGATGAGTCAAACACTAAGTATGCTCAGGGTGGGGTAGCTGTTGTTGTGGATAAACAGGAGGATTCATTCGATAAACATATAGAAGACACCCTTATTGCGGGAGATGGATTGTGTGATAGGCATATTGTGGAAATTGTCGTTACAGAAGGTCCTGCCCGAATCGATGAGATAATTAAATACGGGACCAGTTTTGATAAGACCCAGCAAGGTATTTTTGATCTGGCAAAAGAAGGCGGACATTCGGAAAGCCGGGTGTTGCATTACAAGGATATTACAGGATTTGAAATAGAACGAGCATTATTAGAGAAGATCCATAACGATCCGAACATAGAAATATTAACTCACTATTTCGCTGTTGAACTTATTACTCAGCATCATACTGGCGATTTTGTTGATAAACGCTCAGAAGATATCCAATGCTATGGAATTTATGCCTTAGATACATCTTCAGGAAAAGTAGAAAAATTTTTATCAAGGGTAACGCTCATGGCGTCAGGCGGGGCCGGACATATTTATTCTACCACTACAAATCCTGTTATCGCCACCGGCGATGGTATTGCTATGGTTTACAGAGCCAAAGGCAGGGTTCGTAACATGGAATTTATTCAGTTTCATCCGACTGCCTTATACAATCCAGGAGAGTATCCTTCTTTTTTGATATCAGAGGCTGTACGGGGCTTTGGTGGTGTATTAAAAACTAAGAATGGCGAGGAATTCATGCAAAATTATGATGAAAGAGGCTCGCTTGCACCACGTGATATTGTAGCGAGAGCAATTGATGCTGAAATGAAAAAATCGGGCGATGACTTTGTTTATCTTGACATCAGGCACCGAAATAAAGCGGACATCCTTTCTCATTTCCCTAATATCTATGCGAAATGCTTAAGTATTGGGCTCGACATGACTAAGGATATGATACCTGTTACGCCAGCGGCTCACTACATGTGCGGTGGTATTCTCGTTGACGAGTACGGCAGATCTTCTATACACAGACTTTATGCTTGTGGTGAGTGTTCATCCACAGGACTTCATGGCGCTAATCGACTAGCCTCTAAT
>JBASGW010000046.1:0-9411 GCA_049653745.1 Rickettsiales bacterium
TAACAATACAGCCACTATCAGCTGCTTTTTGGGCATATTCTTTTGCAACTGATGAACCAGCAGCAAAAAAAGCTATATCTATTTTACTAAAATCCAAATTATCAATAGTATCCACTTTTAAAATTATTTTTTCACCAAAACTTACTTCTTTTCCTAAAGATGCTCTTGATGCAATAACATGCATTTGATCAACAGGAAAATTTCTTTCTGCCATAATTGATAAAAGTTCACGGCCAACATTTCCGGTAGCCCCAATAATTGCCACGTTATATTTTTTACTCATTATAAATACTCACTCACCTTAAAATTAATTACATAACTAAATAACATTACTTTTTATTTACAATATTTAAGAACTCTTTTCTAGTTTTATCTTGCTTAAAGCATCCAAGCAAATGCATTGTTTGCATTAAAGAATCAGGTTTATAAGCTCCACGAGTGGTCAAGCATTGATGTGATGACTCAATAAATACTCCAACTCCTATAGGCTCTATAATTTTATTTATTGCTTGAGCCACTTCTATTACTAATCTTTCTTGAATTTGTAATCTTTTAGCAAAAATATCAATAATTCTAGGAATTTTACTTAAACCTATTATTTTTTTATCTGGAATATAAGCAACAATAGCATTCCCAATAATTGGAACCATGTGATGTTCGCAATGAGATTCAACTCTAATATCTCTTAAAATAATCATTTCATCATAATTATCTTTATTAACAAAAGTTTTAAAACTACTTTTATCAATATTAATCTCATAGCCTTTAAAAAACTCTTGATATGATTCAACCACTCTTCTAGGAGTATCTAAAAGCTCTTCTCTATCTGGATTATCTCCAGCCCAAGAAATAAGAACTCTAACTGCCTCTTCTGCTTGACTCTTAGTGATTTTATTGTTCATTTTTTGTTGCTCTCATACTTGTAAAGATTAAAACCACAAATAATATTCCTCCAGCTAAAGCAATTGTTCCACCCACTCCCATTGCCGCCATAAACATTTTTGCTTTTAAAGTAAATTCAGTACCAGGAGTTTTTCTAAGCACCCCATATCCACCAGAAATGGCCAGCGCTAAAATATGAATAAATTGACCAACACTATAAAGAATAATCTGCCACATAGCTAACTTACTGTTAACTTGCTTGAAACCCATTTGTGGAAGCAACATATAAAATAGTTCCATCAAACCAACAGTAATACCTAGTATAACTCCATGATAATGAGCTGGAATGGTAACATTGGCACCAGTAATTAAGTAACCAATAACTCCGCCTGTAAGAATTAAAAAAATGGAAGCACAAAATGCAATAAATTCTAATTTAATTATCCAAACTTTACGATTAGTATAAAGGCAATAACAAGACCAAGTGGCTATAAGAGATGCAAGCAACCCTCCAAAATACCTCATATGGAAAGTAAAAAACTCATTTAATTGCAAACTATCCACAGGATAGAACCAATAAATAAATACAGCAGGAATTATTAAAACATAATTTATTATCTGTAAGTTTCTCCAAGTAGAAAAACAAAGCTTTATAGAAGGGCATAACTTACCAATTACAATAATCCATACAATTATTATTAATTGAATATAATTAAATTGCAGAACATGCCCAGCTCCCCAAAATAATAGCTCATAATATTCTATTAAATCAATAAATCTAGTTTTAACTATAGTTCTAAGCTCAAAAGCTGCTTGAATAAAACACACCACAGCTATTAAGAAAATTACACTACTCATATATATAGTGAAATTAACTATATTTTCTTTAACTTGCTTAAAGCTAAAAACCGTTAGAATAACTTGTAATAAAATGCCACTAATAAATATAGAAATACCAAAAATAAAAACAAGATTATGTAAAATTGGAACATAATCACTTTTTACTGCTTCGGACGCCCCAATGAAGGGAGAAACAATAATAAATATTGTTCCAGTCATAGCACATAAAAAAGCTATCAAGGAGCTAGGTACAAAGTTTTTTTTAGTCACTATAGTCATCAACATAGCGCTGCTTGATAAAAACCACACAAGCACTCCAAGATTCACATGCACCATTAAAGATATGCTAAATAGCTTCTTTAAATCTAATAATTCACTTAAACCAGGAGTTCTAAGAGCATAAGGTAAAAATGAATAAATCCCAGAAAATGCTAAGGCCACAACTGCCAAGATAAACCACAAAATAAATACTTGCTTCTGTAATTTTTCTTGAGGTAAAACTAATTCTAACATTGCAACCTTTACCTCTATTAATAGATTGGAAATTCTTTACATAAATTTAAAACAGTTTTAGAAGTATCACTAATCACTTTTTGAAGTTTTTCTTCATCTCCAAGAGCAATAGCATCCAATACATCTGCTATTAAATGGCCTATCTGAGCAAATTCTTTTTCTTTAAAACCTCTAGTTGTTCCAGCTGGAGTTCCTAATCTTATTCCTGAAGTTATAGTTGGCTTTTGGGTGTCAAAAGGTATGGAGTTTT
This sequence comes from Rickettsiales bacterium, assembly GCA_049653745.1. Classification (GTDB taxonomy): domain Bacteria; phylum Pseudomonadota; class Alphaproteobacteria; order Rickettsiales; family CANDYO01; genus CANDYO01. The sequence goes on from JBASGW010000046.1 coordinate 2,486, forward strand.
TATTACAGGTTAATCCAGCTTCTTCTAATTTCTTTTCAGCTACATTGCCAGTAATATTTTTAGGGCTCAAGTCAACTAATAAAAGATGAGTATCTGTTCCTCCAGTAATAACTCCATAACCTCTTTCTAAAATAACTGAAGCTAAAATTTTTGCGTTAGCTTTTACATTTTTAATATAAGTTATATATTCTGAAGTTAATGCCTCTTTAAATGCCACAGCCTTTGCAGCTATTACATGCATTAGTGGTCCACCTTGCAATCCTGGAAAAAGGGCTGAATTAATTTTTTTAGCTATTGCTTCGTTATTAGTTAAAACCATACCTCCACGTGGTCCACGAAGAGTTTTATGAGTTGTGGTTGTAACCACATCAGCATAATTTAAAGGATTATCATGCTCTTTAGCGGCAACTAAGCCAGCAAAATGAGCCATATCCACCCATAAATAAGCTCCAACTTCATTAGCAATTTCTCTAAATTTAGCAAAATCAATAGCTCTAGGATAAGCAGATCCTCCAGCAATTATTATTTTTGGCTTATGAGTTATAGCTAACTCTCTCACCTGATCATAATCTATAAGAAAATCTGTAGAATTTACTCCATACTGAATAGCTTCAAACCATTTTCCAGATAAATTAGGTGTAGCTCCATGAGTTAAGTGACCGCCGGCAGCTAAAGACATTCCTAACATTTTATCTCCAGGTTGAAGAAGAGCTAACAACACAGTTTGATTTGCCTGAGAACCTGAATGAGGCTGAACATTAACAAAACCACAATCAAATAATTTTTTTGCTCTTTCAATAGCTATAGTTTCTATTTCATCAACAAACTCACAGCCACCATAATATCTCTTTTGAGAATATCCTTCTGCATATTTGTTAGTAAGAATGCTTCCCTGAGCCTCTAAAACCGCTTTACTAACTATATTTTCAGAAGCAATAAGCTCTATTTGGCTTTGTTGACGCTTTAGCTCTTTGCTTATTAAGCTATTAATCTCATTATCAGATGAATCTAAATTATTAGTAAAAAAATTTTCATTAGTCATTAGCACTCTCCCACAGACAATTTGTCTATTCTAGTTTGATATTTTTTTTCTGTATATTCAGTTTCTATAAAAGCTTCTAGGCATTCTAATGCCGTTTCATTATTGATAATTCTAGCTCCCAACACCAAAACATTAGCATTGTTATGAGTTCTAGCTAAAGTAGCCATTGCAGAATTAATGCATAAAGCAGCTCTAATAATTTTAAATCTATTAGCAGCTATGCTCATGCCAATACCACTACCGCATACAAGAATTCCTTTACTCAAAGGTGATTTCTTCATGTTTTCAACTAGCTTATATGCGTAATCTGGATAATCAACTGACTGTAAACTATAACATCCCAAATCAGAAGATTCTATATTATTCTTTTTTAAATAATCTAATAAATAACTTTTTAATTCAAAACCTGCATGATCTGAAGCAATGTAAATGCAAGCAGTATTTTCTTTAATGCCCATCAATTTGCCTCTCTTCATTTAAGTCTAATTTTTTAATTATAATTATAAGAAATATACTAAAGAAGAATAATAACCCCATACTAAAAAACACTTGATTAAATGTTAATATATAAGCTTCTCTTTGTGCAATTTGATATAATAATTTTAATGCTCCTAGAGCTGGATCAAAGTAATTAAATTGATCTAAATTAAATTGACTTAGATCAATATTTTCTTCTACTAAATATTTAGTACTGTCAACATGATCTCTTAAATATGAATAATTTCTTTTAGTCCAACTTTGAAGCCAAGTGTTACTTATGGCTAAACCTATAGCCCCACCTAAATTTCTCATCAGATTATATAACCCACTCGCTGTATGAACCGATTTAACATCTAATGTTGCAAAAGTTAAACTTGTAATAGGAAGGAAACAAAACATTAAAGAGAAACCTCTCAATGCTTGAGGCCAGAAAAAGTCATTATAACCTGAGTTATAAGAAATATCCCTACTAATAAAACAACTAAAACCAAATAGAAATAATCCTATTCCTAATATCAATCTTAAATCAATTTTCTTTGAAAGCAATCCTGCACAAGGAGCAGATAAAAGCTGAAACACTCCAGTAACAAGTAAATATTCTCCAACTTGAATACTATTTAATCCCTTTATAGATGATAAATAAACGGGCATAATAAACACAGAAGTATATAACCCCCAGCCCAAAACGAAACTCATTATGCATCCGCAGGTAAAATTTCTATCTTTAAAGGCATGCAAATTTATTATTGGGTTTTTAATTGTCCATTCCCTGTAAATTAGAGCAACCATACTAGTTAGTGAAATTGTAGCTAGAATAGAAATAAAATTACTTTCAAACCAATTTTCTTTACTACCTTCTTCTAAAATATATTGTAATGAACCTAAAGAAATAATAATTAAAAATATTCCAATAAAATCTATGGTTTTGAGCAAATCATATTCTGGTTGATCAAAATGAACTAGCTTTAACACACTTATAACAACAATAATTCCAGGAATTATATTTACTAAAAAAAGATAATGCCAAGATAGATATTCTGTAATATATCCACCAAGAATTGGCCCAGCAATAGGAGCCATCGTTACCACCAGCCCTATCACAACAGTAACCATGGGACGCATCTTTACAGGAAATATTAAAAATATAGTAGCAAAAACCGTTGGAATCATTGCTCCACCAAAGAATCCTTGAAGGGCTCTAAAAGCTATCATTGAAGTTAAATTCCATGATATAGCGCAAGCAACGCTCATTATTGTAAAGCCAGCACAAGCGATACTAAAAACCACTCTTGTTGAGAAAGCTTTACATAACCATCCACAAATAGGAATAATCATCACTTCGGCAATTAAATATGAAGATTGAACCCAATTTATTTCTTCCTGAGTTGCTGAAAGCCCTGCTTGGATCTCTTTCAAAGAACTGGCTACAATTTGAATATCCAGAACGGCCATAAACATCCCAAAGACCATGCAAACAAATGCTATCCAAGTTTCTATACTTACCTTATTATTTATAGAATTACCTTCATTCACTTATATATACCTTAACTTCGCAAGATAAACCCGACTTTAGAGGTGATAAATCTTGATTATCATCAAAAACTATCTTTACTGGAACTCTTTGAACAATTTTGGTAAAATTTCCAGTGGCGTTTTCTGGTGGAAGAATACTAAATTCAGAACCAGTTGCTGGAGAGAAGCTATCAACTTTCCCTTTAAATGTAACTCCACTTACACTATCTACCTCTATTTTAACTCTTTGACCTATTTTCATTTGATTAATTTGTGTTTCTTTATAATTTGCTAAAACCCAAATTCCATCTTGCACTAAAAAACCTAAAGCAATATTTGAGTTTACATACTGACCCATTTGCAAAGACTTACGACTGATTATACCATTTGCTGGAGCTTTAATTGAGGCATGTTCTAAATCTAATTTAGCTAATTCATAATTAGCTTTATGCATCTGTAATAAAGCTTTAGCTTGATTAAGCTCTATTTGTATAACTTGTAATCTTAGTTCAGATGCATAAGTATTTTCTACACTAGCTGAATATTCATTTTTTAAATTATTTTCTAACTCACGTTTTTTATCTACATCTTGTTGAGATACAGATCTATCTTTAATTAAAAACTCCGCTCTTTTCAATTCTTTAGAGGCAACCCCTAAACTTATCTTAGCTGAATTTTGTTTTAAATTACTATTCTTCACTTCAATTTCTTGAATTTTTATTTTCTCATTTAATGAAGCTATACTAGCTAAAGCTGCATCTACATTTGCTTGAGCAAGATCAACCTTTAATTTATAATCTCTATCATCAATTTTAGCCAATACTTGACCCCGATTAACTCTTTGATGATCATTCACTAAAATTTCAGTTAGATATCCTGATACTTTAGGTTTTATCACTGTTATATCAGACTTTAAATATGCATCATCTGTAAAAATAACTCCCTCTTTTACAAAATACACAATCAACACCATAACTAAAGCCACAGCTCCAAGCAAGGCAGCTAGGTTCTTTGTTTTTAAATTAGCTATCATTTTAAATTTTCTTCCTTATCTATCCTAATAATGCTAACATACTAGCATAAATAGTTTATAATTATATCAAAATAATGGAAAAAAATACGGTTACCAAAAAGAAGCTAATTTATAGAAGTGCTAACAGAGGCTGGAAAGAAACTGACTTAATTTTAGGCAAATTTACTAAGCATTACATTGACTCAATGGACGAAGATGATTTAAAAATGTTTGATTTATTCCTGAATGAACCAGACTCTGACATATTCGAATGGATAACTCAAAAGAAACCAATACCTAGCAAATATGATAATAAATTAATAGCATTATTGTTAAATTTTGATTATGCTCAGAATTAAAATATTTTAGTTTTTATTATGAATAATTGTAACCAACATAGCAAATGCATAAACTCTGCTCTAGAACATGCCCAATCTCTGTGCAATCAAAAAAAGATATTATTCACTAGTCTTCGTAAAAATATATTAGAAATTATATGGCAAAGTCATATTCCATTAAAAGCATATGACTTGCTTGAACGCCTTCAAAAAAAAGACTCTTCCGCAAAACCAATCACAGTTTACAGAACTTTAGATTTTCTTCTATTGCATAATTTAATTCATAAGCTAGAAAGTCAAAACACCTATTTTGGCTGCACTCACCCCGGAGATATACATAATTGCTATTTTTTAATTTGCAAAAAATGCAACCAAGTTGAAGAAGGCTGTGAGCATAACTTGCTTAAAAAAATATACGAAACTCTTAAAGAAAGTAACTTTATAGTTGATCATGCCGTGCTTGAAATTAAAGGCATTTGCAAGAGCTGTCAGTAAAAATTTTCTTGGATTACAGCTTAAAATAATATATAATTTACTACTGCTTTTAATCACAAGGATTTATTTTATAATATGATCAATAATAGAAAACATTTTTTATTTACTAGTGAATCAGTTGCACCAGGGCATCCTGACAAAATATGCGATCAAGTTTCTGATAGTATTTTAGATTTATTTTTGTCTCACGACCCTAATTCAAGAGTGGCAGCTGAAAGCTTTGCCTCACCTTCTAAAGTTATTATTGGAGGAGAAACTAGAGGGCCTGCTTCTGTTACTAAAGAATTGATAGAAAGCACCGTTAGAAATTGTATTAAAAATATTGGCTATGAACAAGAAAAATTCCACTGGAATAAAATTGATATAGAAAATTTGCTCATTCAACAATCACCTGATATTGCAATTGGTGTAGACGCTAAAGAAGGAAAAGAAGAAGGCGCAGGCGATCAAGGAATAATGTTTGGCTATGCATGCGATGAAACTCCTCACCTGATGCCAGCACCCATTTATTATGCTCATTTAATATTAGAGAATATTTTTAAAGCAATTAAAAATGGAGAAATTTCTGGCTTAGGTCCAGATGCTAAAAGCCAAGTAACCCTTGAATATATAAATGGCATTCCAACTAGAACAACTTCAATTGTGGTTTCAATTCAGCATAAACCTCATCTCAGCCAAAACGATGTTAAAGAACTAATTCGCCCATATATTGTTGCAGCACTTCCAAATGAAGAATGGTTCTGCAAAGAATCCAGATTTTATGTGAATCCAACAGGAATATTCACCATTGGCGGGCCTGAAAGCGATTCTGGGCTTACAGGACGCAAAATTATAGTTGATACTTATGGTGGCGCAGCACCTCATGGTGGTGGAGCTTTCTCTGGAAAAGATCCTTCTAAAGTTGATCGCTCAGCAGCTTATGTTGCCAGATATTTGGCAAAAAATGTTGTAGCCTCAGGCATTGCAAAACGCTGCACCATTCAGCTTTCTTATGCTATTGGCGTTGCAGAACCTTTATCATTTTATATTAATAACCATAGCACCAGCGAAGTTGATGAAGATAAATTGGCTAAAGTTCTTCAAGAATTAGTTCATCTTTCACCTTCAGGAATAAAGAAGCATTTGCAGTTGCTTAAACCTATTTATGAAAAAACCGCAACCTTTGGCCATTTTGGCAGAGAGCCAGAAGCAAATGGTTCATTTTCATGGGAAAAAACTGATTTAGTTGAGGCTCTAAGAAAAGCATTTTAAGTTATAACTCTTGGTTCTTGACTTATTCCTTTGTTAACCTTGGCTTTCTCATACTTCCACTCTTGAACTTATTGTGCTGCAATCCTTTGCCAAAGGCCAAGACTCCAGGAACATAAGGATGGCTTCACTGCACTACATATAGCATCGTATAAAGGCTATGTATGATAGAATAGTTAAATTGTTGATTTATGTTGGCGCTAACCTTGATGTAAAAAATAATCATGACATTACTGCTTTGCATATGGCAGCCCGAAGAGGGCATGATAAAGTGTGGTTGAGATATTAGTGAATTCAGGTGGATTGCTTAATGAAAAAGTCGATTACGGCCCTACTGCTTTACATTTAGCATCGTATAAAGGCTATGTATGATAGAATAGTTAAATTATTGGTTGATGCTGGTGCAACACTTGATATAAAAGATGATGATGATTTTTCTGCTTTGGATATGGCCATGTATTTCAAAAAGACAGAAGTTATAAAAGAATTATTAGCAGCGGGAGCTAGTGTGAGCAATAAATTAATGTTACCTAGACATAGTGAAGTTGCTAAATTTAAGCTGATCCAGTGAAATATATTCTTACCCATAAAACTGAGCCAAAAGCAGCAATTGCCGCACTTGAAAATGTTAAGCATCAAGCAGATTTTGCTAATTTGCATTCTGATATTGAAAAAACAGAAGAATGCTTGGCAAAATATACAGAAGCTCAAGATTTAAATGCTATTTGTGGAGCTGAATCTATGCTTATGTATGATGAATTATAAATAGAAAATAACTTAAAAATGTGAGTCCTTAAAG
>JBASGW010000047.1:0-1543 GCA_049653745.1 Rickettsiales bacterium
AACTCTTGAGAGGGGAACGAAATGGAATCTTTGCTGATTTTGTGTGTGGTGGGATTCGTGATCTTCCTTGCACTCAAAGGGATTGCAAGTGGGATTGGTGGCGGTGATGAAGACGAAGAAGGCTCCAGCGGCGGGGGGCGGGCCGTTACCCACAACCACGGCAGCATCGACCAGTTCGGGAACCATGATGACTGAAGCGTGTTCTGTGAGTTCATCTGCAATGGCGTTGGCTCAGGAGCTTGCGTCATTGCTTCCAGCTATCCGCGAGGGATTGTTCAACCCCTACGCCACGCCTCACCCACTGGACGCAAACAGCAACAACCCCCAGGCGAAACTGGCTCGGTTGGGAGCCCATTTGGATTGCGATCCAGAGGTGATCTGCGTTGGTGAAGCGCCAGGGTATCAGGGCTGCGCTTTGTCAGGCGTCGCATTCACCTGCGAGGATCAAATACTCAGCGGCGCGATTCCTCGGGTGGCGCGTTTGGCATCAGGTAGCTGACGCCACCGAGTTGGTTGTGGCTGGTCTCGCCCGTGTAAGTGACGAACTTGGAGGTCCGGATGTTGCGGCCGATATGGCTGCCCACCACAGTCTTGATCCAGTTGCGGGCTTGGTCTTTGACGTTCATGGTTTTTCCAAAAAAGAAAAGCCGGGAGCCTCGAAAGCCCGACCGGGCAATGAGTGCACCCGGCGGGTTGGTTGAAGTTGGCACCGCAGGGGTGCCGATGTATGGCGTGGCCGTCAACGGTTGAGATTGTGGTTCAGAGCTCCAGGCTTGTCGCCTGAATCGGACCACCCGTGGTTGTCGTGGTCAGCGCTTCAAGCCAGTCACGGCAGTACTCCTGACTGTTGCAGTCCTTCGCCGCACGGACCTGTACTTCGGCTGTGCAGCGACAGCCGTCGGTCGTGGTCACGAGCTGGGTAGACGCTGGCTGGCACGAAGCCGTCATCGACTCACCCGTCAGCGTTACGGCAACAACAACGGCTATTAAGGGGGCTGCAGTCATCCAGCCCCAGCCCGACCAGTACCGCGCCGGTCAGTACGGCTGCGTCGGGGGGTGAACCAACCGACGAGGCTCATGACGAGGTCAGGCGTCGGCATGAGAGATCTGCACGTTCATTTTCCGTATCATTTCCTTGAGGCGATCTGGATCAATCGCCACGTCCCGAGCCCGCCGTCCCGCCCGCGCTCAGGGGCTGGCCCCAAGCGTCTTCAAACAGCACATCGTCCAGTGCCGTTCGCTGTGCCCAGCGCTGTTGCTGGAGCATGGGGTCATCATAAAAATGGCGGACCGGGCCAATGCACAGCAGCGCGACGGGCTCTGCGCCTTCGGGCATACCCAGCAATGAAGCCACCGCCACCGGGTCGAACATCGAAACCCAGCCCATGCCCAGGCCCTCGGCGCGCGCGGCCAGCCACAGGTTCTGTATCGCGCAGGCGGTCGAGGCGAGGTCCATGTGCGGCAAGGTTCGCCGGCCGAACACATGCTGTTCACGGCCCTCGGACAGCGCCACCACCCAGACCTCGTCCGCGTCCATCAGGCC
>JBASGW010000048.1:0-1737 GCA_049653745.1 Rickettsiales bacterium
GACCGCATCCGCGAGTCCCTGGACAGCATCCTGCCCAGCCTCCTGCGACTTGTGCAGGACCCCGAGTTCTACGTACGCGAGTGCGCGTGCTTCGCGCTGGGTCAGTTCTCCGAGCACTGCCAGCCGGACATTCTGCACTACAACGAGACCGTGCTGCCGGTGATCTTCCAGGCCCTGGACGACCCGCGCCCCACCGTGCAGGGCACCTCCTGCTACGTGCTCGAGTACTTTTGCGAGAGCCTGCAGCCCGCCACGCTGCGCCCGTACCTGAACCCGCTGATGACGCGCCTCGCCGCGCTGCTGCAGTCCGCGCAGAAGTCCACCCAGGAGATGGCCCTGACCGCCATCGCCGCCACCGCAGTTGCGGCCGAGATTGACTTCCTTCCCTACACCGAGACCATCTGCTCCATCCTGGGCACCCTGATCTTCAACACCGAGCCCAACATGTTCGCCATCCGCGGCCGCGCGCTGGAGTGCCTGGGCCACATCGCCGTTGCGATCGGCGACACCTACTTCGTCCGGTACTTCGAGTCCGGCATGCAGTCCGCCACGCAGGGCATCAGCCTCAACGACGAGTCTCTTAAGGAGCACAGCTTCGTGTTCATCGCGAACTGCGCCAAGGTCATGACCAAGGCGTACGAGCCATACATGCCCACGCTGGTGCCGTATCTGCTGGAGGTGATCGCGGAGAGCGAGATCGTGCTGCTGAACGACGGCGAGGAAGGCGAGGAGGATGAGGAGCCTGAGGAGGGCGATGAGGAGGACGAGGACGGGAACTACCGCGTGCACGTGGAGGAGGGCTTTGTGAACGCCAAGAAGGCCGCGCTGACCGCCCTGGGTGCCCTGGCCGAGCACACCAAGGAGCTGTTCTACCCCTACCTGCAGACCTCCCTGGAGACCATCATGACCAAGGATATTGGCGCCATCTGCAGTCTGCACGAGGTGATCCGCGCCGAGGCGCTGAGCATCAGCCAGTACATGGTGGGCGTCGCGCTGCACGTCAACGGCATCCACGAGAAGCCCAAGTTCGGCGAGATGCTGGCGCTCAACAGCGTGAGCAACGACGTGGCGCGCATGGCCATGGCTGCCTACACGCACTGCCTGCTGAACGATGACGACAAGCTGCCCGTGTCCTACGCCACGGAGGCCGCCACCTCGGTGCTGCGGCTGATGGGCGTCACCGCCCTGCAGCTGCAGGATGAGAACGGCGCGCCCATCGCCAACGACCTGATGAAGGCAATCCACCTGATCCTCGCGGAGAAGGCTCCCTGCCAGGTGAAGTACGAGGGCGATGCCGGGGACGACGAGGACGAGGACGACCACGACAACCTGGTCATGGACGCCATCACTGACCTCATCGGCGAGCTCGCCAAGGTACTGGGCCCCAACTTCGTTGTGTACTTCGACGAGTTCCAGAAGCTTCTGCTGAAGTTCACGAAGCCCACGCGCGCGCACACGGATCGCTCGATGGCGATCGGCTGCTATGCCGAGGTGATTGCGGAGATCGGCACGGCCTCGCTCAAGTACGTGGACCTGCTGATGCCCATGATCCAGGCCGGCCTGGCGGACTCCATGGAGGGTGTGCGCCGCAACTCTGCTTTCTGCATCGGCACGCTGGTGCAGAGCACGGGCACCGCGCTGGTGCCTCACTTCATGAGCCTGCTGCAGTGGCTGCACCCAGTGTGCCTGCGCAAGGACGCCCGGAAGACCTCGGACACCGGTGGGGCGGATGTGGAC
>JBASGW010000049.1:0-1586 GCA_049653745.1 Rickettsiales bacterium
AAGCCGTACGGAGACGTCGTGTGGTTGCCGCACATCATGCCCACCTTGCAGGGCGCCAGTATCATCGCCTGGCCGGACACGTGCGAGCTGTCGACGAAGCCCTTGTCGCGGCCCTTCTTCTTGCTCGTGCCGCCCAGGTGCTGGCCCCAGGAGTTCGGGTCCCACACCCCGTGCCCGGTCGGCGGGCCCACTTCTCTCCCGCCCGGGGCAAAGTCCGAGACGTTGCAGAAGGGCCGCCGGATAATGTAGGAGCCGTAGCTGGGCGCCACAGGCAGGAGCCGGAACACGTCTGGGTACAGCCGGTGGTAGTTGGCCAGCATGCTCATCTCGTTGATGGCGAAGGGCTTGATACCGTTCCCGTTCTCGTCGGGGTCAACGCCGCCTTTCTTACAGCAGGCGTAGCGCCGCATCCAGCCCAGGTACTGCTTGTACAGGTCGTCCGTGTTGAGGATGAGGTCCATCATGTACTTGTTGAAGTGCAGCAGCGCGGCAGGGGAGGACACCCAGAACACCGACGCCGTGATCAGGAACTTGTTCGCGGTCAGCGGCGTGGCGGCTAGTGTGTAGTCCGTCCGGAGGATGGGCAGGATGGAGGTGAGTCGGCCGTAGAGCATGTTGTCCGCCTCCACGTGCAGCATCTCTGTGTAGCCGTGACTCACCATGATGTCCTCCAGGATGAAGAAGCGCAAGGCCGAGGTCATCCATAGCTCCCCATGGTAGTCTGACTCAAACACAGCAGTTGATAGGTTTGCGAACGTCTTCGTTGCTGCAGACTGTATCTTCGTCGTGTCCACCAACACCAGGCCACTTACAGCCGCTACCGTCTTGGCGATCAAATCACAATCTGCAAAGTTGCTAGCCATAATTACGTCACAGTCTGGCTGTGTATAGATGGCCTGCTCAACGGATACGCGTATGTACTCGGGCAGGCCATACTTGCACACCGCAGGCACGACGGTATACACGAAGACAATCGGTAGGCGTGCGTTTGTTTGGTTCGTGTTGGATAGTGTGATCCAAAACAAACAGCTAATGGCGCCCAGTGACAACCAAAGGCGAGGTAGGGCGGAATAGTCCAACATCGTTACAGCATCGGTGAACGCGCTGCAACTTTCTCGTCCTTGCCCGATCAACGGTCCACTCGTTAACGAGCGCGCGCTCTCCGGGGAATGAAGTTTTGTCCCAAAAGGTTTGTAACATCGCTCGTGTTCACACAGAATCATGAAGCCATGGTTTACCGAGCTACAGCTGGCCCTCGTTACCGTCTATGTCATAGTCGCGGTTGATGTGTTTGGACTGACATTGATAGTGCCAGTGATCGTCACGTATGCAAGGTATCTCGGTGCATCGGAAGCGTCGGTGGGGTATCTTTATGCAGTATACTCGAGCATGGCGCTACTGGCCACATTCTTTGTGGGCCGGCTGTCGGATAGTTATGGACGAAGAGCAGTGTTTTTGTATTGCTGTGTTGGTGCGGTCATATCGTTTGTTGGTAGCGCACTATCGGTGACCTTTGTGCAGTTCGCAGTATGTCGAGGCATATCGGGGCTTTTCACGGGCACGATGGGTAACGCGTACGCGTACAT
>JBASGW010000050.1:0-1823 GCA_049653745.1 Rickettsiales bacterium
CTACTTGTCGCCTTTCCCATCCTGCTTGCTAGGGGAGACGGACTCCGGCTTGGCCTCCGCCACCGCGCCGGCCAGATGGCTCACAGTCTGCATCGTCTTGAGCTTTATCTTCTCGTCCAGATTCCGCTTCAGCTCCTTGTAGGCGATGTTCTTCTCTCTCAGCTGCTCCTTGAGCTCCTCGATCTGGGAGTTCTCCTTCGTGAGCAAAATCACCTTCTTCTCGCACGCGCGCAGCTTCTCCTCCAGGCGCGCGTACTTCTCCTCCCAGGAGCGGAGCGCGGCGTCCTTCTCCTGCACGGACAGCTCGATCGTGGAGGTGTGCTGCCGACTGGCATAGACGTTAGTCGTGTGCTGCTCTTTCTCGACCTCCAGCTCGGCGATCGTAGATAGTAGCTGCGCGTGCTGGCGCATGTACTTCTCGTTCTGCACATGCAGCGCGTCGATCTCTGCGATACGCGACTCGTTGTCCAGCAGCGTCTCCGCGCGCAGCTTCATGCTCACATCGAGCGCCTCCGCCAGCTTGCGCGTCGTGTCCTCCAGGCTGCCCAGGAGGCTGTCATTGTACGCCTTCAGGTCGTTGTACTGCTTCTCCTGGAACTCCGCCTCCTCCTCCACGACGATGAGCTGCGCGTTGCGGGAGCGCAACCGGATAATCTCTTCCTTCTGCGCGTCGATGACTGAGTCCTTCGAGCGCACCGTCCGTCGCAGATCGTCGATCTCGTCCACGAGACTGATAAACTTTCCAACATCGTCGACTCGGTCACCCAGCGTGCCCGTTTCGTTCGCAGAGAGAGGCTTCTTGGGCTCAGCCGAGTCAGACTTGGCCTCGCTGCGAACGACGCGGTTTGTCGAGGCAGACGTTGTCATGGCGGTGGCAGCAGGTTCCCGTTGCTTCTTATTCACGGCCTTTTCCAATTCTATTATTTTATTCTCTAACTCCTCACGCGAAAGTGGCCGAAAGCGCTTGGGCCCTGCAAGAGTCTTGCGAATAATGAGGTTGTTCATATCCTCCACGGTGGTTTCTGTTCTCTTCTGCAATTCCTCCTTGATGATATCGTTGATAGTCTCGTGCGTTCGGATCTTCTTCCTTAACTCTTGAATCATCTGAGCACGACGGTTGTCCTTGCCAAGAATCTTCAACTTTGCAATCTCCTTGTCCTTTGCATCGATAGAGCTCATGAGAGATTTTAATTTCTTCGTCTGCAGGCTCTTTAATGCCAGAAACCGCGCCTCATGTTCATCATCCAGCGTCAGCTCCAAAGCTGTAGCCATATCTATGCTCTGCTGCGACATTACTTTGATAGACCAGTGATGCACGTAATAGAACGCGGTCTCGATTCGAATTGCCAGTGCAACGTTGTAACGGCCCTTTCCTTTCCGTTGTTCACCCATGTATGCGTGATTTATCCGGGATTAATGTAAATGAATGCATATCTGTACCACACGCGGTTGGGGGACGAAACCGTTCGCTGCTGCACTTCTCTGCACATCAACCAACAAAGGTTCCGCGGAAAGATGGAGACGCAGCTCGCTCCGATCATGGAGAACCCGTTTGGTAGCACTGGAAAAGGAACATTTACCCCCGACAAGTTCAAGTTTGACTTAGAATCTCTGATTCAGTTTCTATTTCCCACATCACTGCAACACCCACTTGTGGCTGGTCGCCTTTTCGTGTTTGCCTTGTGTGGACCTTTGGATGAAAACCTGTGCATACGAACGGGTTTTCAAGGCAAGCGTATTCTGGCTGAGTACGAACTGGAACAAATGTGTATGCAGATGGAAAGAGAAGATATCGTTCAAATCTATTTGCACAAGTCACGAGA
>JBASGW010000051.1:0-2004 GCA_049653745.1 Rickettsiales bacterium
TACGCCATCCTCAACCTGATTCCGTACAACACGGTGGACGACCTGCCTTACCAGCGCCCGAGCTGGGAACAGGCCGCCGACATCGCCCGCCGCCTGCACCGGCGCGGCATCCTCACCAAGCTACGCCAGTCGGCCGGGCAGGACGTGGAGGGTGGGTGTGGGCAGTTGCGGGCGCGTGCGGAAAAGCCCCGGCCTGTGAAGGTGATCAACTTCCCGAAAAACCGGTTGCAATGACACCAACGGATCATTAAGTCAGAGTTCAAACACAATGTTGTGTGAAAACTGGTTTAATGGCGTCATGCTGCACCATTACGCATTCTCCAACTTCCAGTCTTTCCGCGAGCGCGCCGAGGTGTCGTTGCTGCTCGATCGCAAGGTGCCGCAGGCCGTATGGTCACACGCAGCCAGTTCGGGCGAGCGTGTAAGTCGTGTCGTGGCCGTTCTGGGTCCCAATGCCAGCGGCAAAACGGCTCTGCTCAAGCCGATCCTGTTCATGCACTGGTTTGTGAGTCATTCCTTTGGAGCAGATCCCACCGCCGAACTCCCTTTTCAACCCCATGCGGCTTCATCGGGTGAGCTTTCCGAGTTCGAGGCGGAGTTCGATGTGGATGGTCAGCTCATGCGCTACGCGCTGCGCTGCACGCCGCAGCGCGTGTTGCACGAAGCGCTGTACGCGAGGCACGAGCGCATGCGCTACGTGTTCGTGCGCGATTGGAATGAAACAACGCATACGTACGACATCAAACAGCAGGACTTTGGCTTTGCGCCATCCGAAGCGCGCAAAGTGCGCGCCAATGCTTCACTGATCGCCACTGCGGCGCAATACGGCGTGCCCTTGGCCCAGCGGCTGGCGGGCAGCCAAGTCTGGAGCAACATCCACCAACACGGGCGCATGGTGAACGACGCGGGCCAACTCATTCAGGCCGCTGCGCACTTCGCGACGGAAGAGGCCCAGCGGCAGCAGCTGGTGCGCCTGCTGTCCGCGTGGGATCTGGGCTTGAGCGATGTGCAAGTGCGCGAAGTGGAAGCCGTCCAACCTGATGGCAAGCCGAGCAAGTTCTGGCTGCCCTTCGGCATCCACCGGTCCGCGGACAACGTTTCGTTCGAGCTGCCATTTGCGCTGGAATCCAGCGGCACCCAAGGAGCCCTGGTGTTGCTGTCCCGACTGCTGCCGGTGCTCGCCAACGGCGGCCTGGCCGTGATCGACGAGTTCGAGAACGATCTGCATCCCCACATGCTGGAACCCATCTTGGACTTGTTTGCCAGCCCGGTCACCAACCCGCATGGCGGGCAGTTGCTGTTCACTTGCCACGCCATGGAGGTGCTCAACATCCTTCACAAATCGCAAGTCATGCTTGTGGAGAAAAACCAGGACAACCAGAGCAGCGCCTGGCGGTTGGACAGTGTGGACGGCATCCGAAGCGACGATAACCTCTATGCGAAGTACATGGCCGGTGCCTACGGCGCGGTTCCACAGTTGTAGTCATGAAGCGAGAGCTGCATCGGCGCCACGTGGCGCGCACCGTGCTTGTCGTGGGAGAGGGCGACGCAGAATTGTTGTTCCTCCAGCACCTCAAGAGCCTCTATGTGCAACGCGGATCGGGGGTCATGGTTACCCTCAAGAATGCGCGTGGCAAGGGAGCCGCGCATGTGGTCGATTTCGCTGGGCGCCAGTCACGCAACGCGGCTTACGACGTGGTGGTTGCGCTGTTGGATACCGACGCCGACTGGAACGACAGGACGCGGGCCGCGGCTCGCAAGGGCCGAGTGCATGTTGCGGCCTGTGAGCCTTGCCTTGAAGCGGTGCTGCTGAGCATCCACAACGGAACTGTGCAGAACAGAAGCACTGCTCAGCTCAAGCAAGACTTCGTAAACCGCTTCGGCGGCGCCGCGCACGACCCGATGGTGTGGCGGCACTTCAACCGGGTTGCACTGGATGCGGCGTTGCCACGCGTCGCGGTGTTGGCGTCGTTACTGCGGGCGCTGAGCTTCGCCGAATGGCCT
>JBASGW010000052.1:0-3889 GCA_049653745.1 Rickettsiales bacterium
CTGCAGTTCGGCGCAGCGCTCTTGTGCGGCATGGCTAGCATCCGTGGCCGCGCCATGACTGCCCTGCAGAGCAGCCAGCTGCTCTTTCAGCGCGGCCAACTCCTCCTGCAGGCGGCCAGTTTCTGCCGAGTTCACGTCAGCTTGAGTGGCCAGCTTGACCTTCAAGACTGCCACTAGAGCCACCTGCTCCTCGAACATCCGCTGCAACTCATCCCTATCTGTCAGGGCCGCTGCGGTCTCGGCGGTGCGTTTGCCGAGGTCTTCACGCAGAGCCGCTTCAGCAGCGCGCGCCTCTGCAAGACGCTGCTCCAGGGCACTTCTCGTGCCCTCGGCGGCGATCTGCTCCGTCTCCAGCCTGTCGCACTTAGCTGCGAACTCAGCAGCGGCGGTGCTCTCGCGGAGCAGGTCAGCTGTCTTGGCCACCAGCAAGTCTTGCGTATCAGAGAGTCGCTGCGCAAGAGCTTGGAACTCCTGTGCGCGGTCCTGCGCGGCGGATTCTGCAGCTACGCTAGCGGACCGAAGATTATCCACCTCACGCTGCAAGCGGGTCACCTCTGAGCGAGCCTCCGAAAGGGCGGCAACCGCTTCAGACAGTGCGCTCTGCGATGCAGCAAGAGCTTCAGCGGACTGCGCTGCAGCCGCAGAGAACTCGTCACGCGATGCAGCCAGCTGCCGCGCTAGATCGGCGCAGCGCTCCTGCGCCGCAGTGCCCGCCTCCGTTGCCTCCCCGTGGCTGCCCTGCAGAGCGGCGAGCTGTTCCTTCAGTAAGGCTACCTCCGCGTTCAGTCTCTCCGCCTCCGCAGCGTGCGCCTCGGCCTCCGCGGCAAGCTCCACCTTCAGCACCTCCACCAGCGCCACCTGCTCCTCGAGCAGTCTCTGCAGCTCGGCAAGCGCATCGGACTTCCTCACAAACTCGTCGGTCTTTGCCAGCAAATCGCTTTGCAGTTTGTCACGCAGAGTCTCCGCTTGGCTGAGGGCGCGCTCCAGGACGTCACGCTCAGATGCAGCCGCGGCTTTCTCCTCTTCCAACGAGACGATCGCGGATTTCAGAGCCGCGATGGTGGCATCCTTTCTACCACTCTCCGCAACCACCGCCTCAAGCTGCTCCTGGACAGCTAGCATGCGCTCGACCACTTCCTTGGCCGCCAGATCGCGGTCGGACAGGTCATCAGAGAGAGCCTCACACTTTCCTTCCTGTTGCAGAAGGCGCTCGTTGAGGTCCGCCACCTCGCGTTCCTTCGCGGCCAACAGCTCAAGAGTGCGTGCCAGCTCCTCCTCACGCTCCGCGACTTGCGCGGTGAGCGCGTCGATCTTCCCGCTGTAGGCATCCTTCGTCATATCCAGCTCCACCAGCAACCTTTGGACCTCCGCCTCCGCGGTGTTTAGTGCTGCGCTGGCGTCAGCGGCGGCGCTCTCCAGTCTCTCGATCTCCTCGCGGTACGCCTCCCCTTCGGCAGTGCGAACATTCACGGCGGCGACCAGCTTGCTCTCGAGCGCCGCGTACTTCAGGTTGGACTGGGCTGCGGAGCCTTCCAGTCGGGCGATCGTTTCGAGCAGGGCCGCTTCCTTCTGTGACGCAGCCGCCACTTCTTGCTCCAAGCGAGCGATTTCGGCGCGCAGTCGGACACATTCCTGAGCCTGCTCGGCCAGTTTTTCGCACAGATCCGACACGGCGGTCGATTGGGCCGCCAATGCGTCTTCCAGACTCTGCTGGAGCTGGCGGATTTCAGCGTCCTTGTCGTGCAGCAGGTCCCCGAGGGCCTGCATGGTGTCCCTGTCTGCCGCGGCTCGGTCCACCAGACCTGCGTTGACGCGGGAAAGAGAGCGCGACTCCTCCTCAAACGCAGCACGATCCGCCGCCCTGGCAATCTCAACCTCCTGCGTGCGCGTCTCCTGGGCAGCGAGCTGCTGCTGAAGAGCATCCAGCTCCGCGCGACTGCGCTCGGCCTCCTCCTGGCCGATCTTCTCCAGGGCGTTGTACTTGGCCTGCAGGAGGCGCAAGTCTGCTTCCTTTCCATTGATGGCGGCCGTCAGCTCCTCCAGCTCCGCAAGGCGCCGCGCGAGCTCGCCCTGGAGATCCTGGATAGTAGCGTCCCTGGCTTGCAGGTCAGCCGAGAGACCAGCCACCGCTTCGACAAGGTCGGACTCGCGCTGGCTTGCAGAGGAAGCGACGCCCTCTCGTTCAGCATGCGCACTCTGCAGCTGGGCCTGCAGGCGGCCGACCTCTTCTGCGTGGGCGTCCTCCAGCTGCTGCACTACCTGCTCGTGGGCGCTGACAGGCAGAGACAGGTCGAGCGCGGCCTTGGCGTCTGCGAGGTTCGCCCGCAAGATGGCCACCTCCTCGTCGAGCTCGGCGACGGCGGCGGTGAGCTGTTCGATCTTCTCCTGGTCCGCCTCGCTCTCCGCCGCGAAGGTGGACTCCGACAGGTCATGCATTTTGCGGGTCTTCGCGAGAATGCCTTGCAGCCCGGCGTGATCAGTTCGCAGCTGCGCTAGCTCGTCCTGGATACCGGATAGGCGGTCTGCCTCCTCGGACGCGCGTATCTGCAGCTTCCAGGCGAGCTCAGATGCTTCGTCTTTAGAAGCGGCGAGCGCGCCTTCCGTCTCCTGCTTTGAGAGCGCCATCCTCTCGTTGGTGTCTTGCTGTTCGGCTAAGCGCGCTGCCAGGTCGGATACTTCGCGGTCTTTCGACTCCACGGCGTCGTTGAGGCGCTCCGTCAGCGCGGCAACCTGCTCTTGCAGCTCGTCGATCAGGCTCTGCAGTGCGACCGCCTCTCCTGAGTGCTGAGTACGCTCCGATTCCCCGAGGTCCTGCGCCGCGGCCAGCTCTGCTTCCAACAGGGACACCCGTTCCTCCGCTGCTACGAGCCGGGCCGTGAGCTCGCTGATGGTGGTTTTGTCCGCGGCGCCCTGCGCCTCAGCGGCGGCCTGGGCGCAGGCAGAACTCTCCCGCAACTCCCGGAGCGCGTCCTCCACCGCGGACAGGGACTGGCGCAGGTCCTGGTTTTCATCCATCGCCTCCGCCAGTTGCTCCTCCAGAGAGGCAACGCAAGATGCACTTTCGGCTGCCTGCGCGGCGGCGGTCGCCTCCAGGGCGGATATCTTCTGCCGAGCTTGGCCGAGGTCAGCCTTAGTCTCAGCCAGCGACTTCTGCAGCTCGCTGATGGCGCGCAAGCTGTCTTCGGCCTGCTTTGCCATTGCGGTAGAATCCGCGCCGTGCGCAGCCAGCGCTGCCTTCAGTCGCAGCTCCAAATCTGCGATGCGAGCGCGCAGCTCCTCCTCCGCGTGGGCGGCAGCATCCGCCTCGGCGCAGCGGCCCGCAGCTTCCTTCTCAGCGCGAAGACGCTGGACCTCTAACGCCTCGCGTGTGGACTGCAGATCCTGCTCCGCACCGCTTAGCAGTCTGGACAGGTCCTCGACCCTGCCGGCGCTCTGGCGTAGCTCTTCGCTTAGATCCCCGGTCTGCGCAGCACCGAGCTCCTCTGCGGTGCGGAGCCGCTGCTGAAGGTTCGCAACGGCCGCCTGCAGCTCGGCCAGGTGCTCCTCGTAGGCCGACTGCTCGGATATGCGAGCGTTCACCTCGACCACAGTGCGCTGCTCCTGGGATGCCAGCTTCTCCGCGAGTAGAGCAATGCTCGCCTCCTTCACGGTTACCGCATTCTCCAGCTCAGCGATTGCCAGTCGGAGCTCGGCCACCTGAGAGGTAAGATCGTTCCTTTCCACAGCACGATCATCCTCTGCGCGCAGAACCTCAGAGGTCTTCTCCTGCGCCAGTTCCTCGAGGGCGGCTACCTGCTCCACCAGGGCTGACTTCTCCGCGGTGAATCTCGTGGTCTCGGTTATCAACAGCTGCTCCTTGAAGGAGATAGTCGTTCTCAGAGTGGTGATC
>JBASGW010000053.1:0-27162 GCA_049653745.1 Rickettsiales bacterium
TATCACCTCTTGCTTTTTATCAGAAGAATTGGCTTGCACCTTTTGCTTTATATTTTTTTCAAGAGGACTAGCTTCCTCAGCCCTATCATTCTTAGCGTCACCAACTAAAATCTTCGCCTCATTAACATCACCATAATCATAATCACCATACAGCCCAGCTGCCTTATACGCCTCATTATACTTACCATCCTTAATACTGGAACCATCAACATACGATATACCAGCTAACACTACTGAGCTAGCTAAAAGAATTGTTGAGGCAAGTAAGGCTGATTTCACTAAATTTGACATAATTATTACACACAACAACTAATAGTATATTGCAGATAATTAGATGGTAACTTTTAGTAGAGAGATTTGCAATAATATTTCTGCTAGATTATAGCCTTAACTTCAAAACTTTAAGTACAAGATAATTAACAATGATAACTTATCTAGCCCTTAATAAATCTCACCTAAACATAAAAAAAATGCGCCCAAAATTTAAGGCGCACTCTTAATAATAACATGATTACGTTTAACTAATTATATTAATTATGGTTTAGGAACCCCTTTAGCACCCATTTCTCCAGAAAGTGAAGTCTTCTTGCCTTCCATCTTATCTTTCATGCCGTCTTTCATGTTATCTTGCATTTTGCCTTTCATGTCTTCTTTCATGTTATCTTGCATGTTATCTTTCATATCGGCTTTCTTATCAGCCATTTTTCCTTCCATTACTGCTTTTTTATGTCCACCATCATGTTTTGTACCACTATGATGAGCACCAGGAACACCAGCTAACACTACTGAGCTAGCTAAAAGAATTGTTGAAGCAAGTAAAGCTGATTTCACTAATTTTGACATAATTTATTACTCCTTAAGTAAGTTTATATTATTACACACAACAACTAATAGTATATTGCAGATAATTAGATGGTAACCCTTAGTGCAAAATCTTGCAAGGGTAATTTTCATAAAAAATTAAAATACTTGATTATTAACCCCCTAGCCTAATTACTTGAGGCTTTTGCAACCACTACCATAGCAGGCTTTAGCAGCCTATCGTTAAGTGTGTAACCACATCTCATAACATCAATTATTGCATTTGCTGAAAAATCATTATGCTCAATGTGAGATACCGCCTCATGAAAATTATGATCAAATGCTTCACCAATTTTAGGTTCGATTCTTTTAATTCCATATTTATCAAAAACACTTATTAAAGTGGATTTCGTCATCTCAACCCCTTTAACAACCGAAGAAAAAACTTCACTCTCGTTAATTTGTTCCTGAGAAATATTACTAGTGGCTAAATATAAATTTTCTAAAACATCTATTAGATCTTTAGAGAATTTATTTATTGCAAATTTACTCGCATCCTCAACTTGCTTTGAAACACGCTTACGCAAATTATCGCTATCAGCAACACTGCGAATTAACTGATCTTTCAGCTGATCATTTTCTTCACTCAACTTTAAGTTAGCTAACTTCAACTCATCAACTGTTTCTTTCCCTTGATTCTGAGAATAATTTTCTTCTGATAACTGAGCTTCTTTTAAAACCTCTGCTAATTTTTCCATTTCTTCATTTTTGATCTCATCTAAAGAATGATGTTTCTTATCATGTGTATTAGTCATAATTATTGAGTATCCTTAAATCTAGTCGTTATAGCTTTTATTTAAACATGAAAAATTATATTTCAATACTTCAATGACTATTTTAATTGAAATTTTTTGCTTAATAGATCAGTAATTTCGTTTTGATAAATTAAAGAACTAAGAAAAATAGATAATTTTCTTTTGATCCATGATTTTTCTTGATTGATGAACTTCACTTCAACATCTTCACCAAAACGCTTCTCTACTTCACTAAATATATCACCAACTTTGTCAGCCAAACCTATTTCTATTGCCTGCTTCCCAGACCAAACTGCTCCGGTAAAAATTTCGTCATCTTCTAATTTTAGTTTATCTTTTCTCATAGAATGCACATGATTTTTGAAATTTTGGTAAATATCTTCTTGCACCCTTTTAATAATAACTAGATCTTCCTTTTTCTCAGGCGCGAATGGATCTAATAAAGATTTATTTTTTCCACTAGTGTGAACTCTTCTCTCAATCCCCAAACGATCTATTGCTTTATGCAATCCAAATCCAGAGAAAATCACCCCTAAACTCCCAAGAATAGAATTATCTGCTACAATAATTTCTTCGCCTGCGCAAGCAAGCCAGTAGCCACCGGAGGCAGCCATATCTTCAACAAAACTAATCACAGGAATATTATGCTTCTTTGAAAGATGAATAATTCTTTTAGCAATCAATTCAGATTGCACAGGAGATCCTCCTGGAGAATTAATATTTAAAATTACGGCTTTTAGATTTTTAGATTCAAAAGCTTGCTCTAAGCATTTATTTAAATTATATAAGGTTAGGCCCTGCTTTAAATTAACGCTTCCTATCACTCCATCTAAATTAATTACATTTACCCTTGGCTTAGTTTTAAAAATCTTCAAACATTTTCCCCAGCAGCATTTTTTTTCTTTTTTTGATATTTTAACTTCACTCGATAACATAATTTTCCTCTTCAATTAATTATTTTATTTATTGCTTTATCTTGCTTCTGCTCTTTTACTTCTTTTTTAATTTCCTTAGGAGCTTCATATATTTCTCTCTCGCTTTTAAATTCAGGAGGAAGCAATTGATGCTTACTAACTTTAAATTCTAAATATTTTTTTAAATCCTCATCACTCCAATCAACCCAAACACCAGCAGAAGACTTAGCAATTACATCACCATTAAAATCTATAAGATAACTAGCAGGTAAATGATTTATATTCAAGTTACGATAAATAGTATTTTTCTTATCAAGATATATATCAAGAAAATCTATTTTATGTTTAGTAAAATATTCATCTATAGCTGAAACTTCTTTAAAATCTTCTGAAACTGCAATTACCAGCAATGATTTTTTTCTAAATTCTTTTTGTAGCTTATTAATAGCAATTAATTCATTCTGGCATTCCATACACCAAGTGGCCCAGAAATGTAAAATAATAAAGCGGCTATCATAATTTTCTAAAGATTTCTTTTCCATTAGTTGATTATAGAATACACTATTACTAAATGTAGATAAACTAGGACTAACTTCCTTTAAAAATGAAGGCAAAGAAGGAGATTCCTGTATTTTGCTTTCAACAACAGATTCTTGCTCTGGTAAAGCAAGTACTGAAAATGATAAAAACAGGGTAAATATTATATATATTGTTCTCAACTTACGCCTTCCTTATAATGCAGGATATAAAATGATAAAAAAATTATTTATAAGTATAACAATATTATTATATTTAACAAGCTGCGGTATAAAAGGAGATTTATATTTGCCACCTAGTAAAGAACAGAATTCAACAAATTAAATAAACGAATGGTTTATATGAATTGCAATAAGTTGCTACAAAAAATTGAAAAATATAATAATTGCTTTAACCCCCAGCAAGTTATTAAAGCATTCAAATTTGCTAAAAAAGCTCATGCAAATCAGATAAGGGCCTCTGGAGAGCCTTATTATTATCACCCACTTGAAGTAGCAATTATCTTAGCCGACATGCAGCTTGATGAAGACTCAATTATAACTGCTTTATTACATGACACCCTAGAAGACACCATTATAACAATGGAAGATATTCAGCTTCATTTTGGAGATAGCGTTGCTAAACTTGTTGATGGCGTAACTAAACTTACCAAAATTAAATTTCAGCCTGATAATATTCGTCAAGGAGAGAATTTTCGTAAACTACTCTTAGCAATGTCTGAAGATATTAGAGTGCTTATTGTAAAATTAGCTGATCGTTTACATAATATGCGCACTATAAATTATTTATCAGAAAAGAAAGCTATGAGAATAGCTATCGAAACCATGGAGATTTATGTTCCCTTAGCTGAACGCATTGGAATGCAAAAGATGAAGAATGAGCTCCAAGACCTTACATTCGCTAGACTTTATCCAGAAGAAAGAAAATCTATTATTAATCGCCTTGAGTATTTAAAAGCCGATGAATATATGGTGGTGGATAAAATAGAAACCCACATCAAAAAAACTATTAATGATTTTGGAATTCAAGCTGAAGTTAAGGGAAGAGAAAAAACACCTTGTTCTATTTGGCAAAAGATGAAATTGAAAAATATCAGCTTCTCTCAGTTATCAGATATTATTGCATTTAGAGTTATAGTTAACGATGTACTAGACTGCTACCAAGTGTTAGGAATTATTCATGCAGCTTATCATATGATTCCAGGCAGCTTTAAAGATTATGTAAGCACCCCCAAGAAAAATGGCTATAGCTCTTTGCATACAGTTGTTGTTGGCCCCAATAAACATCGCATAGAAATTCAAATAAGAACTATAGAAATGAATTATGTTAATGAATGGGGCGTTGCTGCACATTGGGGATATAAACAAAATATTAACCTATCTAGTAATGATCAAGATCAATATCAATGGATAAAAGAACTGCTTAATATTCTAGAAAATTCTGAAGCTGAAGATTTCATTGAACATACCAAATTAGAAATGTATGAAGATCAAGTATTTTGCTTCACTCCTAAAGGAGAAATTATTGCATTGCCAAAAGGAGCAACCCCTGTAGATTTTGCTTATAGCTTGCATTCTGACATAGGAAATACTTGCTCTACAGCTAAAGTAAACGGCAACTTAGTTCCTCTAAAAACTATTTTAGAGAATGGCGATCAGGTAGAAATTATTTCAGCTAAAAACCAAAATCCCTCTCCTTCATGGGAAAAATTTGTTGTTACCGCCAGAGCAAAATCAGAAGTCAGGCGTTTTATCAGATCTAAACAGAAAAAAGAATATATTAGCCTAGGCAAGTCAATTATAATAAAATTTTTCTCTAATGAAGGAAAAAAATTCAATGAAGAAGAAATTGGAGCTCATCTATCTATTTTTCATAAAAAAAATATTGAGGATTTGTATTTAGCTGTTGGGGAAGGAAGCATTAGTAGGAATGATGTGTTTAAAGGCTTATATGGAAATAAGCAGAATCATCTAACGATGAAGAAACTAAAAGAGAAACTATCTTTTTTCAAATTTAAAAAAAAGGTTAAATCAAAAGAATCCTCAGTTTCAATAAAAGGAACAAATTCTGGAATGTCTTTTAATCTTGCAGATTGTTGCCACCCAATTCCAGGAGATCAAATTATAGGTCTCTTTGATAATAAACAAAAAGGTATCATTATTCATACAGCAGACTGTAATTGTCTAAATTCAGCTAACCAACCACAAGATCAATGGATTGAAGTTTCTTGGGAAAAAGAAAATAATGACAATAAGCATTCCGCTCAACTTAAAATGTCAATAATTAACGAAGTTAATAGCTTGGCAACTATTTGTAGCACTATAGCCAAATATAACTGTAATATTAATAACCTTAAGTGTACGGCAAGGTCTCCAGACTTTTTTGAACTGATGTTGGATGTAGATGTTCTGGGTTTAACTCAACTAAACAATATTATTGCATCCTTAAGATCAAAGGAATGCATTCACTCTATTGAAAGATTTAAAACCTAAATTTAAAAGATCTCTCTAATAATAAGTAAGATCTTTTACCTTACCCCAAAATACTCTATATGCAAAAATCGTATATCCTATAATGAATGGTAATACCACCACTACCCCAGCTAAAATAACTTCTAAAGATTCATTTGAACTTGCTGCCTGCCAAATTGTCATATAATCTGGAACTATGTAAGGATAGAAACTATAAGCCAAACCACAAAATCCCATAATAAAAATGATAATACTACCTATAAAAGGGAGCCAGCTATATCTATCATTAGGAAGTGGTAACTTACGCAACATAATTTCTAAATAAATTATTATTCCTCCGGTAATCAAAGGAATTGGAAGAAGCAAAAAGAAATTTGGAAATGAAAACCATTTATCAAAAATTCTTGTACTAAGTAATGGAGTGGCCATAGAAACCAATAGCATTCCAAAAGCTGTAATCCAGAGACTAATTCTTGCCCAAGCCACCGCTTTGCGCTGCAACTCTTCTTCTGTTTTCATAATCAACCAAGAAGCTCCAACAAAACTATATCCAGCAACCAAACAAAATCCCGACAATATGCCAAAAGATATGGTAAGAGCACTATAGCGCAACCCCATAATATACATGCCTAACATAAATCCTTGAGACATGGCGGCTATAAATGAACCCATAGTAAATGCTAAATCCCATAAATGTTTATGCTCAGTTTTAGCTTTAGCCCTAAAATCAAAAGAAACTCCTCTAATAATTAAACCAAATAGCATGACTGCAACAGGAATATACAGAGCCGTAAGGATAATGCCATGAGCTTGAGGAAAAGCCACAAGCAAGATACCCACACTTAACACTAGCCAAGTTCCATTAGCATCCCAAAAAGGTCCAATAGAAGCTATCATTTTGTCTTTATCTTGCACTTCTACTTGGCTCATCAAAATGCCCACTCCAAGATCATAACCATCTAAAATAACATAGGCCAACACAGCAACACCCATTAATATTACAAATACTAAAGGTAGCCACTGCCCATTGGTAAAAATTTCCATATCTAAACTCCTTTTGCATTTATGTTGCTAGCTTCACTTGATTTTCTAGCCAGATGAAAAACTAATAATATAAAGGAAATAATTAAAAATATATATAATGATAGATACATTGTAAGTGTAGTTTGAATCATGCCACTGCCAATATTTTGAGCGCTTGCATCACTAGTTCTTAATATTCCATATACTAACCAAGGCTGTCTTCCAATTTCTGTAGTATACCACCCAGCTAAAGTTGCCACCCATCCAGAAAATGTCATAGAAACTAAAGACCATAGTAAAATTTTATTAGGAATCTGATTTCTTAATAAGCACCAACTTCCATACCATGAAATTAGCAACATTAGAACGCCTACTCCCACCATAATTCGAAAACCAAAAAATAATGGCGCAACAGGTGGATGCAGCCCTTCAAATTCATTAAGCCCCTTCACCTCACCATCAAATGAATGAGTTAATATTAAACTACCAATATGAGGGATGGCAACTTCATAGTTATTTTTATAATTTTTTTCGTCAGGAATGGCAAAAAGCACTAAGGAAACATCCTTTCGAGTTTCCCATATAGCTTCTATTGCTGCAATTTTAGCAGGCTGATATTCTCTGGTATTTAAACCATGAGCATCACCAATAAATATTTGCAATGGAATTAAAATAGACGCGGCGTAAATGCCGGTTTTCATTGCTGCAATAACGGCTGTGGAATTATCGTTACTCTTTAACCATTTATAAGCAGAAACACCTGAAATTAAAAAAGATGCCGTTAACCCCGACGCAAGCAACATATGAGTAAGCCTATATTTCATAGAAGGGTTAAAAATAACTTCTAACCAATTGGTTACATGGGCTTTACCATCAATCATTTCAAATCCTGCAGGAGTTTGCATCCAGGAATTTAAAACGATAATCCAAAAAGCTGAACATGTGGTACCAATAGCAACTAATAGAGTAGCTAAAGTGTGAGTTCTATTAGAAACCTTATGCATTCCAAACAGCATAATTCCTAAGAAGGTTGCTTCTAAAAAAAAAGCAGTTAAAACCTCATATGCTAATAGTGGACCTGCAACATCACCAACCTTTTGCATAAATCCAGGCCAATTTGTTCCAAACTGGAATGACATAGTTATGCCAGAAACAACTCCAAGCGCAAAACAAAGAGCAAATATTTTTACCCAGAACTTATAATTTTCTAACCATTTTTGATCTAAAGTTTTATCATAACGAAGTTTAAAAAATAATAAAAACCATACCATAGCTATAGATATAGTGGGAAATAAAATATGAAAAGTTATATTTGCAGCAAATTGGACTCTTGCTAAAAGTAAAGCATCCATAACGATAATATCCTCTAAATTAAAAACGCTTCTAAGATTATAGTTTAGTTAAAAATAAAAAACAGGCAATTAAATTCACCCATCCACCTAATTACTATTTTTAATAATTGCAATACATGAGTTTATCACTTGTGCCAACTCTTTGAATTAATCTTTTATTAATTAATTTTATATATATTCAAAAATCTATATCAACTATAGAGGATAGATATTATGAAGGGCAATGACAAGGATAATAATGAACTAGTGTTTACATCTCCTGAAATTAAACCTCCAAGAGAAGACATTAGAGATGGAGTAGAAAGAAATATTCGAGCTACACTTAAAAATGTTCCACCTGAAAAATTAGCATCGTTAGTAGATGGTGTAATTTATGGGAATCAAAAAGATTCTGCTCATGAAGAAATAAATAAAATTTTAAAGCCTTACAAAGGTGCTGCTCATGAAATCATAGAAAAATTAGATATCGGCGAAATACAAGATGCTGATAAAGAGAATTTTCATAAGCTAACTAATAAACTTCCAGAAAATACGAAAGAAAAATTATATAAAGCAATTGACTTATACCGCAGCGCTTCACAAGAGATAAAAAATCATGCAACTAATACCCCTATAATCAGAGAGCTAGGCGGGAAAGAACCAACTAATAATAGAGGTAAAAACAAACGAAATCTATCAGCTATTATATAAATTATTAAGCATAGGAGTGGTTTAAAAGGCATGTTATCATTTTTTCTTATCTTCTCGCATCTATTGTTTCGCTCCTAAGACTTAAGTAGGATTAAGCTCTGGCACATTCTCTGCCACTCATAATGTGGTAGCAGAGATATAATTTAAAGAGATCTTACGGAGCGCAAACACACACCCCCTTGCTTCGTCTTAACTATTCTGGAAGCTCACAACAATCTTTGATCTTAAATAATTCAGATCCCCTTAACCATATATTTTTAGATAACTCTTGAGCTATAAAAAGATTTTGTTATACTCAAATTCAATATATTTATTGGTTAATTTATTTAATTATGTCCATACTCAAATTATTATTACTAGTGTTAATTTCAACTCAACTAGCTAACTGCACTCCTATAACTTTATTTGGCGGAGTAACTGGAAGTGGAGCAACATTATCCAAAGAGAAAACTCTTGGCAATAGCGTAGATGATTATAACATATGGACAAAAATTAAAGCCTCTTTCTTACAACATCATAAAGACATAGATGGCATCTTAACTTCAGTATCAGTTGAAGTTTCAGAAGGAAGAGTATTATTAACTGGAACAGTCCCAACAGCTGAAAATCGCCTTGAAGTTCTAAAACTGGTTTGGGAACAAGCAGGAGTTCGTGAAGTTATAAATGAAATAAAATTGGCCGATGAAGTTGATACTGGCATTAAAAAATATGGCTCTGATACATGGATAACAGCACAAGTAAAATCTAAAATGCTCTTAAATAAAGAAGTTCGCTCTATTAATTACAATATTGAGACCATAAATGGCACTGTTTACGTTCTGGGTATTGCAAGAACTGAAGCTGAAGCTGAAGCAATAAAAAATATTGTAGAAAATATTAAAGGAGTAGATAAATTTACTAGCTATATAAGAATTAAAACACAAAAAGATATAAAAGAGGCTGGCAAAGTTCAAGCTGTAGAGTCCGAAGAAGAAAAACAAGTTCTTTCTAATGGAGAAGAAATTGATCAAACCACCATGGAACCAGCTGTTAATGAAAAACCTAAAGAATCTAATCCAGTAAATTCAACAGAAGATCACAAAGACGAAGAGATTGAAATTGAATATATTGATTCTGAAGACGATGTTCAATAAGTTATAGAAAATGCAGAAAATTTCTTATGATGATTTGATCACTTCTATTGCTTCGTTAGTTAATCAACGAATCCATGATCTATTACCACAAAACAATAATAGATTAACCCAGGCAATGCATTATAGCGCATTATCTCCTGGAAAAAGGCTCCGCCCTTTCATTTTATTTACAACTTCTCAAATATGGAAAGTAGATCAAGAACATGCTTTAAGGGTGGCTGCAGTGCTTGAAATTATTCATAGCTATTCTTTAATTCATGATGACTTACCTGCCATGGATAATGATGATTATCGCAGGGGAATGCCCAGCTGCCATAAAAAATTTGATGAAGCAGCTGCAATTTTAGCTGGCGATGCATTACTAACCTTGGCATTTGAAATTCTAGCTGATGAAAAAACTCATCCTGATAGTAATATCCGCTGCGAACTAATAAAAATACTTTCTTCAAGAATTGGAACAGAAGGAATTGCCGGCGGACAAATGCTTGATTTAATTTATGAGAAAGAGCACATAACCAACTATGATCAACTAGTTAATGCCCAATACATGAAAACTGCTAAATTATTTATGGCTTGCTGCGAAATGGGAGCAGCACTTGGGTATGCTTCAGCTGAGGAAAAACTTCATCTTTCCAATTATGCTAAAAACTTTGGCCTAGCATTCCAATTTATTGATGATTTAGCTGATATAAATGACAATAAACCTCTAAATAACAATAATATTGTTAAACTTATTGGCAAAGAACATACCTTAGAGAAAAGTAAAGAATTCATTGAAAAAGCACATAATGAGATATCTTTCTTTAAAGAAAAAGGAGAATTATTATCTCAATTGGCGTATAGCTTACTAGATCCCCCAAAATAACTTAACTATAATGCTAATAAAAAAGGAGCAACACTCAATGCCTAAGTCATTTGATATGTTTAAGGAGTTAGAAAATTTACTAATCACAGAAGGTAATGATTTTAAAAATCTTAAAGCTGAAACTCAAAATGATTTTTTTATTAAAATTTTTAAGCAGTTAATTATTGATATAGCTGAAGACTCTTCAATATCGACTTCTGTCTCAGACTATACAATTGGTGGTGACTCAATCTCAAATATCATTACCATCTTTAGAAATATTGATAATACCCACCTAGATCTACAACATGCAATAAATGACTTTATAGAAGTAATATATGAAATATCTTATCAACTCAATGAAGAACAAAATTTACATCTAGACATTATAAGGGAAAGCTTAGACAGCCATCGACAGTTAGATAACTCTGATGCAGAAGAAGACATCTTTGATATGGAAGATACCTTTAAAGTGGAAAAAGATATTTCATCAAATAATCAAAGTTCTTCACGAACTCCCTATCTCACAGCTAAAGAAATTAAAATACCAGCTGATCAAGATTCTTCAACCATTATAAATAGTGAAGCCCCACGTGCTGATCAAGCTTCTTCAGCCATTATAAATAGTGAAGTCCCACGTATTGATATTGCACTGGCTATACAAAGAGTAAGATTAGATTCAGAACATCTATCTTATGAACCTAAAATGAGCGGCAGCATAGAACCATCCTATAGATCTAGCTTAACTATAGCAGAACATTACCATCATATTGATGATCTTTACTCAGCAAATTTTATAGATAGTATTGGAATTTATAACTTCCCTTAAACTAATAACTCTAGATCTTATTCTTCAGGAGAGATAAAAAGGGTCTCTTGAGCTTTTGCAAGCCCTAAAACTTCCTTAGCTCTCTCTTCAAGCAAGTCTATGTCTAAAGATTTAGATTTCAGAAGATTTGCTTTATGCTCTAAATTAATTCTCTCAGCACGCACCGACTCAAGCTCAGAAGACAACCCAGCTATTTCTTTATCAAGCTTAAAATAGGCAAGAATTCCTCTTTCTCCACTGATAATATGGTAGGAAAAATAAAAAATTAAACCAATAAATCCTAGAGTTAATAATATTGTTCTAATTTTAAATTTAACCAAGTTATAATCCTTTAAGAGGTTCCAAAATTTACTTAGTATAACATACTAATAAGCTTTAATTATAACTGTCAAGATCTTGAGTAAGATATAAAAAAAATGTTAATACACAAGATAATTAAAATTAAATGATTTGGATTATTTTTATTGAAAGGTTGAAGTTGGAATGTATTCCAACTTCAACAAGAAGCTTATGATGATAATTTAATTAACTTTGCTACTCTTTCAGATGGCTGAGCACCTACTGATAACCAATAACTAATTCTATCACTTTTTAATTTAATTCTATCTGCATGATTCTTATCAAGCATTGGATCATAAGTTCCAACAATCTCAATAAATTTACCATCACGTGGAGCAGTTGCATTAGCTACCACTACGCGATAAAAAGGTTTCTTTTTTGCACCTAATCTTGTTAATCTAATTTTAACAGCCATAATACTCTCTATCTAATTATTTCATTTTTTTTTCAACAAAAAGCACGTGCTTCTTTGCTATTGGATCGAATTTTCTAAATTCCAACTTTTTAGTAAGTTTCTTTGGATTCTTGTTTTTTACATAAAAGAAGCCTGTACCTGCGGTACTTTCTAATTTTAATAATACAGTTTTTCTTGCCATGACATTCCTATTTCTATTTACTATGAAAAATAAATCTAGATCAAAACTACATTTTTATGCAAAATTGTCAATATATTTATTTAGTTCATTGCCATATTTATAGCTGGAGTCTATAGTATAAGTATATTAAAAACATTATTTTATAACTGCGATGATCAAAATTTCTACCTGGAACGTCAATTCAATAAATGCTAGACTAGAGAATCTACTAAAGTATTTGCACGAAGAAAAGCCTGATATTTTATTATTGCAAGAGCTAAAATGCAATAATGATAAATTCCCTTATCAGGATCTTGAAGACCTAGGTTATAATATTGCAGTTAATGGGCAAAAAACTTATAATGGTGTGGCCATTTTATCTAAATATCAATTAAGTGATGTTGCCTACAACTTCCCTAATAACCCTATACCAGATGAAGCTAGATATATAGAAGCTTGGGTGAATTTTAAAAATGAAAGTATAAAGGTAGCTTCAGTTTATGTTCCTAATGGGCAAAGCTTAGATTCAGATAAATATCCAATAAAATTAGAATTCTTAAAGCAACTAGAAAATTATTATCATCAATTATTACTTAGTTCTGAGAAAATAGTAATTGGTGGAGATTTTAATGTAGCACTTACAGAATTAGATATATTTGATCCAGTAGGATTAGAAGAAACAATTTTATTCTCTACCAAAGAAAGAAGAGCGTTAAGGCAATTTATTGCCACTGGCCTAGTTGATTCCTACAGAATGATCAACCATCAAGAGAAAGATAATTGCTATACCTGGTGGGATTATAGAGCTAATTCATTCAATCTAAACAAAGGGATTAGGATTGATTATTTATTTTGTTCCTTAGAAATGGCCCAAATAGCTTCCACTTCATTCACTTCTAAACAATGTAGAGCTAATTTTAAACCATCAGATCATATACCAGTTACTGGAGTATTTAACCTAACCATCTAGTGCAAAATATCATTCGCACAACTACTGAATAGATAAAAAAATACCTCCTGCTAGAAAAACTAACAAGAGGCATACATAAATTGAAATAGATTATATTAACTGAGAATTTTACTTTTTAAATTCTTTTAAAACTTCGGTTAAAAACTCTTTCATTATTTTATTTTCTTCCACTTTATTGTCTGAAGAGAAGAAACTAGCATGGATTTTAGAAACTCTATTTATCCATAAAATTTTACCAGTTTTAGCTTCAATAAAAGCAATTTCAATCTTAGCAATATCCGCAGGATCAGAACTATATCCCATAGCTGCCGCAGCAAATCCTAGAGCTTGAGATCCAGAACTTTTTATAACTCTTGCATAACTAACTAAAATAACTATATCACTATCATTTTTACTAGCAGGAACCAAAGCAACATCACCAATATTTGAAGTTATATCAAAAGCTTCCTTAGGACTGATGCTCTCTTTCACATAAAGAGATTTTTCTTCTTCTTTAAATCTATCATCTATACGATTAGTAAATTCAAACAAAGATTGATCATGAATATTTTTACGAGTTAATAACTTTGCTCTTAAACCTTTACTATTAAGAACTGGTATAATTTGTTCAGCAATCACATTTTCAATGTTATATTCAAAATCATATAATTCTTTTTTATTACCAGAAGCATTAACTTCATATACTTTTGCTTCAATTGGAAGAACAATAGCGTGCTTTTCTCCATTAAAAGATGATTGATAATCTTTAGAAGATCTTATTGTGGTTGTGGAGCAACCAATTAATGTTAAAGAAAATAAAGTGATTACTAATAAACGAATAATACGCATTTATAAAACCTTCTAAATTAAAATTTAAACATTGATAATCTTAAGTATTTTCATAGGCCGCGCCTCCCCTAGAAGCACAGCCCATAAAAATTTGCACTAATTAATAATTAGCTGGAATTACTCTGGTACGATTCTCAGAGAAAATTACATATACTTTTTGACCTTCTTTTAAAGCTTCTTTGTCTTGTTGTACCACAGTTACTAAACCGTTAAGTTTTGCAGTGGCTACTACGTTTCTCATTGCAGCATTTCCATCAAAATATTGATCTTTAATTTTTGAAGTATCAACTTTAACAATATATTCTAAGCCTTTACTTTCACCTAACTTACCTTGAAGAGCTGCACCAACTAGACCACCTGCAATGGCTCCGCCAACAACAGTCATAGTTTTTCCAGATCCACCACCAGCACCAGAACCAAGAGCAGCGCCCATAGCACCACCAGCTAGCATTCCGCCAGTATTATCTTGCATTTTGTCGTTATTTTTAATAGTAACTGCCCTTGTTGCAACAACAATACCTTCCATGGTTAAACTCATGGTAGAATCGCTGGTATACATACTGCTTGATAAATCTCTAGCGCAGCCAGAAAGAATTATAATCACACTTAGAACAGAAGTAATTTTAGTTAATAATGACTTCATTTATAAACTCACAAAAATAAAATGTTAATAAAAGCAATTTAAGGCAAAGAATAATAAATTCTTCCCTAAGCGACATTATAATTAATAATTAAATATTGTCAATCAATTATTAATAAAGAGTTAATAGATTAATATCAACTCTTGTATTACTTGCAGTATAAAAGATTATTATTTAACTATCTTTTCCCATAATTTTTTAAGCATAGAAGCTTCTTCCTTTGGTTGATTTCGATTAGGATTATTATTATACCTATTATTTCTTGATTTTCTAAAATTATTACGCTTACTAAACTCTTTATTTGGATTTGGAGACACAACCCCTACCACACTTGAAGGACTAGCAGGAACAACAGCTTCAGCAGCAGTAGCCGTAACCTCATAACTTCTATCATTATGAGCTGCATTACTTATTTTACGTCTTTTATTGTTATTGCTATTAAAACTCCTTCCTTTTTTAACTTTATGACGAATAAATTCAGGAGCATTTTCATTGATTATGGATTCATCATTAACTTGATATGGAGCTATGTCTTGCCCTAATCCACAATTACCTTCCTTTAGAACAGCATCTTCAAATAAATCTTGATCATATGAATCTATACTTTCTTCATTCAACCCAGGACCAGAGCTTTCTTTATGAGAATTCTTCTCTTTTTCTATCTTTTCCAAGAAGAAGCCATCATATATAGCTGTATTTTCTTTATGGAAAATAATACGGCAATTATAAAGCTTCTCAAGCCTTACTAACTCTTCTCTCTTATGATTTAATAAGTGCAATATCACCTCAGCATGAGCGTAAACATTCAACGTCTCACAATCATTTTGATAAATCTCACTTTCTATAGCACGTAAAATTATTAGAGCATTAGAGTCAAATGATTTTATATGCCCTTTGCCACTACATGAAGGACACGGGGTGGTGTTTGCCTCAGTAAAGCTTGATTGCAATCTTTGTCTTGAAAGCTCTAATAAACCAAATCCACTAATATTACCCAACTGAACTTTAGCTCTATCAATTTGGAAGGCATCTCTTAAAGTGCGCTCAACCATTTTGCGATTGCTCGCTTCCATCATGTCAATAAAGTCAATAACAATCAATCCCGACATGTCACGCAATCTTAACTGCCTTCCAATTTCTACCGCAGCTTCTATATTAGTTTTGGTTGCAGTCTCTTCAATATTACGCTCATTAGTGGCTTTACCAGAATTAACATCTATAGCTATTAAGGCTTCTGTAGGATTAATAACAATATAACCACCTGAAGGCAACTTTACAGTTGGCGTATATAAAGATGATATTTTCTCTTCAATATTATATTTAGTAAAAATTGGAGTTTTAGCTTTATATTCTTTTATTTTATGAGCATGAAGAGGTAAGATTTTTTTCATAAACTCTTTTGCTGCTTTATATGCATCAGGTCCTTGAATTTGAATCTCACTAATTTCACTATTGTATAGATCTCTAATACTTCTTTTTAAAAGATCGGTTTCAGCATGAATAAAAGTATTAACTTTAGCTTTAATTGCATATTCTCTAATTGCATTCCACAATCTTGCTAAATAATAATAATCTCTACAAATATCGATATAATTTCTACCAGCACCAGCTGTACGAAGAATAATGCTAACTCCTTCTTGAATATCTAAATTAGCTACAATATTGCGCAAATTTCTACGCTCATTAGGATTTACTATTCTACGTGAAATACCGCCTTGTCTATCACTATTTGGCATAAACACACAATAACGCCCAGCTAAAGAAATGTAACTTGTGCAAGCTGCACCTTTATTTCCTCTTTCTTCTTTGATAACTTGAACAAGTATTGCTTGTCCTTTTTTCAAAACATCTTGAATTTTATATTTCTGATGAGCAACTCTATGAGGATGAAGCTCTTCTTCATCTACAAGATCTTCATTGCTATTTTTATCTGCCTCAACTTCTTCTGCAGAAGCGGCAAT
The DNA here is from genome assembly GCA_049653745.1 of Rickettsiales bacterium. Taxonomy (GTDB): domain Bacteria; phylum Pseudomonadota; class Alphaproteobacteria; order Rickettsiales; family CANDYO01; genus CANDYO01. The sequence continues at coordinate 16,724 of JBASGW010000053.1, forward strand.
AGCTTTCTCATCAAGTAATGGATTTTCTTCGTCACCAGCTTCACTGGCTATAGCTTCTTCAGTCTGAGGCTTAAATTTTGCATGAAGTTCCTCTTCTGTAACTTCTGGAAGAATAACTGCTGGAATTTTGTCTGCAAGGCTAGCACCCGTTTCTTCTTGAGGATGATTAACTTCAATATCCTTTAAAAAATAACTAGGATGAATTTCGTTAAATGGTAAAAATCCATGCTTATTACCACCATACTCAATAAAGGCTGCTTGCAACGATGGTTCAACTCTAGTAATTCTAGCTAAGTAAATATTTCCTTTTAGTTGTTTTTTATGACTATTTTCATAGTCAAAGTCGTTAATACCATTATTTTCATGTATAACAACTCGGGTTTCTCCTGGATAGGCTGCATCGATTAAAATCTTTTTGGACATCTATATATCTCTCCTTCAATATCTTTTTAAATTCTTTAGAACTTCTACTATTTAAGCTAACATAAAAGCTTAGTTCTTTGACAAATGTTTGTATAAAATTTGCTATTCTTACAAAACTCAACAAATATTTTGTAACTCGTAAAAATTTTTCATCACCAAATAGCAATTTGGAGTGAAAATAATTTATAAAAATAATAATTTTTTGTATTAATAACATTACTATCTTCCTAAAATTGGACAAAATATTCCCTTCAAGCATTTTGTATAAACAATCTATAACAATTCCCTTTTAGAGTCCAGTAAAAATTAATTTGAGAATATTTGCAATTTCAGCTTCTTTAATGTAAAATTTAATATACAAAGCTTAATTTATCTAAGGTAAGATATTGCATAATAAAACAAGTAGTAGTAAAATAGCTTGGTCAATTGCACTATTAGTTGTGGGCATGATAATGCTCACTTTTGCTTCAGTGCCAATTTATAATTTATTTTGCAAGGTTACTGGTTATGGTGGAACAGTGAAATACACACCCATAGCTTCAAGTAGAATTGGTAACAAAAAAATAAAAATACGATTTGATGCGAATGTTGACAAAAACTTGCCTTGGCAATTTAAAAGCGAACAAGAAGAAGTTCTTGTAAGAGTTGGAGAAAATAATTTAATATTTTATACCGCAGAAAATCAATCCGATAAACCAATTATTGGCACTGCTGTATATAATGTTACTCCCCACAAAGCTGGTATTTATTTTAATAAGATTCAATGCTTTTGTTTTGAAGAGCAATTATTAAGACCTAAACAAAAAATGATTATGCCTGTATCTTTTTTTATAGACTCAGACATTGAAAATGATCCTAACCTAAAAGATGTAGACACAATAACATTATCATATACTTTTTATCCAGTTGGAGAAAATAAATGAGCGATAAAAACCACGATTTTCACCTAGTTGATCCCAGTCCACTACCCTTTTTTACAGCATTTTCAATGCTTATTTTAGCCGTTGGGGCAATTATGTTTATGCATAATTATTTGCTTGGGAACGTAATATTATCCTTAGGATTTATATTAGTTTTATCTTGTATGTTTTCTTGGTGGCGCGATGTTATTAAAGAAGGAAGAGAAGATCACGCACATACCCCAATTGTTAGAAGAGGCCTTTCTATAGGGATGCTTCTTTTTATTCTTTCAGAAATAATGTTCTTTGCTGCATTCTTCTGGGCTTTTTTTCATGCAAGATTATTTCCTTTTGAAATGACTGCCGATAATCCTTGGTCAATGATACCTTCTGTATGGCCACCTAAAGGAATAACCCCTCTTGATCCATGGAATTTACCATTTACAAACACCCTAATTCTTTTACTTTCAGGAACTACTGTAACCTGGGCTCATTATGCTTTGCATCATAATAACCGCGATGAAGCAATCAAAGCACTTAGAATAACTATTTTGCTAGGGGTAACTTTCACCCTACTTCAGGCATATGAATATTATCATGCCACTTTTCATTTTACCGAAGGCATTTACCCAGCGAATTTCTTTATGGCAACAGGGTTTCATGGTCTTCATGTGATAATTGGAACAATATTCTTAACTGTGAGTTATTTCCGCACTAAGGCAGGGCATTATGACAATGGAAATAGCATGTTAGGATTTGAGTTTGCGGCCTGGTATTGGCATTTTGTTGATGTTGTCTGGCTTTTATTATTTTTATTTGTATATATTTTAGGGAATTAAATTATGAAAATATTATGTTTCTCTGGAAGCTTACGTAAGGATTCTTTCAATAAGAAACTGGCCCTTTACGCACAAAAAGAATTAACTAAAATGGGGCTTGAAGCTACTTTTATTGATTTAGCAGATTATCCATTACCTCTTTACAATCAAGATGTTCAACCCTCTGAATTTCCTAAAAATGCATTAATTCTAGAAAGCTTGATGAAAGAAAGTCACGCTTGGTTAATTTCATCACCAGAACATAATTGCTCTATAAGCAGCGCTTTAAAAAACCTCATTGACTGGGTTTCAAGAGCACCAGATAATAATCCAAATTTTAGTTTATTTGATGAAAAAATAGTCGCTTTAATGGCTGCTTCACCTTCAAATCTTGGAGGGACAAGAGGATTACGCCACTTAAGAGAGATTTTAACCTCTGTTGGCTGCATTACCATTCCAAGCCAAACAACCATAGCACAAGCATATTCTGCTTTTGATGAAGAAGGAAAATTAATTGAAGAAGCTAATCAAAAAGCTGTGAGCAAAACTTTAGAGCAGTTATCAAGGTTTATAGATAAATTATTAGCCTAATAAATAGTTTATTATGCCTAAACTCTATCTCACCTGAGAAGATTCTTGCTGCTTATTGTTAGGCAATGGCGGCGCTGAATGAGAAGCTATAGATGCTTGAGATTCGAATCTTTCTCTTAATGAGTTTTTAACAACATCAGTTTCTGACAATTTTTTGTTTTCTTTTTCAAGAGCTTGAACTCTATCTCCCCTAGCTCTAAATGAACTAAGAACAGTTTGCATATCTTCTTTAGGAAAGTTAGCCCTTTCAAGTAAAGCAACTCCAATTGCACCTTGCTTTGTCTCCTCTGCTACACTCAATAAGCTTTTTGGAGGTTCGCCAAATTTTGTAACAAGAACCTGGGGAGCCATAGATTTAACTTTTTTAACTAAAGCTTCTTTTTCCTCTGGTGATTTTTTACCTATTTCTTTTATTTCTTTAGCTAATTGCTCAGCTAAAACTCTTGGATCTTCGGTTTTTGGTCGCCCCTCTCTCTCTTTATGTAGAGCTTGCTGAGAACTTCTTTCCTCTTCTAATGCTTTGGCAGCTTTCTCTAAATCCTTATGATTTTCTTCTGCACTGGGTAATTTCTCTAAAGCTTCTTGCTTTTTAATAAGATCTGCCTTTAATTGATCTATTGTAACTTCTAAAGCTAATTCTTTTTTAGTTTTACCATAAAAAATAGCTGCATTTTTTTTCTTATCTACTTCTGAATCTTTTATTTGCTGCTGTATTTTTATTATTTCATCTTCTGTGGATTTTCTTAGATCTTTATTTTTTGTAGCAATCTCTAAATTTGATTCAAGTTTCTGAAGGATTTTTTTATTAAGATCATCAACTGATTTGTTATCTTCATTGATTGAATAATAACTAGATATCTGAGCTACATTTTCTCTAAGCCCTAATTTTTCTATTTTTTTATCTACTTCATTAACTCTCTGATAATATGGTACAGCTACTTCCCTTCTATGTTTAGCTTCACGACCATAATTACTTCCAATTCTATGACCAGAGCTGTCTCTTTCACCTAGACTCATATTATTTTGTCTATCATCAAGCTCTTTAAATATTACTTCTCTTTCTTTTTTATATTCTTTGTCAGTTACAATTTTTTTATCATGTTCATTTAATAAACTATCTATGTCAAAATTTGAAGCCTTTTGAGATTTATCATGCAATGATTTCCTCTGAGCTTTCAACTCCTCTAAAGTTTGATCTTTAGCTTTAGCTCTATCTCCATCTTTCATGTATAACCGCTCTAATATTATATGTCATATATGAAACATAGTATTAGCAAAAGGTAAATAAAAGGTTAATCTTTTTGTAACCTATCCCTCATTTTCTTTTTCCTATTCTTCAGAGTGTATCTTCTTCAAATTTAGCTAAATTAGCTAAAATAAAAATGCATAGCCCTATTAAAATTATCCACATTGCGAATGGGCTATCTAATTTTTCAGCTAATTTTGTAACAAGTATTGGGCTAAAAGCCATTAATGAATAGCTAATATTGTAGCAAGCAGTCATTAGGGTAAATCGATTATTCTCTGCAAATTTTCTTGCCATCAGAGGAAAAACCGTAACAATTGCTCCACAATTAATACTTTGATAAATGCATAAACCAATAACTAAATGCATAAAACTATGCCTTAAAAGTAAAAAATTTATTACTAACCCTAAAAATATAGCAGAGGCAATAATCCCTTTAATGAGCGTTAATTTAGATATATTTTTAGTACTATAGGCAAAAATAGGGGTATAGAAAATAGAATAAATTAGGGAAATGATAATGGCTAAATAAACTTCTTTAACTGCATAGCCATAAAACTTGGGTATAAAACTTGAGAAAAATATATTCATTATAACTAAAAATGCTGGCAGAGAAATAATCAATACTGAAGAGATGATATTTTTATACTGCGGCGCTATGCTGAGCAAAACCTCCATTTTATTTTTAAACTTATTGCCTGAAGTTTCTGGAAGATAATTCTTAAGATAAATACTAACTATGCATAGCACTGCTCCTAAAATAAATGGTATTCTCCAAGCATAATTTAATATTTCCTCTCTACTAAATTTACTTTCTAAGATATATAAAGTGGCGCTTGCTAAAATGGCTCCTAGCGCGCTTCCTGATATTACAAAGCTAAAACCTTCAGGATTTTTACTATTCTGAAGAAAAGTCATCGCCCCTGGAAGCTCTACTGCAAAAGTGATTGATTGAAGAATTCTCAATATTACTAAAGCTACACTTGCAGTCACACCCATTTGAGTATAATTAGGCAACAGGCTTATTGCTATAGTTGCTAAGGCCAGAATAAAATTGCTTCGTACATAAATTTTCTTCTGACTTTTAAAATCTCCAAAGTAAGCTAAAATTACTCCTCCGAAAGGGCGCACAACATAGCCCAAAGCAAATAATGAAAATGCTTGTAATTGCCCTATAAATAAATCTTCATTAGGAAAAAAAAGCTGCCCCAAATAGGCACTCATTAAACCATAAATTACAAAATCATAATATTCAAAAGTACTACTCATTGCTAAAAGACAAGATATCTTACTAGTTTTATCAGTTTTCATATTTGTAATATCTCTCTTGCAAAAATTTTTATTATTTTATAGAAACAACCTTACTTAGCCAATTCTTTAATGGATGCAACAGAGGATGCTTCAAATCGTTATTAATATAACCCCAAACTCTTGGTAACAAGGTTAAATAAAATGGATTTTTATTACTTGCTGCTTGGCGCGCACAAAAACCAGCAATTTTTAAATTGCGTTGTATAGCCAATATAGCATATACCATATTAAAATCTTTGCGCGAATAATTAGGATGCGCTTTTAAATATCGATTAATCATATGCTCAGCTAGCTGAGGACTAACATCTCTCCTAGCATCTTCAAGCAAAGATACTAAATCGTAAATTGGGGAACCTATTAAAGCATCTTGAAAATCTAGCAGTCCTACTTTACGGTAAGAAACCCTGTCATTTAACCACATTAGATTATCAACATGATAATCCCTAAGAACCACAGCATCTGGATATATTTTTGTAACTACAAGCAATTGCTTTAAAATTAAATTAAATTCTTCTTTTAGTTCATTTTCTAAACTTTGACCATTTAAAGTGGTAACATACCAATCAATAAATTGATTGGATTCCTTTATCAAAAGATCTTCACTATAATGAGGTAATGATATTTTTGGAGACTGAATCGCATGCAAGTTAATTAATACATCTATAGCTTTTTCATATATTTTCTCTTCACTCAATGCAGACGATAAATTAGACTTTCCTAAAAGAATATTATTAAAACTATCATCACCAAAATCTTCTAATAAAATAAACCCCTTATCACTATCTGACTCAAGAATTAGAGGCGCCGAAAAATCATTTTCCTTTAAAAAGTTAGCCATCTTAATAAAAGGAATAGTTTCTTCTTTTTCAGGAGGGGCATCCATTAAAATAAAGCTTTTATCTTCACTTGCTATGATTCTTTCATAACGTCGATTAGAAGCATCAGCTTTTAACTTTATTCTTTCAACATTATTTAAATTACAGGATTTTAAAAAATCTAACTTTAATTGCTCTCTTTCCAAAATCATCCTCTTTCATTTTTAATAAAGTTTTGCCATTTTTTTGCAGGACTAGAAAAGTGATATTTCCTAGTATCATGCTCATCAATAAATGATATTTTAATATCCAGCCTATCATTAGGTAACATATTATGTATAATTTCAGGCCATTCTATTAAAGCAACCCCACGATTAAAAGCATCTTCTATACCTAATTCATATATGTCGATATTCTTTTTAAGTCGGTATAAATCAAAATGCCAAATTTCTAAATTAGCAAAATTATATAAATGTAATAAGTTAAATGTTGGACTAGTAACTTCAAGGTTAGGATTTTTAGCAAGCTCTTGTATAAGAAATTTCACAAAGGTAGTTTTTCCTACTCCTAAATCTCCAGAAAATGTTATCACATCTCTTATTTCTAGATGTTTAGCAAGCTCTATTGCCATGGCTTGCATCTGCATAATATTATTAATATAGATTTCTTTTTGTTCCATATATTTTTTATTAATAAATTCTTGTCATCTAACTTAAGCAATATATATCAGAAATTATTAATTGGAAGAAGAATTGTAAATGGCTTTATAAACCTATATTACTTTCCAAGTTTAGAGCGTCAATTAACTCATGAATTATATTAATTCTTTGATTAACTTGTTTAATAATTTTATAATCAAGAGGCTGATTTAATTGTAAAATTGGCATAAAACCATCTTCTAAAGTTATAGCAATTAACATTTGCCCCTCTATAAAAGAACAACGAATTTGAAAGTTTCTATTCACCTTAACTAATCTTTCCATAAAACCAGTAGTGAGTATATATCTAGCTTCTATTTGATCGCTACTATAAACATCGAAAGCTTTTTCAAATTCCACATCTTCTAGAATAACTCTACTGCATCCTGGAAATTGATTAAATATTTTCATCCAATAATTGGGAATAATATATGTAGATGAAGAAAATTTCTTATTCATTGAAACTGATATAAATAATCCTTTAAATAAATCCTTCTCTTTCTCAATCATCTTAGAATCTTGATAGCTAGTGATAATTTTAATCAACTCAATTTCTGATAACCTAACATCCAAATTTTTATATTCACCTTGAATATAATCTTTTGTTTTATATCTATCAAAATCACTAAATAATTTTGAGGCAATTAAAGTATCCACCTCAATACCACTTAAAGGGTAATATCTCATATCACCATCAGCATCTATAATTTTTTTGAATAATTGATATTTACCAGCATAACTAAAATTACTTAGTATTTTTCGCATTTTCTCTCGCGAAAGAATAATCGCAATAACTGTAATTATATTCAGGTAAAGAAAATTCTTTAAATTTAACGTTTCAAGATAATATAAAACCTCATAATTTAAATCTTGCCTTGCAAAAGTAAAAGCACAAAAAGACAATATAATTAACGCAAAAATACTTATAAAAATAATATGTATAAATTGCCAGACTCGATATTTTGCTAATATAAGTTTTCTATATTGCTCAAATTGAATGATCTCTGGTAATAATTTTTCCTTATAATAACTATCAAATCTATCACCATCTATCATAAATTATCCTAAAATTTGTGAAGCATCCGGGACTTTCCTTTGCTCTTCACTCCCCTGATAAAATGGCATAGTTTTAGCATTTGCTAAGATAGCTATTAGATTGCCAGGAAAAATTTGAATAGAATTATTTAATTCGGTTACTGCTGCATTATAAAAACGTCTTGCCGCAGTAATATGTTCTTCTACCTCGTTATAAGTTATTTGCGCTTGTAGCATAGCTTGATCTGATTTTAAATTAGGATAATTTTCTACTTGAAGCATAAGCTGCCCCATTTTATCACTAATTTCATTATGCATTTTAAAATAATTTTCTATTTTATCTTTGTCACCAGACTGGTAATTTTGAGGAATTTTAGCTCTAAGAGCAGTTACTTCAATAATTAAGCTTTTCTCATGCTCCATAAAGCTTTTAGCAATTTTTAAAATATTAGGAATTAAATTATAACGCTTTGTTAATTGCACATCTATTCCTGATAGAGCCTCTAAAACCTGGTTTTTCTTTTTAACAACGCTTATATACCAAATATATATAAATATGGCCATTCCTACTAAAATAATAATCATAGTTGTATTCATAAATTCACTCTCCTTTTGGCTTGCTTTTTAAATCCACTAATATAGCCCCTTCTCCACCTAACTTTTCTCTAGCAACTGAGAAGCTTCTAATATATTTGCTTAATTCAGTATATTTTAGCCATCTAGGAACTTCAAGCTTAATTACACTAGGCTTTTCTGAACTTCCTTTGCCTGTAATAACTAAAACTCTTTTTATGTTATTATTATATGATTTTCGAAGAAAATTTTCTAAAACCTTAAATGCTAATTCTTGTGTAAATCCATGTAAATCAATTTTGGCATCTATAACCATATTATGATTTGAACCAACTGAAGCTGAAGTATGGAAAGATCCTTTCTCTAAATAGGGAACGTAATTAAATGAAGATTTTGTTTTATCTTTCTGCTGAAGTGTATTTTCAGTAGACATTCTTTTGTTGGCTATTTTTCTTACTGATTTAATATATTCAAACCAAAAGCTGTTGTTATCACTCATTTAATATAATTAGCAATTGCTTTAGGAACTAGAATATAATATTGCCCTTTGTTAGCCATATACCAAGCATATCTCTCTGCTTGCTTACTACTACCAAAAAACACATCTCCTCTCACCTCTCCCTTTATTGCTCCTCCCACATCTTGGGCCACCATAACTCGATTAAAAGGCCTAAGTGGCAACTTCTTATTCTCACGTGGATAACTTGTTTCAAGCCATAGCAGGGAGCCCAAAGGTATAAAGCTTCTATCAACAGCCAAAGTACGCATAGGCGTAACCTCCACTCCCATTGCTCCAACTGGGTGGTGCTCTCTTCGCTGCTTAAAATAAACATAAGATTCATTTAAGTTCATCACCTTTGCAGCTAAATGCGGATTATTATTCAACCATTTTATTATAGATTCAGCGCTTGCAGTATTTTTATTAATATGGTTATTTTTAGTTAAATAATTACCAATAGGAAAATAGGGATAACCATTTTGCCCTGCATAACCAAGTTTTATGTAACTATTATCAGAAATTCTTACTTTTCCTGATCCCTGAATATGCATAAAAAACAAACCAACCCGATCTTTAACATAAGCCACCTCTAATTTTTTCCCCTTTAATGCTCCTTGTTCTATTTTACTTCTAGGAAGTTTAGTATTTACATTAGCCGAGTGCAAGTAAACCGGATGTCTATATTTATTAGTTTTAGTGATGCTTCCTTCAAGCTCCACTTCATAATAGCCAGTAAACAATCCTTGCTTGCCCTTTCTTCCTTTAACTAAAAATGGAACAAACCTAGATTCTATAAATGCACGCGCTTCTTTTTTATTAAAATTCTTATTTTGAGTTGCTTTACAAATGTTAGACCATTCTTGCTTTACAAGATTTTTAGGAGCATTACTGTATATTTTTGCTTGAATTACTGCTTTGTTTTGAGAACAAGATTTACTAAAAGCTTTTAGGGCTAAATCTTGGCGATCTTTATGCCAATTTTTTAAATTAGAATAATTTGCTTTTTCTAATTTTAGACTAGTTTTAGTTGAACAATTAGTTAATAAAAAAAGATAAAAAAATAGAATAAATATCTTTTTCATCTTTAACCTAAGAAGCATTAACTTGCACTAAATGCCATCTATCAGATAATTTTAAATCTTTACTAAATGTCCAGACATCTTTTATATTATCAACCTGAGAAACATCTCCTTCGATAATTTCTCCCTGATTATTTTTTAAGATATTAATTTGCTGGCTTTGATAAAAAACATCAATAAAAACTTTATTATCCTTTAATTGTATATTTTTAATCTCTACTATTGGCAAAGCTACCAAAGTTAAATTTAGATTAATTCCATTTTTTATTCTACCATCTATTTCAGAAATAAATTGATTATAAGTTTTCTTATCAAGCAAACTCTCCAAAGTTTGTCGATCATTCTCAGCAAAAGCTGTTAGCACCATTTCAAAAGCATTTTTGGCACCTTTTAAAAATTTCTCTAGTGAGAATTTATTATCTAATTCTCTAATTTTGGTTACAATATCTTCA
>JBASGW010000054.1:0-7200 GCA_049653745.1 Rickettsiales bacterium
TTAAGATCGACGTTTAATTTTTGAACATTTTTTTCTTCAAAAATAGCTTCAAGCGCAGATTTTTGGTTGGTTTGAATTGAAGTTAGTGAAAGGGTCTTGTAAAAAGATGCCTTCTTAGATTCGGAGAATTCTTTATTGAGTGGTTCTTGGTTATGTGGGTTTGTAAGGTCATATTGTTGTGATAAAGGTAAAAATCTGGATATTATATTAAATAATTCTTGATTTTGAAAAACTCGTTGAATAGGAAGTTTTTTTACAAAAAAGGCATTTATTAATTTAATTTCAGCATCATCAAATATAGATTTTATAAAGTCATTTAATATATTAGCCTTAACAGATTCTATTCCTCTTTCTATTTCTTTATTTAACTTTATAGTTTTATCTGAGTTAAATGCAGCTACATTATAATAATTATTATAAAATAATTTTCCTACATCAGAAGACAATAAAGTTGTAGAATAATGGTTATTTTTGTATATATTAACTAAAGATTTATAATCATTCTGCCTAAAAGCTTCATTAATAATAAGCATTAAATTTTTTATGCCAAAATATTCTTCATGTTGAATGTAATTTTTAGCTGAGTTTGAAGGAATTATCCCTGCTTTTATAAATATAGTAATTACTGAGTATTTTCCGTTGTCAACAACGTAATAAATAGCGTGGCTTCCGTCGGCTCCTTTATCTAAGAGAGCTTTAATTGCTGCCGTTGGAGTGTATCTACTGAGTGCAAGTGGGGTGTAGCCAGACACTCCTTTGAATTCTATGTCTATCTCTTTGTTTGTAAGTGAATGAGGTTTGTAGTATTCACTAGAAGCCAGATAAAGAGGAGAGCGTTTATACTCATCGAGAGCTTCTTTGTCGGCCCCTTTGTCTATAAGTGCATTGATTGCTTCTACAGAATTGCTAATGGCGGCTATATGAAGAGGGGTGTGCCCCTGCTCATCTTTTGCATTTTTATCTAGTCCTTTGTCTATAAGTTCATTTAATAATTCTGCTGCGTTATGCTGTGCAAATAGATGAAGTAAGTTTCCTCCATATTGAGTCTTCAAGTCTATGCCATATTTTTTTATCATTTCATCTAAAGTTGTCATAGTAATTTTTCCGCTAATGATATAAATATTTGTTAATTAATAATAATTGTAGGCGCGCCAGCTTAGTTACCTAAAGTTAATATAAATATTTATAAAAGTAAAGAAATTAATTAATCCAGTCTAAGGATACAATTAGAATTACTGATGAATTTGAGCTCAAGTATTATATAATATATCTTATCTCTTGGTGTTAGTGATGAAAGATGTAAGTTATTATTAGATGTGTTTTTTAATAGTAAGAGAATAAAGTTCTAGAAAATAGCTCCAGAACTTTATATCCTAATTGATAGCAGTTATCTCTTTAAAAATTCTGCCATAGTGCGTCCGATAGTGGCTGGTGATTCTGCCACTGAAAATCCAGCGCTACGCATAGCATCTAATTTTCCTTCAGCAGTTCCTTTGCCACCTAAAATAACAGCTCCAGCATGGCCCATTCTTTTGCCTTCTGGTGCGGTTCTTCCAGCGATAAAGCCAACCATTGGTTTTTTATGTTTATTATGTTTAATGAATTCTGCTGCCTCTTCTTCAGCTGATCCGCCAATTTCACCAATCATTATAATTGCGTCTGTTTCATCGTCTTTTAAGAATAGTTCTAGAATATCGATAAAGCTAGTTCCAGCAATTGGATCTCCACCTATTCCAACGCAAGAACTTTGTCCATAACCTTCGGCTGTGATTTGTGCCACTGCTTCATAGGTTAAAGTTCCTGATTTTGATACAATACCTATTCTACCTTTTTTATGAATATGTCCTGGCATAATTCCAATTTTACATTCATCTGGGGTGATAACTCCAGGGCAGTTAGGGCCAATTAAACGAGTTTGAGAGCCAATCAATGCACGTTTTACTCTAATCATATCTAATACTGGAATACCTTCAGTAATACATACAACTAGTGGTACTTGTGCATCTATAGCTTCTAAAATTGAATCTGCTGCAAAAGCTGGTGGCACATAAATAACTGAAGCGTTAGCCCCAGTTCTAGCTATTGCTTCTTCTACGGTATTGAATACTGGTAATTCAATATGGGTTTGTCCACCTTTTCCAGGAGTAACTCCGCCAACCATTTTTGTTCCATATTCAATTGCTTGAGTTGAATGGAAAGTTCCTTGTGCGCCAGTGAAACCTTGGCAGATAACTTTTGTGTTTCTATTAACTAATATTGCCATTTTTATTTAACCTCTCACTGCTTTAACAATTTTTTCTGCGGCATCTGCTAGATCATTTGCTGGAGTGATAGCAAGTCCTGAGTTGCTTAATAATTTTTTGCCCAGTTCAAAGTTAGTTCCCGCTAAACGAACCACTAATGGAACCTTTACATCAACTTCTTTAGCTGCAGCAATAATACCTTCAGCAATAACATCGCAACGAGTTATACCACCAAAAATATTGATTAATACCCCTTTAACACCAGGATCAGAAAAAATAATTCTAAAAGCTTCGGTTACTTTTTCTTTATTAGCGCCGCCGCCAACATCTAAGAAATTTGCAGGTTCAGCGCCATAAAGTTTAATAATATCCATTGTTGCCATAGCAAGACCTGCGCCATTAACCATGCAGCCAATATCGCCATCCATTTTAACATAGCTGATTTCAGATTTTTGCGCTCTAAGTTCAAAGGCATCTTCTTCTGATTCATCGCGCATTTCTACTATTTTCTTTTGACGATATAAAGCATTGTCATCAAAGTTGAATTTAGCATCTAACGCTATTAAATTTCCTTCTTTAGTTAAAACTAATGGATTAATTTCAAGTTGGCTTGCATCATGATCCATAAAGGCTTTATAAAGACCTAAACACATTTTAGTGAATTTACCAATTAAATCACCTTGAAGACCAAGTAAGAAAGCTAGTTTTCTACCATGAAAAGCTTGCATGCCAGTTGCTGGGTCAACATTAACTTTAAAAATTTTCTCTGGTGAGTGATGAGCAATCTCTTCAATTTCTACGCCACCTTCTAAAGATGCCATAAAAGTTACAGTATTTGTGCTGCGATCAATAATTGCACCAAGATAGAATTCTTTTTCAATATTTGATCCTTCTTCAACATATACTCTTCTAACAACTTGTCCTGCTGGTCCAGTTTGTGGAGTAACTAAGGTCATTCCAAAGAAAGATTTAGCAATTGTTTCAGCTTCTTCTTTAGATTTAGCTAATTTCACGCCACCAGCTTTACCTCTTCCGCCAGCATGAATTTGTGCTTTAACCACAATCACTGGTGTGGAAATAGAATCTACGGCTGCTTTCACTTCAGCTTCATTTAAAGCTACCGCGCCTTTTGGTACAGGGATATATGACGAAAGAATGGTTTTCGCCTGATATTCATGGATATTCATTAATTAATCTCCAAAATTTATGTTAAATTTAATTAGTTATAGCTTGATACTATCTACTAAAACTCTCACTGCATCAACAGATTTTTTGAATGCTGCAGCTTCTTCTTCATTTAAATCAATCTCAACAATTTTTTCTACTCCATTGGCTCCAATAATTGCTGGAGCTCCAACATATAAGTTCTTAACTCCATATTCACCATTTAGATGAACTGCGCAGGGTAAAACTCTCCTTTGGTCTTTTAAGTAGCTTTCTGCCATTTCTATGGCCGAAGCTGCTGGAGCATAGTAAGCTGAGCCAGTTTTAAGAAGGCCAACAATTTCTGCGCCACCATCACGAGTTCTTTGGATAATTTGTTCAATACGTTCTTTGGTTGACCAGCCCATTTTAATTAGGTCTGGCACTGGAATTCCAGCCACAGTTGAATAACGAATTAGTGGAACCATGGAATCTCCATGTCCCCCTAAGACAAATGCATTTACATCTTTAACTGAAACCTTAAATTCTTCGGCTAAAAAGCAACTAAGCCTTGCTGAATCTAGCACTCCTGCCATGCCAACCACTTGCTTAGGGCTAAATCCGGTTACTTGTTGCATAACCCAAACCATAGCATCTAATGGATTGGTAATTACAATAACGAATGCATGGGGAGCATAGGCTTTTATTTCTTTGCCAACAGATTTCATTACTTCAGTATTTACTGAAATTAAGTCATCTCTGCTCATTCCTGGTTTTCTTGGAATGCCTGCGGTAACAATTATCACATCTGAATCTTTTAGATTAGAGTAATCATTGCTACCAGAGATGTAAGCGTTTGATCCTTCAATGGCATTGCTTTGTAATATATCCAAAGCTTTGCCTTGAGGAATGCCTTCAGCGATATCAAATAATATCACGTCACCTAAATCTTTTAGACAAGCTAAATGAGCTAAAGTTCCACCTATATTACCGCTGCCAATTAAAGCAATTTTCTTTCTTCTGTAATTCATAAAATACCCCTTATGCTATTATATTAAAAGTTGATATGAAAAGCATACTATAGCATTTAATGTTTAACAATTAGTTATTCATAGAATCAAAAAGATCACTATTATTCTTTGATTGTTTCAACTTATCAATTAAGAATTCGGTTGCGTCAATAGTGCCCATTGGGTTAAGAATACGACGCAATACCCATCTTTTAGATAAGGTGTTTTTATCAAAGAATAATTCTTCTTTTCTAGTTCCGGATTTAGTAATATCAATTGCTGGGAAAATTCTTTTATCAGAAATTTTACGATCAAGAATAATTTCTGAGTTTCCAGTTCCTTTGAATTCTTCAAAGATAACTTCATCCATTCTTGAGCCAGTATCAACTAAAGCTGTGGCTATAATAGTTAAAGAGCCGCCATGTTCAATATTACGAGCAGCACCAAAGAAGCGTTTTGGTCTTTGTAGGGCGTTAGAATCAACACCACCAGTTAATACTTTTCCTGAAGAAGGAACAACAGTATTATAAGCTCTGGCTAAACGAGTGATTGAATCTAATAAAATAACTACGTCATGTTTATGTTCAACTAAGCGTTTTGCTTTTTCTATAACCATTTCAGCTAATTGCACGTGACGCACTGCTGGTTCATCAAATGTTGAACTTACCACTTCACCTTTAACTGACCTTGCCATGTCGGTCACTTCTTCAGGACGCTCATCAATGAGCAAAACAATTAAAGTAACTTCTGGATGATTAGCTGTAATTGCGTGAGCAATATTTTGCATTAAAACAGTTTTACCAGTTCTTGGAGGAGCCACAATCAATGCGCGTTGCCCTTTACCCAATGGGCAGATTAAATCAATAACTCTGGTGCTATAATCTTTGCTGTCAGAATTTTCAATTTCTAGTTTTAATCTTTGATCTGGGTATAAAGGAGTTAAATTATCAAATTTAACTCGGTGAGACGCTTTTTCTGGTTTATCAAAATTTATTTCAGTTACTTTTAATAAAGCAAAATATCTTTCTCCAGATTTTGGTGCTCTAATTTGCCCTTGCACAGTATCCCCGGTATTTAAAGAAAATCTTCTTATTTGACTTGGAGATACATAGATATCATCAGGTCCAGCAGCATAATTAGCATCAGAAGATCTTAAGAAACCAAATCCGTCTTGTAAAACTTCAATTACACCTTCACCAACAATAATTACACTTTGTTCAACAAGTTTTTTTAGAATTAAAAAGATTATGTCTTGCTTGAGCATCATGCCGGCATTTTCTATGCCGCATTCTTCAGCAAATAATCTTAATTCTTCAGGATTTTTACCCTTTAAATCTTTTAAATGAACAACTCTTTGATCAGCTTTTACTTCAGGAATTTCTTCTTTTTCTTCTGTTTCTGTCATATTTTTTGATTTTTTATTTGAATTAATAAGGAAAACTGCTGGAATATATACAAAATAAAAATTTATGCCAACAATTTAATTGATTTTTAGTTAATTTAAAAAGAGCCAATTTAGCTTCTTTTTGAGGGAGTAAACTTGTGCATTTAAGCTACTGAGAACGGACAATATCATATTTATAATAAATCTCAAGGCTTTTTTTAAATTGATTTAAAAAACAGGATAATTACAATTATTAATTGATAATTAGTATGCTTGGTTGCATTCTTATTCTAAGAATTTATAGGTAGAACAAAATAATGAAAATAAAGCAGAAGTTTAAAGATATAAAAAAGCCAGATGAAATAAATGCTGCGCAGTTAAATGCTTATTTTTACAATCTTTATAATGATCCTACGTTTGATATTCAAGCAAATTCTTATTCTAAAAATACAACAGAAGCTCAATTTGAAGCTAGAAAAAAGCAAATTGATATATTGGTTGATGAGCTTAAAATGCTATCAGGCAATAACAAATTTGAGCAACTTAGAACTCAACTTATTGGAATAACATATAAAGAAGAAGATACTTTAACTTTTAATGCGATGAGAAAAACTGCTGAAGCAATCTGCTATAAGCTAGCTCGTGGGCAAGTGAAATCTAAAGAAAGATTCAATGCTGAGATTGAAAGCGCAACTATAGGTGCTTGTTCTCCAGGAGCTGTAACTAATCTACAGAAAGCATTATATGCAACTGAGGATTCCCTTTATCATCAAAAATATGATTATATTCAAAATTTAGCTAATGAATATATTAGAAATAATGAATTGACGCATGTTAATGCAGTAGAATATCTTGGTGATGAGGTGCATAAGGCGAATGAATTAATTCATGAAGTTAGTCGGGATTATAATATAGTCCCTCCGATTGACACAAATGCTAAGTATCGTGATTTAGATGCGACTCCTAGCGGTAATTTTAATAAACACATTAAATTTAAAGAATACCTAGATCAACATTTTGCTACCAGAGAAGGGGTTTATGCTTTCGCTGATCATGTAACATCTACTTCTCTCTCCAATTTACCTGTTTCTAGTAATTTTTCTGGATCTGGAAAAGAGAAAGAAGAGGCTCGAGATGCAATTTCAGATGTAGCAAAAGAATGTGGTCTAAAAATGGATGATATTTTAGACTACTCATATGATTATAAAAATATCAGCTATAAGCCTAATTATATTTCTCTTTTAAAGGCTGGAATGATGCGTAGGTTAACTCAAGAAGGGGTTATCGAGACAAACTTTCTTGAGTTTAATAACCAGCAAGTTATAGAGTCTTCTGATGCTTGGGTAGTATACAATAAAAAAACACAAGAATATAATGAGTTATTTAGTACTCAGGAGTTAAAAGGATTAACTATAAGTGA
>JBASGW010000055.1:0-38469 GCA_049653745.1 Rickettsiales bacterium
CCATGAAGCCACCAACTGCAAAACCAAAGAGTATTTGCCCCATTAATGGATAGATAAAACCACCTTTAAGAAGCAATAAAAATGCTGGAACAGCAGTGATAGCAATGAATAATGCGTTACAGATTAAAACTTTTTTACGTCCATATATATCTGATAACCATCCGGTTAATGGTATTGCCATCATAAAAATGAAAATAGCTATACCATTGATTACCATTGCTTCTTTTAAAGAGGTTCCTGCATGATTTTGTAGGAAAGTTGAAAAGAAGGCGGTGAATGTATAAAAAGGTACAGTAACAGTTAAATATAATGCTATTGCAATGAGCAATTCTTTCCAGTGATTACAAAAAACTTCACGAATTGGTGCTTTAGATATTTTACCATGCTCTTTTGCTTTTAGGTAAACTGGGCTTTCATCAATATTATTTTTAATATAAAAAGCCACCATACCAATTGCTAAACTAATAATAAAAGGCAAGCGCCATCCCCAAGACATAAAATTCTCTTCAGATAATAAACTAGAGAATCCTAATGACACCATTATTCCTAGAAAAACACCGGCTCCTAAACTTAACATAGTGGTGCTGCCAATAATGCCTCGTTGATTGCTAGGGGAGTGTTCCACAATAAAGGTCATGCAGCCACTGAAACCACCACCAAGTGCTAGGCCTTGTAATAAACGCATTAAGGTTAATAATATTGGTGCAGCAATGCCAATATGAGCATAAGAAGGAATAAATCCAATCATAGCAGTGGGAATAGCCATCATAAGTATAGAAAACACTAAAGCTGCCTTTCGGCCAAATCTATCGCCAAGTACGCCAAATAAAACCCCACCCAATGGGCGCATTACAAAGCCTACTGCAAAAACACCAAAAGTGGCTAAAAGGGAGTTGAATTCATCAACGGCAGGAAAAAATAATTGGCTAATTATTTTAGCAAATTGTACGTATAAAACAAAATCATACCACTCCAATGCGTTTCCAATCATGCTAGATATCAAAATTTTTCTCATACTTGAACTCACTTGCCTTATTGTTTATATGCTAAACTCATTTATTGATCATAAACAAATAAACTAAAAAGTTGTTTTTTGAAAGAAAATAATATACAGCAGTGCAATAAGAGTTAGGAATTAATAGTTGATTTAGTAGGCTGTTACTTAGCTTGAGCAAATTCAGAGAAATGTTGATTCATTTCTAAAGTTATAAGATCTAGAGTTTGCTCTTTTACATTATTTTCAAAGTAATTGCTTACTATAAGGCTAAGAATCATGATAGATAAAACAAATAAAAAGTTAGGCTTAAAAGTTTTTTTTATTGGAGTGATAATAATAAGATTATGTTTTTCTAAGGATTCATGTGGAACATTTATGTCGTTAAGTTGCAGATATTTTAAATATTGCTTTAAATATCCATAGTAATAAGCTTCAGAGGCAAAAAACTTAATATCATCTTGTTCGATGGCTGAAATAAATGGTTCTCTAATTTTTAGAATAGAAGAAACATCTTTCATAGTTAATGAAAGAGCTTCTCTTTTTTCTTGTATTATTTTACCCAATTGATTCATCAATTATATTTTAATCTGATTTGAATTTATATAACTTACATAAAGTTAAATATAAAAGTTAAATAATGTCAATGCTTGTTGTAAAGTATTTATAGTTGCGTCAACTAAAGTGAAATAGTAGAATTGAGAATTATTAAAAAATGTTACTAGAGTCAAGAAAGAAAAATATATAAATGCCAGAATGGTTACTTTTAGAAATATATAGATGATAATGAAGTGGATTATATTTGAGAGATTCAATACTGACGAAGCTTACGAAAAATAATTTTTTATGGAAAATAAAATATGTCAATTTTAGAAATTTTTTCTCCCTATGATCTTACAAAAATAGGAGAAGTTCAAAAACATTCCTTGGAACAAGTTAAGGAAATGTTAGAAAATGCTCATAAATTTTTTCATGACTCATCCAAACATTTAAAGCCGTATCAACGTATTGAAATTTTAAATAAGCTAATAAACTTAATAAAAAGAGAAGAAATAAATTTTACTACTTTAATAGCCACAGAAGGTGGAAAACCTTGGATTGATGCTAATTTTGAGGCAGTTAGGGCAATTAGTGGTGTTGAATCTGCAATAGCTGAAATTCATAAAATAGGTGGAATGCAAACTCCTATGGAATTAACTCCATTTTCTATTAATAGGACGGCTTTTTCTATTAAAGAGCCTATTGGGGTGGTTTTTGCTGTTAGTGCTTTTAATCATCCTTTAAATCTTTTAATTCATCAAATTATTCCAGCAATTGCTGTTGGTTGCCCCATTATTATTAAGCCAGCTAGCACCACTCCTATGACTTGTTTAAAGCTGGTTGACTTGCTCTATGAGGCAGGATTGCCAGAGTTATATTGTCAGGTGGCAATTTGTGATGCAGAGGTTACAACCCAAATATTACAAGATTCAAAAGTGGCATTCTTTAATTTTATAGGCTCAGGAAAAGTTGGATGGGAATTAGTTAAGATGCTGGCACCTGGTACTAGATATTGTTTAGAACATGGAGGCGTGGCTCCAGTAATTATTGATAGCAATGTTGATTTAAATAAAGTTGCACTTAGTTTGGCTAAGGGGGCTTTTTATCATGCTGGTCAAGTATGTGTTTCTTCTAAGAGAATTTATGTTCCTAAAAATATGGTGAAGCAATTTAATCAAGTTTTTGCTGAAATAGTGGCTAAATTAAAGGTTGGCAATCCTTTAGCAAAAGATACAGATGTTGGTCCATTAATTTTACCTAAGGAAGTTGATAGGGTTGATTCTTGGGTTAAAGAAGCTATTGACTTAGGAGGGGAGTTAATTATTGGTGGTGAGAGGCTTTCTCAAACTACATATGCACCAACAATTATCTATAATCCTCCAGAAAATGCTTTGGTATCTAAAAATGAAACATTTGGACCAGTGGCTTGTGTATATTCATATGAAGATATTGAGGATGCAATTGATAGGGCTAATTCTCTACCTTATGCTTTTCAGGCAGCATTATTTAGTGATAGCTTAAATTTTGCTATGAAAGTTGCCAAAAAAATTGACGCGGCAAGTATCATGATTAATGACCATAGCGCTTATAGAGCAGATTGGATGCCCTTTGGTGGAAGAAGAGCTTCTGGTTTTGGTATGGGTGGCATTGTAAATAATATGCATGATTTGCTACAAAATAAAATGATATTATTTAACTTAAATTGATTGTTATTTGAATTAGAAATAATTTAATGTATAACTCAAGTTTTAAAAGGTTAGTTATAAGGTGATATGTTAAAAGAATTAGCCAAAAAACTTCAGCAAAATCAACAAGCAATTGAAAAATGGTATTTAGATAAATTATCATCATCTAAACCATGTTTCTATTCTTCCGTTGATATCAGATTTTCTGGAGAAAAATTAGTTCAAGTGGATACTAATTTATTTCCTGCTGGTTTTAATAATTTAAGTTTAGATAATATAGTTAAGTCTTCTGAACTAGCCAACAATTATATTAATACATATTATCCTGATGCTAAAAAAATTCTATTAATTGGCGAAGATCATAGCCGAAATTTATATTATTTAGATAATTTAAAAACATTGCAAAAAATTTTAGAAGAAGCAGATTTTGAAGTTAGGGCTGCTCTGCTATCTGCAACTGAATATAATAAAGTTGATGGAATTGTTCATAAGGATATTGAAACTTTTCCATTAAGTAAAATAAATGGAAGGTTACAAACTTTAGATGGTTTTATTCCAGATATAATTCTTCTTAATAATGATTTATCTTTAGGCATTCCAGAAATTTTAACTAACATAGAGCAGAAAATTATTCCTCATCCTAATAACGGATGGTTTTACAGAAGAAAATCCAAGCATTTTGCAATTTATAATAAGTTATTAGAAGAGCTAGAAGAATTATTTTCATTACCTACATATTTTTTAAAAGCAGAATTTGATGTTTGTAAGGGAATTAATTTTAAAACTCAACAAGGCATAGATGATCTTGCTCATAGGGTAGAAAAGCTATTAGCGCAAATTACTGCAAAATATATTAAATATCAAATTAAGCAAGATCCTTATGTAGTGATTAAGTCTGATTATGGCACTTATGGCATGGGGATTATGATAGTTAAGAATAAAGATGAAATTTATTCTTTAAATAAGAAATTGCGTAATCAAATGCATGTTACTAAAAATAACGTTATTAATGAGCAAGTAATTATTCAAGAAGGTATAAAAACCATAGATAAAGTGGGGCAGGCGAGCGCTGAGCCATTACTTTATTTAATTAATCACACTTGTGTTGAATTTTTATATCGAATTCATAAAGGAAAAGATGAATATAGTAATTTAAATTCTGTGGGTATGGAAATTTCTAATAATCATAAAGTAGAAAATGATTATGAAGAATATCAATATTGCTGTAAATTTATAGCCCGATTAGCAAGTTTAGCTGCTGCTTTAGAAAATTAAGGCAGTGGATCATGTCCTGACCCTCCAAACGGGTGGCATTTTAGTAATCTTCTTAAAGTTAGCCAAAGTCCTTTAAAAAAACCATATTTATTAAAAGCTGAGATAGCATAATTAGAGCAAGTTGGATTAAAACGACAACAGCCAGGGAAATAGGGTGATATTATTTTTTGATATAGCTTCACTATTAGAATAGCAATATTTTTAAAAATGGCAGTTAACAGCATTATAAATCCTAAATAATTGAGTTTTTAGCATATTTTTCAATTTAACTCAAAATTTTGATAGCATAAAATAAAATATGTTGCTATAAATATGTCTCGATTCTAACTAATTAGCTTAAGAATCGTAATGGAGAGGTGGCCGAGTGGCTGAAGGCGCGCCCCTGCTAAGGGTGTATAGTGGAAACACTATCGAGGGTTCGAATCCCTCTCTCTCCGCCAGCTGCTTTTTCTTAAACTACATCTTAATTCTGAAGCAATATAGATATATCAAATTACTAAAGCGAATGCTGCTCTAGATCTTAAAACCCAGTAGTAACAACTTATAAATAATGTATCTTTAATTTGCATATTGGTTAATATATTTTAACTTTATTGACATAACGGTTGATGTGTGCAATGCTATCAATCAAAATATTAATAAAAATATAAGGTTAAACTTATGTCAGAATATATAGTGAATTCCAATGCAAAATTTGAAAATGATTTCTATCACTCTCCAGAGTGCATCGGTTATAATACAGGAATCATTCCAAAAGAAGGTGATCATCTATATTTAGACACTAGTAAATTATATAAAATTTGGTTTAATAAAAATCCAGACGAATTTCTAAGCGAAAAGAATTTAGCAAGATTAATTAAGTTTAGATCAGATAATCCATGTTCTAAGATAAATATTATATATAGCGAATCCTTGTTATCTGCTAAGACAAAAGAAGATAATCAAAAATTCCTTACAAGTTATAATATAGAAATGGTCGATTTTGATAAAATATTTAATGATGAAAAAGTAAATCTACAAAGTGAAGGAAGAGATCTAGAGATTTTTGCTTTAGCTAGAGATGAATTAGATAACTTTAACAAAGGAAATGGTGGGGGTAATCCTGCTGCTGCATCAGATTTATTAAGAATTTCTTTTCTATTAAATGGAAAATATGGAATTTATTCAGATTTTGATGTTGATATAAGCTTTGGGAAAGAGAAAAAATTTATTGAGGTGAAATCCCCAATAATTATACCAGAAAATACTAATGGATTTATTGCTACTGCAACTGAAAAAGATTCCATTCATAAAAATGCACAAGATAAGCTGATGCAATATCAAAATACAGTAATACATAGTTATAATTTTGGCAATTTGTGGACTTTGAAGAATCTCGCTAATTTTAAGAATAATTTAGAGAAAAATCTTTCTATTACTAACTTAACATTGCCTTTATTGCGCAAATATATCAAAGAATTTAATGCTTATGATTATATGGAGCTGTTCTGTGACAAACTTCCAGAAAACTACCAAACTTTAAAAGTTGACAAAGTTTTTAACCAAAATAATGAACTAAAGTTATTTGTAGAAGTTTTCACTAATAATAAATGTTCATATTTTTCTGATTTCTTTACATTTAATAGGGATAATCAGCAAGGATTTGTAGCAGATAAAAGATTGCTTGCAAAAATGAAAGAAAAAATAGAATTATATAATTTTAAGGATACAACATTAAAAGAAGATATTATTAACTATCAAATACCTCACGATGCAACTAGAGAATCCCCTTATTTTGATGATTTTGATGATTTATTGCAAAGAATTGCCAAGGAAATTAAACCTAAGTGGATGTGGGATAAAGTAGAAGATGTATATAAAGATTTAGTTGCTTTGCATTATATTGAAACTATAAAAAGCAAGCTTTATAAAGACTCTCTGATTAAATTCTCAGGTAATGTAATTTCAGACACAGACGCTAGGGCAGCATATGAGGATCTATCTGCTAATGGGTGGTGTGGCACAGATGCAAGAGATAATTCTTGGGATCTTACCTGATTTCCAAACATAAATAAATATGTAGCTGCT
The DNA here is from genome assembly GCA_049653745.1 of Rickettsiales bacterium. Classification (GTDB taxonomy): domain Bacteria; phylum Pseudomonadota; class Alphaproteobacteria; order Rickettsiales; family CANDYO01; genus CANDYO01. Next base: position 6,562 of record JBASGW010000055.1, read on the forward strand.
AGTTTGTTTGCAATCAATTTCACTATAACTCATCCAAACTGTTATTACCTTGGAGAATCGCTCAATATTATAACAAGGAGAAGGTTGGTTATATTTAGCAGCAGTTGTTGATTTTTATTCTTGGTTTCTGATTTTAAAATTAAATGATTATTTATCTTTAGGCTTAGGTTTTGTGATTTTTTTTAGAACATGGTTCTTATTATAGAATCTAACTTTTCGAGGCGCTCTTGGAAGTAAGATTTTAATCATTTCATGGTCGTCTCTTTCTTGAGCAATTTTTAAAGCAGTTTTGTTATCATTATTCTTTATATTAGGGTTAGCTCCAATTTCTACAAGAGCTTTTGCAGCAATCTTATTTCTTGTTATGATGGCATAATGAAGAGCTGTATTTCCGTCTATATCCTTATCATTTAAAAGAGGTTTTAATTCAAGTAGATTATCAAGAATATTGTTATTGCCATGTTGAATTGCAGTATGTAATGCGGTAGAGATATTGTTATCCATAACCTTTTTGTTAGCCCTTGATTGTTTTTGAATTAGGCTAGAATATATTATCTAGCCCAAGAATAAACTTTTAATTTTATCTATTCTGCCTTGATTTGGTTGAATCTTATAGAAATAATTCGTATTATGCACATAATATATTTATATTATAGGTAATTAAATGTTAAGGCTAACAGAGGTTAAGCTTCCTCTTGATCATCTCCCTCATGCAATTGAAGAGGCTGCAATTGCGCGTCTTAGTATCACTGCTGATGAGCTGCTCTCTTGTGTTATATTTCGTTGTGCACATGATGCACGCAATAAATCTTCTATCTTTCTTATTTATTCACTCGATGTGGTGGTTAAAAATGAAGAAGAGATATTAAAGCGTTTTGCTAAAAATTCTAATGTGCAACCAACTCCTAATATTGACTATCAATTTATAGCTCAAGCACCAAAAGATTTGTCTGAGAGGCCATTGGTAATTGGAGCTGGGCCATGCGGATTATTTGCAGCATTATTATTGGCGCAGATGGGATTTAAACCAATTATCCTTGAGCGTGGTAAGGAAGTGCGAGAGCGCACTAAAGATACATGGGGATTATGGAGAAAATCTATACTTAATCCTGAATCTAATGTTCAGTATGGAGAAGGTGGGGCAGGAACATTTTCCGATGGCAAGCTTTACAGCCAAATTAAAGATCCTCGCCATTTAGGCCGCAAAGTATTAACTGAATTTGTAAAAGCTGAGGCTCCAGAGGAAATTTTAACTGAAGCAAAGCCTCATATTGGCACTTTCCGCTTAGTTAAGATGGTGGAAAACATGCGTAGAACTATAGAGTCTTTAGGTGGAGAATATAGATTTCAAAGCCATGTAACAGACTTAGATGTTGAAATTGATAGTAGTGGTGGGCGCTTCCTGCGCGGGGTTGTTTTAGCTAGTGGTGAGCATATTGCATCCAAGCACGTGGTTTTAGCCATTGGCCATAGTGCTCGTGACACTTTTTATATGCTTAAAAAAAATGATGTTTATATAGAGGCAAAGCCTTTTTCTGTTGGATTTCGTATAGAGCATCCGCAATCAATTATAGATACAGCTCGTTTTGGTATTAATGCAGGTAATGCAAATTTAGGTGCCGCGGATTATAAATTAGTGCATCATGCTTCAAATGGTAGGGATGTTTATAGCTTCTGTATGTGTCCTGGAGGAACCGTAGTTGCTGCAGCTTCTGAAGAGGGACATGTTGTTACTAATGGAATGAGTCAATATTCTCGTGCAGAGCGCAATGCAAATGCGGGGATTGTGGTTGGTATTACCCCTGAGGATTATCCAGGCGATCCACTTGAAGGTATTGAATTCCAACGACGATTAGAAAGGCAAGCTTTTATAGCTGGTGGAAGCAGTTATGCTGCTCCTGTTCAGCTTGTGGGAGATTTTGTCTCTGGAGTGGCTTCCACTGTGTTGGGTGGTGTAATTCCATCCTATAAACCGGCCGTAACTCCAACAGACCTTGCTTCATGCTTGCCCTCTTATGCAATAGAGGCAATTCGTGAAGCGATTCCTGCTTTTGGCCGTCAAATAAAAGGTTTTGATAGAGAAGATGCGGTTTTAACTGGAGTGGAAACTCGTACTTCTTCTCCCATTCGCATTAAACGTGATGAAACATTTCAAAGTTTAAATACTAAAGGGTTATTCCCAGCGGGTGAAGGAGCTGGATATGCAGGGGGAATTCTTTCCGCAGGTGTTGATGGAATTAAAGTTGCTGAAGCTGTGGCGCAAAGTATGTTATCTAAATAATTTTAAAGCAATTTATTTTAAAAATAACATTTTTCAAGGCGGTAGAGTTATTAATATAATTAATTTTAGTTTGCTAATATGTTAAAAACTTACTTATTCTGCTCAGACTTAATTTTTTGAATTGCTAGTTCAAGCTCTTGTAGGAAACGTGATTTATCTTGTTTTGTAATGCTTTTATTATTTCCTGAAATTTCTCCAGTTTCACGAAGATGGGTGTTGAGATTACGCATTGCAACAATTATTCCAATGTTATCCTCTGTGAAAGCTTTACCTTGTGGGCCAATCACATAAGCGCCAAGATTTATGCATCTTTGTGCTAGTAAAATATCTGCAGTGATTGCAATATCATTTTTGCCTATATTATTTACAATCCAATCATCGGCAACATCTGCTCCTGATGACACTAATATTTTATGTACTCTAGGCCCCATAACTTGGGTGCTCCAGCGGTTACTAACTAAATATACATCAAGGCAGTGGCGCATGGATAAACGAAGAATTTCTTCCTTTACAGGGCACGAGTCTCCGTCTACATAAATTTTAAGCATATTTTTACAATCTTTTATTTTACAAGGTAGCTGATTTATGTATAAAATTCTAGGTTATTATCTGGGGTCTTAAACTATTATACTAGTAGAGTGATCATTATCTTTATAAGTATTTTTATTGGCCATTTCTTTCTTGTGATGGTTTTATCGCTTTATTAGGAACGTTAGGTGAATGAACTTTATTAACGTCGTAAAGCTTTAATATGTCTTTAACTTTATTTTGGTAATTAGATGTACGATCTTGGGCTTTGAATGCTTCTAGTGCTTTTGTTCTTTCTGATGGTGGTAAAGCAACCGGATCGCTATCTCTTTCAGTAATAATGTGTTTTAAGTCCATAGAAAAAGGATTATTCTTCATCTCTTGTAGTGCAGTTTCTTTTAGTTGTTTTTGTTTAGATATTTTTTTTTCTACTTCCATTTCTTCTGGTGATAGAGCAACCGGATCAGATTCGTTTGTTTTTTGCTCTTGGGAGGAGAATGTTGTTGATTCTTTTTTTTCTTTGTCTAGCACTCCAGGTCTCCTTAGCTTTAATTTAAAGTGAAATTTTTTATGTCGATATTATTTCTATGTAATAAGTCTAAATCTAAATAATTAACAATTGGTTAATTATTAATTTTTATAATATGATATTATTTTGACAGCCAATTAACCCTACAAAAAAATATCAATTTATGATATATATTTATAATATTGCTTTATTTAGATTGTGAGGTTTAAAACTTTAGTGATTGATTATGTGGAATATGCATCTTACCTAGCTGTGCCTGCTTACGCAGTAAGTGGAGCCATAATAGGCATAAATAGAAAATTTGATATATTAGGAATTACATTAATCGCAATAATTAATACTATTAGTGGTGGTGTAATAAGAGATGTATTGGCTAATGAAGTTCCAAGATTATTAAGTGAACCACTCTATATTTATATTGCTATACTATCTGTTATGCTAACTTTAGCATTAAAATTATATAGATTTAATCTATCTGTGGATGGAAAAATTTATATATTTTGTGATGCCGTAGGATTGTCTTCTTATAGCATAATAGGTGCTTTAGTTGCTATTAATCAAGATTTAAATTTAATTTCAACTTTGTCATTTGCTTTGATTACCGCAATTGGAGGGTCTTTAGCTAGGGATATATTGCTTAACAAAGTTCCATTAGTATTTAAAACTGACTTTTATGCATCAATTTCTTTAATATTAGGCTTTGTTCTTTTTATTTTAAAAAATTTCTTACTATTAAATTCTGTAAATATAACTATATTATTATTTTTTGGTATAGTTTTGAGATTAGTGGCATATTGGAGAAATTGGAGTTTGCCAATAGTTAATATATAATATTATCGTTCTTATTTCTTTCTAGATTCTAAAATAATTATAAAAGTAAAATTTGAAAAAGGGTTTTTTTATGAATAATTTATCACCATGTCCAAAATGCAATTCTATATATACTTATGAAGATAAAGATATGCTTATTTGTCCAGAATGTGCCTATGAATGGCTAAAGAATGAAGCAGATGAAAATGCTAGCGATGATAAGTTTATGGTCTATGATGCAAATAAAAATTTATTAAGTGATGGAGATTTTGTTACTGTAATTAAGGATTTAAAAATTAAAGGATCATCATCTGTTGTAAAAATTGGAACCAAGGTGAAAATACTTAGACTGATTGATGGTGGAGATCATAATATTGATTGCAGAATTGATGGTGTTGGCTCAATGATGTTAAAGTCAGAATTTGTTAAAAAAGCTAAGTAAGGAAAGTTCTAATATTTCTACCAGAGGAAGGCTCTTAAATTAGAGCCGACCACTTATCAAACATTCTGGTTACTGAGATTTCTTTTGTAGGGAGTTCATTTTTATTTTTTCCTATCCATCTTAATTCTTTTGATTCATTGTTAATCTGAACAGTTTCATCGCTTTTTACTTGCAAGAGAAATCTAATATCATAATGAAAATGGGCTTTATCTCTTGAATTTGCAGGAATTTCATGAATATCAATATCCCAAATACCTTGCATTACTGGCTCAATAGCAAAGATTCCTGATTCTTCCTGGGCTTCCTTTATAGCCACTTCTAGAGCATCTGAGTTACCATCTGCATGTCCACCAAGTTGAAACCATCTATCTAATTTCATATGATGCATAAGTAGGCTCTTATCTCCAGTTTTATTTATAATCCAAGATGAAGCAGTGATATGGCCAATTTCTAATTCTCTTTCAAAACAATTTTTATTGTTTTTAACAAAATTTAATATATCTTTCTTAAAGTGAGCTTCTTGAGGTGTTGGTTGATATTCTTCAAGTAATTTTATTAAATTATTGCGTTTCATTGTTATTTTCTCTCTATAAGATTAATGAAATTTTATTTATAGTTTTGGTGTTTTTAAATGTAAACTCAACCTAGTATAGTTTTTGTTATGTCGCTTAGAAATAATAATTTACATTAATTAACAAAAATAGTAACATGTGGTTAATAACGTTAACTGTTTTAATTTTAATTTGTAGTTTTCAATATGGCAAAAAAGCATTTAAGAGTACCTAAAAAAACAACTTCCCTTAATCAGAAGATATTAGGTGAGGATTACTTTAAAAATACTACTCTAATTGAAGAAGAAAATCTTCAATTATCAAAAGAAGATAAATATAATATAATCAATTATTTATCTCAAGATCTTTTAGTGCCTAATATGCTTGGTGAGATTGCTGTTAATCAAACTCATTATCTTGGTACAGTTGATTTGTTTATGGCCGCCAGTTTTGAGAAAGAACATAGGAAAGAGATACTTAATAAAGAGCTTATCTTAAAATTGAAGAATTTTACAAATTTTCTTGATATTGGAGTAGGGAAAGGAGAGATAACTAAATTTATTGGGAAGCATTTTTCAAATATTACTCTAGTTGATAATAGTCTTGAATCTCTATCCAATTTACCCAATATTATTGGCCCTAATAATTCTACAGTTCACAAGGTTTGTGGAGATATTTTAACAGTTGATGTATCTCAAATTAAATATGATTTAATTTTAATGTCACATACACTTTACTATATAGTTGATAATTCTAGAGATTTTCTTCTTGAAAAATTATATAATATGTTGAATGAAAATGGCGTTGTTGCATTTGTGTATAATGATGGCTTAGGCCGTGAAAAAATGGTGAAGCATTTTCAAGGAAGACAAGAAGATTTTTATCATTTTATCTTAAATTCAATGTATGAACATAAAAATTCTTATGCTTTACTTTCTACTGAGATTATGGAAGGTTCAAAAGAACCCATGTTGCATGTGTCCAATATGATACTTTACGATGCCAATGCTAAAGCAAATATTAGTGCTGTTAGTAATTATTTAGATGGTATATGTGATGAAGATTTTTGCCAAATAAATATGCATCAAAATTTTATTTTTATAGGTAGAGATAGTGATGAAACTTTAAGCCATTCAGAATGAAATGAAAAATTTGATTTGGAGAAACATGGCTTATAATACTAAGGAGGCTGAGCCGTATTTTGATATACTTGGCTGGGTTTTAGTTATTAGTTATTTAGGATTTTATTTCTTCAATGTTTTATTTGCCGCTCCTAATGGCTATGAAAATATAGTTTTACGTATATTAATAAGTTCTTTCGGATTTATATTTATTCTGTATAAATCTCTTCCAAGATTAGTAAAAAAATTTTTTCCATTAATATTTTATTTTATACTTTTAATTAGTTTCCCATTTTTTTTCACTTATATGCTATTAAAAAACCAAGACTTGAGCGCGTGGCAAGTTAAGGGGCTTGTTGGCTTTATGTTGCTTTCTTTCTTTGTTGACTGGATGTCGTTTATCGCTCTATCTATTTTAGGAATTGCTCTTGCATCACTTTGTTCTTTTAATGAAGGGATAATTTTTCATCATCATCTTATAGGATCTATAGGATCTTATAGTGCTCCTGTGGTATATCAATTAATTTTCTCTAAACAAACAAGAAAAATCCAGAAAGAGAGAGGCGATTATATAGCAAAAATTAAAGAATTGAACGATTCTTTAGAAAATAAAGTAGAGTCAAGAACCATAGAGTTAGAAAAAGCATTATCTTATAAAACAGAGTTTTTTAATAATCTGAGTCATGAAATAAGAACGCCAGTTCATGGATTTACAGCTCTTTCTGAAGGATTATCTGACAATTGGAGTTCTATTGCAGATGATGTAAGGCATAAATATGTTCGTGAAATTTCAAATAATGCTAGACGATTAGGAGGGTTAGTAAATAATCTTTTGGATATATCAAAATTCACTGCAAATAAAATGTTAATGAATTTTGAGTTAATAAGTTTAGATAAAGAGATTAGAGAAATTATTGATGAATGTAATGCTCTATATATATTAGGCAAGCCTATTGAAATATTATTTACTTCTAAAATTGAGCATTTTGTTATGGCCGATAAAGAGAAGTTGGGGCAAGTTATTAGAAACTTATTAATTAATGCAATTAGATATGGATCTGCCGATAATAATGTTATTAATATTAATATCGATAAAATTATTGTTGATAATATCCAAATGGTTGAAGTTGTTGTTCAAGACTCAGGGCTTGGAATACCTAAAGAGGAGCTAGAGATAATATTTGAGCCATTTATGCAAAGCTCATCTACTAAGAAATTATCTGGAGGAACTGGATTAGGGCTAAGTATTTGTAAGCAGATTATAAATGCTCATAAAGGAAAAATATGGGCAATAAATAACCTTGAAAAGGGTGCTAGCTTCTATTTTTCTATCCCAGAAGTAGAAAATAAAAATATATCTTAAATTAATAATATAAAATGTGAATTCTAGTTTTTTCTGGGCGGTCTAAGAGATAAGAATGGTTATTTTTTAAATTAGAAATGGATTTATAGCATCTTAGATAGAAAAATAAAATAACCTGTACTAATTATTTTGTCTGGATATTAAATGGAGCATTTGCTCCATTTTTTAAATAGTTACTAGATTATTGCTGTGGTTTTTACGCTGCTTATTTTAATATATTTTCTACTTCATTTTCAAATATTGAAGAAGATAACATTTCTCCCTTAGCAAGAATTCTAACTAAAGAGTTAATAGCATCTTTATGTTCTTGGTTTTTTATCTTCATGAAATTACGAGAAACTTCTATACACATTCTTTGGTTAGGATTGCTTTCAACTATTGTAGCAACTGCATTTAAAGAGCTATCTAAGCCTTCATAAAATGCTGAAACTGATGTTCCTAAATATTTTGCAATAAGAGCAAGTCTTCCTGCAGAAACTCTGTTAGTACCAATTTCGTATTTTTGTAATTGCTGATGAGTGACGTTTATTTTTTCACCCAAATCTTGACGTGACATTCCGTGCGCTAAGCGTAATTCTTGAATTCGGGCTCCAATGTAGCGATCAATTTGTTCGATATGTTCTACTTTTCTTGCCATATTTTCTACCTCAATAATATAATTTATCAACTTTTACTAACAAAACTTAACATAAATTAACCAGTGATACAATATGTTTTTATCATTTTTAAGAAGATTAGTGTAAAATAGAGTGATTTTTAGTTGAAGTTATAAGATAAGTGGCTGTTAGGTTGGCAGAGGTGATATAAGCTAATGCAGCTGCTTGATCTAGTTTTTTTATTTCTTGATTCGTATATTTAGTTCTTCTCTCCCTATATTATTTAGATTAAGAAAATTATAAGCTCTCTATTCTAGATAAATATTATTTTTATATTCTTGATTTTGTTTCATATAATCTAATTCAAGGTAAAAATCTATAATTTAAAAGAAGTTCTAAAGTGAAAATTGTATACTTTTAACTTTAAATTATATAATCTGGTATACCTGTAACTATAAATTATTACTCCATTTAAGTGAAAAATATATCTAAAATCCTTTCTATTATATTATTGTTTGCCCTTGTAGGCTGTGATGGGCCTGATACATGGTGTATTGGCAGCAGTCCGGATTCTTATTCAGATGCTAATACTATTAAAACAGTAGTTGATACCAATATAAATGTGCAGTCAACCAGCCAAAATAGCGCAGGAGATTATGGTGTTTGGGTAGATTCAGGATTATTTGTTAATCAAGGATCAGTATACGACTTTAACATAGGTGGTTCTCCAGGTTATGAAATTGTTATAGCTTCAGATTTTTATTCTGATGTGAATGAGGGGTTAGGGCAGGATTATATAATATCTGCAAGTCAAGATACACCAACCCAAATATTAAATAGTGATGGATCAGCTGCTCAGTTTGCACCTAATCAACAAATTACGATTACAACAGCTGATTGCACAACTGGAGCAGATTCTTATGGTAATAGTTCTCCAACTAAATGGACTTGGAATAATAATTGGAAATATAAAACTGTAACTTGTAGTTATTATGGAGCTAATGATGATGACACAGGTTGTGATACAATTGGTATTGATTGCCCAAGATATCCAACAAATAATGACAAAGATGAATGTGTTGCTGTTGGAAATTGTCAAATAAACTGTGTTGATATTCCTTTGGTTGGGAATTTATGTACAACAATCTATCCAGTTTGGTATTGCTATCACCAAACTTATACAGAACCAGCTGATGATCCTCCCTATATGAATAATTATTATGATACTGGATCTGCTTGCACAAGCAATTCATCGGTTTCTTGTAGTAGCAGCTCTTGCAGCACGCCATGTACTTATGATTTATGTCCAGAAGAATATGTCTCTGGTGTAGATACTCCTAATTACTTTATTTGTGAAGGTAAAACACAAGATAGTTATGCCGATACATCGCCAACATATTACAGTCATTCACCTACATATGATAGTGCTCAAGGCAATAGTGGCTATTGTGATGGCAAGAATCAGGCTGGGTTTGGGGCCACTAGCACTAGTAAAAGCCATCCAGGCTGTGGTAATAGAAGTTCTGATGATAATGAACAAGAACAAAGTACTGAAGTTTTTAATACTACGGGTAGTGTTGATACTTGTTGGAACACCGGGGGATTAAACCTTTATGCCATTCAAAATGATATTCAATGCCCTCCTTCTGTTGATGATAGATGTTTTGATCTTCAGGGAAGTTACCAAACAGTAGCATATGTTCCACCTGATAGTAGTGGAAACCAGCCTCCAAGTGCTGGAAAAAGCTTTGGTTCGGTGGGTGGGCCTTTATGGTTGCAGATAATTAATCCAAATTCTAATGATACAATTGCTAATGTTGATGATTATAATACAGATATTGATACTAACAACACTACAATTTCTCAGCTTCAAGCATATAATACTAATTCTTTATATCCTCAGTTAACCACAAGTTTAACTAATATGAATGGCCAATATTCTAATGGCACAATTGAAAGCTTAAGATTTCAAGGTTATAACATGATTGAAGGGGTTTCAGACCCAACTGCTCAATCTTATTTAACTACCTTAACTAACTTACTTGGCACAGCTTATACTGATCCTTCTACGCAGGCAGCAGTAGATGGAATACAAACTCCATGTTTAAGTTTAAATAACTTAATTACTAGCGCAAATTCTGGATATGATCAAAGCAACTCTAGCACCTGGGAACCTGTTGTAGTACCTTTTAATTTCAATTCTCAAAATACTTCCACTTGGGCACCAGCAACTTATCCAAAGAACCCTACAGATATCTATGATATAGCAAGTTCTGCAATGGCAACTGCCACTAATTTAATTAATTATCTTGATCCACCTGTGCCAACAACAGGAGGAGCTGCTCCAACTCCACCAACATTAACTGGAGACACCACAAGTGCAGAATTAGAAAGCTATTGCCAAGATGTAATTAATACTTTAACAGGAATGCAGCAGGCTTTTAATGCTTATAGTAAAAGTTATGCGCCAAAGACTGAAACCTGTGATTCATGTCCTAATTGTTCGGTGGCTCAAACTCAAAGCTGCATTGATGCAAATAATGCTCAAATTAGTGCATTAACTGAACAAAATAATGAATATTACGCAGATATTCTTAATACTAATATTTCAAATAATGCTAATATGGTGGGTGGTTATAAAGTATATGTTGCCGCTGGGCCTTTAGTTGCCGATTATGGCAAATATTTGCAAGTTATGCTAGTTCCTAATAATCAAGACCCCAACAGCGCATCAACCACAGGAACTGAAATGATTATTGATTATAGTAGTGGTGAAGAACAAGGTCCCAACACAATAACTTTGCCTGCTATGCCTTTTAGTGGTGAAATTTGGACTAGAATTGTGGATCCAGATAATAATTACACCAATAATTCAGGATATTATACTTTAACTTTCGGATATACCACTTATACATCCGGATTTTCAACAATGTTATCAAATATTATTTCAGTTATTCAAAAAACCATTCAAAAAACTGCGCAATCAATATTTCTTCATATGACTTGTAGTGCCACGGGGATGGATCAGTCAGTTGATGGTCAATGTTCAGATTATATTAGATCTATTGATGCATTGCTTTATATGTATGTGATTATTTATGGAATGATGTATCTATTTGGTTTAATGAAAAATGATAGAGTAGATTTTATCATGAGAATTGTTAAAGTTGCTGTAGTTAGTACGCTTTTAACACCCAACAGTTTTTGGTTTTTCAATACTTATTTATTTGAAGGTTTTTATGGATTAAGCAATAGCTTAATATCATATGCTGTTGGTGCTCCTGTAACTAATCCTTTTGATTTTATTACTCAAAGTGTTAACGTGCTGCTGCTTGATCAAACAACTTATTTTAAAATTATTGGTTTAATGCTACAAGGTTTATTAGGGTTAGTTGCATTTGCGCTGCTAATTAATGGAATATTAACTTTTGCAGGGGCAATTTTCAAAGCGTTTATCATGTATATGACTTCTTTTGTAGGAATAGGTTTATGCTTATCTGTGGCTCCAATTTTTATAATATTTCTTCTTTTTGAAAAGACTAGCTATTTATTTAGTAACTGGTTTAAAGCTATGGTTAAATTTACTATAACTCCGGTTATTTTACTTATTGGTTTAGTGTTTATTAATGGAATGCTATTTACAATACTTGTGGGATTATTTAACTATCAGATATGTTATAAATGTACTATGCCATTTACATTTGCTATTCCAGGATTTCCTTCAGTTGGTACAGTAACTTTATTTTGTGTTTCTTGGTTTTCTAAATGGGGGGCAGATAATGTGGGTAGTGCCTTTAGTGTGGTTTTGACCACTTTCCCATTAGTAATTAATTTTTGTATTATTACCAAAACTATGAAGCTTTACTCTGATAGGTTAGCAGCGCAAGTTGCTGAGCAGATTGTTGGCAGCTCAAGTTTATTTAGTCCTTCAAGTAAATATGCAAATGCAAGCATGGGAGCAAATCCCCTCTCAGATATGCAAAAAGGATTTAAGAAAATAGATAGAACAATGGAAAGAGCCGCAATTACAACTGGTATTGCTAAAAATAGTGATGACTATAAAGGAATGAGAAATAGAACTCTTAGAACTGGATTTAAGTATGGAGCTGCTTTAAGTGCTGGGGGTATAGTGGGAGTAGGTGCTGTTGGGGCATATTCTTATATGACAAAGACCATTCCTCCTAAGTCTTTAACTGAAGAAGAAATTAAGAATAAAGCTGCATCAATTGATTCGGCGCAACAAAGGAAAGAAAGTGCAGATAATTTAAGAAGTCAAAAAGAGAACGTATCAAATAAATATGATAGCTATGCAGAAAAAATAAATTCTGGAAGCAATACTAAAACTCAAAATAAGAAGTTAATCAAAGGGGCAAATAGAGAAGCAATCAAGTTAAATAAATTGGATACAAAAATAAAAGCTATAACATTGGGCATGAGTGCCGATGAAACTAAGGCTCTAAAAACAAGAGAGAGTTTAAAAATTAAGGCTGATCAGGCCGCAACCCATTATGATAATTTTGTTAAAAAACACGGAAAAAATGACCCCGATAAAAAAGGATTGCATTTAAAGAAAAGGGCTGAAGAATCTAAAGCAAAAATTAAAGAATTTGATAAAGAAAGCAAAAAATCTGGAATTGATATAGTTAAAAAATATAATCTTAAAGGTAAGAAAAAAGGATCCATGCTTATCAAGGCTGGAATAGGTGCATTAAGAGTGGTTGGTGCTCTTGGACAAGCTGCTAGTTTAATGAAGTAAGTATTTTTAAATTTCTAAGATAAAAGAATTAAAAATTATATGTAATTAATCTTAACTATTTTGACTTTAAAATATCAAAGCCAGGATATTAATATGAATTATAACTTAGATTGAATTCACCTCATAACATGATAAGGCTATTTAGTAAAAGAAGATCTATTAAAATTTTGTAAATGTTGATTATATTAGATAATAACATCACTAAATTTCTAATTAAAGGCCTTGTCCGTATTTTTTATCTTCTCTTATTGCCACTGCTTTGTTAAATCTAGTGTCACAATTTTTAACTGGTCTACCAATGTTCTTAGAATGTATCTTGCAAAGTTCAACAACTCCTTTCATTATCTCATCCACTGTTTTAGTAGATATACCTGAAAGTTTAGCTAATTCTTCTGGATCTAAACTAGCTATTTCTTCCATAAATCTAGGGGCATTTTGATTAATTCTTCGAGTAAAACCTGTATCAACATTTTTTTGATGTTCTTTAGAATTATCAGAAGAAGACCCTCTTAAATTACCTTTTTTTCCTTCATATGGATAAAGAGAGTTGTGCCATGTCTTTAGTAGCTTAATTCCAATTACGCCAAATAAAGCAGCATTCCCTAGTTCATTCATTTTAGGCTCATAAGATGTTAGTCCTTTTATGTTTTGTCCCTTCAGCATTTGAGCTAAATCTTTGATTGGTTCTTTTGACATATTTTTCTCCTTTTCTATTATAATAATTATTAATAGTTAATTTTTTGCTAATAAAATTATTTTTTTGTAATGGATTGCGGTCGTAAATTTTACTTAGATTTTTTTGTGGGGTTAAAAGTTACAATTGATATTAATTAGTGATCTACATGATAATGAAAAAAAAGATGGGGATATGAAAGACTTAGGCTAAAAAATTAAGAACTAAATTCATAAGAATAAATTTTTAATTTTATTAGCCTAAATTTATGCTAGCTAAATTTTCTTTATTGGCAAGATAAGCATTCTTCATATTTGCTTTCTTGTTCTTTTGGCTCTCCATGAACCACAAGCTCCACTTGATGTGACACTTTGTCGGCTCTTTGGATCGAGGTTGAGCGGCAATAATATAAACTCTTAACCCCTTGTTTCCATGCAGAATAATGAATCTGATGAAGATGTTTTTTACTCACATTCCCAGGCAAGAAGATATTTAGAGATTGAGCCTGATCGATATGGTCTGTGCGGTCAGCTGCAAATTCAATTAACCAGCGCTGATCAATTTCAGGAGCAGTTTTAAATACATCTTTTTCAGCTTGGCTTAAAAACTCTAAATGTTCAACTGAGCCTTCGTTAGTTGAAATTGAAGACCATACTTGTTCAGTATTTTTTCCTTTTTCTTGAAGCAATTGAGTTAAATGCTTATTACGGACAGTGAATGATCCCGACAAAGTTTTTTGAGTGAAACTATTAGCAGCATATGGTTCAATTCCAGGAGATGAGTTTCCACAAATCACTGAAATGGAAGCTGTTGGTGCAATTGCAGTTTTATTGCTAAATCTTTCCATAACATTGCATTCAGCGGCATCAGGGCATGGACCTTTTTCTTCAGCAAGCATTTTAGATGCTTCATTTACTGATTCAGATATATGTTTAAAAATCTTTTTATTCCAAACTTTAGCTACTACTGATTCAATAGGAATCATTTTAGATTGTAAGAATGAATGAAATCCCATCACTCCTAAGCCAACGCTTCGCTCCCTCATGGCTGCATATTTTGCATTAGCCATAGATTCTGGAGCTTTTTTGATAAAATCATCTAAAACATTATCAAGGAAGCGCATAATATCTACAATAAATTGTTTGTTATCATGCCATTGATCATAATGTTCTAAATTAAGTGATGATAAGCAACATACAGCAGTTCTTGTATTTCCTAAATGATCTTTACCGGTTGGCAATACAATTTCACTGCATAGATTAGACATCTTGACTTTTAGGCCTAGTTTTTTCTGATGTTCAGGAATTTTATTATTAACATGATCTAAATATAAAATATAAGGTTCGCCAGTTTCAATTCTAGTGGTTAAAAGCTTAATCCATAATTCTCTCGCTTTAACCTTAGAAATAACAGACTTATCTTTAGGGCTTAATAATTCCCATTCTAAATCTTTTTCTACGGCTTGCATGAATTTATCGCTAACTGAAACTCCATGATGTATATTTAATGCTTTACGATTAGGGTCTCCTCCAGTTGGGCGTCTAAGATCAATAAATTCTTCAATTTCTGGGTGATCTATTGGTAGATACATAGCCGCGCTTCCACGTCTTAAGCTTCCTTGTGAAATAGCTAGGGTCATTGAATCTTGAACTTTGATGAAGGGAATAATACCAGAAGTTTTTCCATTACCCTTAACTCTTTCACCGATAGAGCGAACATTTCCCCAATAAGTTCCAATGCCGCCACCACGTGCTGCTAGCCATACATTTTCGTTCCAAACTTTCACAATTCCTTCTAAATCATCTTCAACTTCATTTAAAAAGCAAGAAATTGGTAATCCACGGTCGGTTCCGCCATTGCTTAATATAGGAGTGGCTGGCATAAACCATAAATTACTGATGTAATTATAAATTCTTTGAGCATGATCTTTATCATCAGCATAATAATTTGCAACGCGAGCAAATAAATCTTGGTAAGTTTCTCCAGTTAACAAATATCTATCTTTTAATACGGCTTTACCAAAATCAGTTAAATTATTATCTAACTTATGGTCCATGGTTACGGAAATTGTTTTAGTCATTATTATGCTCTTTTAGATTAGTTTTATTCATAAGAATGATTGTAAATTTTAAATTGTAAGATGTCTACATAATAATATATATTGTGTATATTTTTTTTTATAGGACTATATGTAGTGGTATTTATGGTTATTAAGTAACTGTTGTTAATAATTTAAAATTACAAAACTTAAGCTAATCTTTATATAAATTCCGCTATGATTTACGACGTTCTCTTGGTATACTGGCCTTACAAAGATATTTACTAAAGGAAAGATTTAAGGTGAGTAATGAGAATATTTCAGTTAAGCAATTTAACTGGATGTTAAGGGAAATAGATCAAGAGACAATTAATCAATTTATACGTAGGCTTAGTAGTAGTGAAATTTTGGCTAGATTACTTGTTGGTCGTAATGTGAGTTTAGAATCAGCAGAGCAGTTTTTAGCTCCAACATTGCGTGAATGCATGCCTGATCCTTTTCATCTTTTAGATATGAGAAAAGCAGCTGAAATTATAGCTGATGCAGTAATAAATAAGCAAAAAATAGTTATATTTGGAGATTATGATGTTGATGGAGCAACATCTTCAGCTCTGTTAAAAAGATTTTTTAACCTTCTGAATATTGAAGTTATTGTTTATATTCCCGATAGAATAGGTGAGGGTTATGGGCCTAGTGTAGAGGCTTTTTCTCATTTAAAAAACCAAGGAGCGGAAATAATAATTACCGTAGATTGTGGTACTGCTGCTTTTGAAGCTATTGATTTTGCAAATAAAAATGATTTGAAAGTTATTATAGTGGATCATCATTTATCAGGTGACCAATTACCTAAAGCTGATGCTATAGTTAATCCTAATAGAAAAGATGAAACCAGCATGTATGGATATTTGGCTGCTGTGGGGGTGGCTTTTTTAGTGGCGGTTGCGGTGATAAGTGTTTTACGAAAAAAAGAATATTTCTTAAATAAGGAAGAACCAAACCTGATGAAGCTTCTAGATATTGTTGCAATTGGAACAATTTGTGATGTGGTTCCCCTTGAGTTGTTAAATCGTGCTTTTGTTATTCAAGGCTTAAAAATTCTAAATAAGCGCCAAAATTCTGGGGTGCAAGCTTTTTGTCAGTTGCTAAAGCTTGAGAATGAATTAACCACATATCATATTGGATATGTTATTGGCCCAAGAATTAATGCTGGTGGCAGAGTGGGAGAATCTTCTTTGGGTTCTAGGCTTTTATCTACAGATAATTTACAAGAAGCTATAGAAATAGCTAGGAAATTAGAATTATATAATTCAGAGCGCAAAGCAATTGAATATATGGTTTTTGATCAAGCTTTGGAGCAAGCAAAATTACAATCAGAAGATGAAGTTTTAATCATGGTTAATGGTGAAAATTGGCATCAAGGTGTTGTTGGTATAGTTGCTGGAAGATTAAAAGAAATGATGAATAAGCCCGTCGCAGTTTTAACTACTGATGGTGAGCATTGTAAAGCTTCATGCAGGTCTGTTAATGGTGTAGATTTTGGATCGGCTGTGGTTTTAGCTAAAGAAGACGGTCTTTTGTTAAGTGGAGGGGGGCATAAAATGGCTGCTGGTTTTACTTTACTTAAGAAAAATGTTCCTGCATTAAAAGCATTTTTGCATAATAAATTCACTCAAGAATTAGCGCTTTTAAAAAATAGAGGTAATCGTTATTTTGATGCATATATATCAACTGAGTCGGCTAACATAGATTTTGCTAAACAAATAGAAAAACTTGGCCCTTTTGGTCCGAGTAATAGTGAACCAAAATTTATGCTAAAAAATATTTATTTAGCTAAGGTCAACGTGTTTTCTGATAGTAATATATCATGTTTGATTGGATGTAAGGAGAGCAAAAATTTAAATAGTTTGCTCAAGGCCAACGCCTTTAGAGTGATTGGCACTAAGCTTGGTGATGCTTTACTTAATAAAGGATACAAAAATATTGACCTTGTAGGTTATATAAGAATTAATCGTTGGAAAGGAAGAGAAACCGCTGAATTTTCAATTGAAGATGCAATAGTTTCATAAAATTTATAAAGATAGAGAAAAGATGACATTACAATTATATAATAGCCTAACTAAAAGAAAAGAAGCATTTATTCCCCTGGATAACAACAGCGTTAGAATGTATGTCTGTGGACCAACAGTTTATGACTATCCTCATTTAGGTAATGCATTAGCGGTGGTAATTTATGATGTTTTATACCGTTTATTGGTAAATATTTATGGATTTGATAAAGTAACTTATGTTAGAAATATAACTGATGTTGATGATAAAATAATTAAAGCTGCATTAGATCAGAATATCTCAATTGCTACGTTAACTGAGAAGATAACTTCAATATTCCATAGTAACATTAAAGAGCTTAATTGTTTGGAACCAAATTTTGAGCCAAAAGCAACTGAGCATATTCCTGAAATGCTAATGATTATTGAAAAATTACTAGCAAATAATTATGCATATATCAGTGAAGGCCATGTTTATTTCAGTGTTAATAAATTTAAAGAATATGGGAACTTATCGGGTAGAAATCTAGAAGATTTAATGGCAGGAGCCAGAGTAGAAATAGCAGAAAATAAAGAAAATGCTGCAGATTTTGTTTTATGGAAACCATCTATGGATATTGATCATTCTTTCTCTAGCCCCTACGGTCAGGGGAGGCCTGGTTGGCATATAGAATGTTCAGCTATGAGCTATAAATATTTAGGCGAAAGTTTTGACATTCATGGTGGTGGAGTAGACCTTATTTTTCCTCATCATACTAATGAGGTTGCTCAAAGCTGCTGTGCTTTTGAAGGAAGTAAATATGCTAATTTCTGGGTGCATAATGGCTTTTTAACAGTTAATGGCGAAAAGATGAGTAAATCTTTAGGTAACTTTGTCACCATTAATGAGCTAATAGAGCAGGGAATTAGCGGCGAAGTAATTAGATATGTATTACTTTCTTCCCATTATAGAAAGCCACTTGATTGGAATAAAAAATCTTTGGATGATGCACAAAAAGCGTTAGACAGTTTTTATCGAGTGTTAGAGCAGATGAATGTTGATAGTGGAGATGTTACTCAAGAATTTAAAGCTAGCTTATTTGATGATTTAAACACTCCTCAGAGTTTTGCTTTGCTTCATGAATATGTTCATATGTTTAATAAAACTAACATCCAAGAGCAGAAAAAACAAATTTCAGCTCAACTTAAAGCATGTGGTCAGCTACTCGGGTTTTTATATCAAAATCCTAAAGAATGGTTTTTAAAAGCAGATGTTTCTCATCAATATATAGAAGAGCAAATTACAAAAAGAATAGAAGCTAAGTCCCTTAAAAATTGGCAAGAAGCAGATAGAATTAGAGAAGAATTAAAATCTCATAGAGTGATTTTAGAAGACTTAGCAGATGGTAGCTCTAAATGGCGCCGTGGTTAATTAAGTTTGAAAAATCAAACTTAATTAGCTAGGCAATTATAGAAGCTGTTGGTTAAGGTATTCATCATTGCAAAATATGAATCTTTAACCGATGTTCCTTCTGGTCCCCATTCAGCATCTAACTTAGAAATTTTAACTTTTGAATTTTGTTTGAGTTTTGAAATTATATTAGAATCAAATTGGGGTTCTTCAAAAATACAATCAATTTTATTGCTTGCAATGGAGTTCTGTAGATTTAGTAAATCTAAAGCACCAATGTTGCTATTATGATCTATTGTTAATGGAAGAGGAGTTTGAAAACCATAGCGATTAATATAATAATCATATGCATTATGAGTAACAATAAACTTCTTATTAGCTAAAGAAGCTGTCTTGGCTTTGATATTTTGATCTAGCTCATTTAGTTTTTCTATAAATATTTCTAAATTTTGCTTATATAATTCTGCATCTTGAGGAATTTTCTTAGAGAGTATTTTAGTAACTTGTTCAGCAATGTTTTTTACCACATCAACATCTAACCATAAATGATAATCATATTCTGATAAATGATGGCAATGCTGGTGATCATGCTCATGTTCATGGCTATGATCATGCTCATCTTCATCTTCGTGGCTATGTTCGTGATCATGCTCTTGATTTTTTAATAGTTTAACTTTTGGTAATTTAGCTACTTTAATAACAAAATGGTTGCTATCTAATCTACCTAATACTTTGTTCATGAATATTTCAAATTCATCATCAATCATAATAATTATATCGCTACTATTAATTTCAAGTATTTTATCAGGGGTTAAATGATAGTTGTGTAATGATTCATTTTGTTCAATAATTAATCCAATATCTTTACTTCCATCAGTAATATTAGCTATAATTGATTGTAGCGGACGGATAGAAGTAATAATTTTTTTATTATCAGCCAAAAGAATTGTTGGAATAGTTATAAGTATAAAAATAAATATGAATCGCATAATGAAAACTAATATATATAAAATTGATGCAAATGAAGACTTCTTTATGTCTTTGGCTAATGGGACTATAAATAAGTTTTATCAGAATTGCAATAATAAAAATGTTATAATATTACTTCCAACCCAGCAATCTTGTTATGCTTTAGAAAAAGCATTTTCTCAATTGGGGCAGCCTAAACCTAAAATTTATCAACTAGGTGACTTGAGTAATTTGCTTAAGTTAGAGCATAACTATGTTGTTTTAAATCGTTTTGAATTGGTGGCTAAAGTTACTAAGATACTGCTGTTGATGAATGTTAATAATTTTAATAACTTGCTTACAGTTACTCCATTGAGTGAATATATTGCGAATTTTATTCATAAGGTTGAACTTTATCAATTAGATTTAAACTCAATAGTATCTGTAATTGATGGAGATTTAGCGCTGCATCAGCAAGATCTTTTTGATGTGTTTAAGCAATTTATTATAATTTGGAAGCAAGAGAATTATATAACTAAGGCCGGTTTTAATAATTTGTTAATTGATAAATTTTCTAAAAATTTTTCTCATAAACGAGTTATTATTGCTGGTATTGCAACTGGAATACCTATCATTAAGAAATTACTTCAAGAAGTGGCTCTTTATCAACATGGTTCAATAGTGCTCCATGGTGTTGATGATAACATGATGAAAAATGAATGGTTAGAAGTTGAAGCAATGAATGGACAGTTTAATTTTAAAGAATTATTTAAGTTACTTAAAATTGATCCTAGTTCAATAGACTATTGGTGCAAAGCTAGCAAAGAGAAAAGCCCGCGCTTTTTATCAAATGCTCTTAAGCCTTCAATTGGCACAATAAATTGGCATAAATTAGCGCCTGAAAATATTAATAATCTAAAATACTTAAAATGTAATGATCAGCATCATGAAGCTAAGGTAATTGTAAACCTACTTGAGAATAAAGTTTATAATAAAGCCTTGGTTGTGGTTCCCGATGATAAATTAATGGTAAAAATAATTTCTTGGCTAAAATTAAAAAATATTGATGCTAATATTATTAGAGATTACCCACTAAAGCAGAGTAGGTGCTCAATATGGATGAGTCTTTGTTTGGATCTATTGGTGCAGAAATGTTCAATTTTTTCATTTTTATCCCTTTTAAAAAATCCTTTGGTAAAAATAGATAAAGAAGTTATTGAACATATTGAAACTTTAGTAAGAGATAGGTCTTTTTATGGAAATAGTATTTTTGATATCAAATTAGAAGATGAGAATTTTCAAAATATACTTACAGAAATAAAAAATTTTAAAGATAGTTTTTCAATATTTAATCAAAGTTTTGCTCAATTATTATCTGCGCATATTGCTTTTGCTAGTAATATTGCTAAGCAGCCTCTGTGGCAGGAGAGAGAAGGAGAGGAGTTAGAGAAATTCTTACAAATTCTACAAGATAATAGTGAAAATTTAGGTTTTATTTTAGCTAAAGATTATCCAAGAATTTTACAGCATTTTTTAAATTCGGCTTATTATAGACTAGAAAATACCGATCATTCTATAACCATAGCTAAACCAATAGATGCTAGATTGCATAGCGCTGATTTAGTTATTCTATCAGGACTAAATGAAAATATTTGGCCAGAAACTCAAGTTATTGACCCGTTCTTTAATCGCAGCCTTCAAGCTAAGCTTGGTTTGCCTTTATTAGAGCAAACAATAGGTGAAGAAGCTCATAATTTCTTCTGTTTTGCTCATGCAAAAGAAGTATTCTTTACTAGGGCTGAAAAAATCTCTGGTGCTTCTGCCACGCCTTCGCGCTGGCTATTGAGGATAGAAACTTTAGCTCAGAAATTAAACATCAATTTAATAGAGGAACCTCATAGTAGCAATTTAACAATAATTGAGAATAATTTAAAAAATGAAAATGATATAGCAATAGTGCCTTTAGAGTTAAGACCTAAGCAATTATCAGTAACTCAGATAGAAAAATTAGTTTTTAATCCATATCATATTTACGTTGATTCAATTTTAAGATTAAAAAAATTATTACCAATAGAAAGAAAAATTTCTGCACTTGATTTTGGATTATTCATTCATAAAGCGTTAGAATTATATAATGCTAATTCTGAGAAAAATTTAGAGAGATTGTTAAATGCTGGTAGGCAAGCTCTAGCATTATTAAATCTAGAACAGCAGCAACTACAGATAGTTTTCTGGTCTAGGTTTGTTAGAATTGCTCAGTGGTTTATAGCTAATGAAAATCAGAAAAATAAAATTTATTTAGAGATTAAGGGTAGAGCTAAAATTGGTGATAATTTTATTTTAATAGCAAGAGCTGATAGGTTAGAAATATCTAATGATAATGCAATTGATGTTATTGATTATAAAACCGGTAATTTAAACACATATAAATCTATACAGACAGGTAGAACCCTGCAATTATTATTAGAAGGAATAATTGCTGCAAAAGGAGGTTTTGATTGCCAGCAAAAACCTGGGAATGTAGAAAATCTTAAATATGTTAAGTTATCTGGAAGTGAAGATCCAGTAGAGATTTTAGAAATTGATTTAACTGATGATGATTTACTTTTTAGGGCAGAAAAATATTTAAATGAATTAATTCAAGAGTATAAAGATCCTGCAACTGCTTATCATTATACTAAAGCTAAAAAGATGGGCTATTGTGAATATTCCCATCTGGCAAGGAAGTTTTATTAGTAAATTTATGCATGCCCGCTAATTATGCTTCCAAGAAAACCAAATAAGGAGATAGAATCTTCAGAATTAGTTTCAATTTCATTAGTTTCTGATCCAGAAGAGAGTGTTCTTATTGCTACTAGATCTTGATAAAAAGCTTGATTTTGTTCTTCTTTATTATTGATCAGTTCTAAGGTTTTGGTTAAGGAATCTGAAGATTCTAGAGTTTCTTCTTCAGATTCGCTCTCTAAAGAATTATCTCCAGTGCTATCTATCTCCGTGCTAACTTCTTCCTCTTCATCCGCTAGATTATATTGTGATTCTAGTATTCTAAATAACCTATCGCTTATATATTTTATATTTTTCTCACTAGCTACAGTGGCTGCTATTTTATTTCGTTTGTTGCTTAGAAATATATTTATATTATTTTCTACTAATAATTCTTCAATAAGTTTCAAAATTTCTTCTTTATTTTCGTCATAATCAGAATATAAAATAGTCTCGCCATTTTCATCTTGATAATTAACATCAGCTCCCATATTTATTAATAATTTCATGGCTTCATAATCGCTATTTTGATATCTATATAGCAATTCTTCATGAAGATTTTTAGCGATCATTTTAAATTGTTTTTGGAATTTAGTTTGATTCTTATTATGTTGTTTAAGAAGTGATCCTAATTTTTCTATTTCTATATTGGCTTCTATTTTGCCCGCTTCTTGTTCTTGCTCAGCTTCTTCTTTTAGAGAGTTTATTTGAATTTTAAGATTTTCTATATGATTAGCTCGTATAGAATTCTCCATTTTTAGAGAGCCGATTAAATTTATAATTTTATCACTATCTTCCATTTTTCTTCTTAAAACTTCATCTAAAAGTTGGCCAAAAAATTGTGCGCGATGATTGCTGTTTTTAATTAAATATATTTGAAGGCATGTTAAAGAGCCTGAACTCACCATATGTAATGGATTAAAACCAATTATTAGAATAAATCTGGCTATTTCAAAAAAATCTTTTTCTGAGTTATAATTATTTATTGAGTAATATAGATGGTCCATTAAAGTTAAACCATTTTTATCAAAATAATTTAATATTTCTTTTAACTTACCGTTTGTTTGTGCTTTTTTAAAAGCACTTTTTATCATTGTCAATGAAATGTTTTTGTTATTTCTTTTTAGTAGATTTATATAATAGCTAGGATCTATAGTTATGCTTGAATCAGTTCTGCTTTTGCTCATAAAATTTAAAAATTAACTCAATAATGAAAGTTAACTTATAAATCAAGAATAAGAAAAGTCAATTTTATTTTTAACAAAAGATAAATAACTTTAATTATTTTTATATAACAAGCTTATAAAAATTTATAATTGGTGTCTTTCTTTGACATAAGAAAATATACCACCAGCAAAATAAAATAAATTATTACACGGGTTATTTTTTTAAACTAGTGCATATAGTAGTTTAAAACAAAAGATTATTTTATTCTGTTATCCACGACTTTTTATCTTGTGAATATATGAGTTTAACCCACTCTATATCAGTTTTATAGCTGTTATCTCCAGAATAACTCTTTTCAAATAAGCTTTGTAACATTTTTATACTTTGAAGGTCATTCGCAGCATAAGCTTTATCTGATTCTCTAGACCAAACCTTGTAATAATACTCTCCCTTAATATAACCAACTGGCTGACCTTCTATAAAATTTGTTTTATCATTGCAATTTTTATGGAAGGTTATAAAGTTATTACTATTTTGTTTCAGCAATGCTCCAATTTCTTGCACTTGAGAAATTTTTAATGGTGCTTCATACCCAATAATAATACATTGTTCTGCGCCCAATTCATTAGTTGATACAGCTGCTTTATCAGGTAACTTATTAGCTATTATTTCTGCTACCGAGCCATTGCTTTGAAGAAGTGTTGTTCCTCCAAATAAAATTGCATTAAGAAGAAGTGGCATAAAAGTAAATGCAATCAAACTTCTTGGCATATCTTGTAGTGGAATATTTTTCTTTTCTAGCCAATTTAAATGAATGCTTTTACCAAATAAGCCAAAGAAAATCCTAGATAAAATTGGTACTAAAGCGAAAGATCCAAAAAAAATTATAGGAGAAATAAAAGATTCCTTAGCAAGTACCAGTATTATTAATTCTATTAATAAAAGTGTAAATGCATAACGATACATTTTTAGATAACAAAGCCAAGCAGAAGAAAAAAGAAAGGCCTCCCAAGACCAGCTGATGAAATATTTATTTTTCTTTGATTCAATTTCAATAGGGCTTGATAAGTTATTCATTATTTTTAGTTTCCATAAAGAATTATAATATTTATTGATTTTCTTATAAGTTACAAATCAGGGATAAAAAAGTCAATTTTATTTTTATATAACAAATTTGTAAAAATTTATAATTGGGGTCTTTCTTTGATATAAGAAAATATACCACCAGCGAAGTAAAATAAATGAACTAAGCCTATAAGATATTGATCGAGCTGCAGAAGTGGGCTATCAAAGAATATTAAAACATACACTGTGGAAATTATAACGGCAGGAACGTTAGCAACTATAGCAACTCTAGTTAATTGTTGGAAGGTTAAATTTAATTTAAAAATCGTAGAAATTATATGCGCAATAGAAGAATAAAAGCCAATTTTTAATAGAGTTAAGAAAAAATAAACTAAACTTCCTAAAGGAACTCCTAAAAACAAAATCATGCCTAAAATATTCTTTTGCTGAATATTAAGAAAATTAATTAAGAGATCGGCATTGATGATATTAACTTTGCTATCGTCAAATAAATCTTGGTAATTTAAATTAAGTGGAGCAGCATTTAAAAAATTTACACTAATCATATTTGAAGTAAATAAAACCGGGATGCTACTAGTATTTGCTTCAGAAGATTGATTATTTAAATCTATGGCAATTAAAGTTTTAGAGCCATCAGAAGATTTTATTTCTAATGGAGAGTTGATGTTTGAGTCTATAAATTCTCCTTTGCCGTTTACAACTCGTATTTCTGGTATATTAGAGAGCAATGAGTGCATGCTTGGGCTATCGAAATTTATCAATGATATAAATGCAAATAAAGTTATAGAGGCAATGAGCGTTACTAAAATAGAAAATCGTAGTAGAAAAGCCAATCCCCAATGTTTCCATTTTGATAATACATCAATATATAATTGGGGAGAATGAAAGGATAATAGAATAATTCTAAAGAAGTTTTTTATGGTCATTCTATTTCGATTAAATCTTGATTAACATTAACTAAATCATTAGGCTTTACTAGTATTTTAGTTATTTTGGCTTTGCGAGTGGCATAGATCACATTTTCCATTTTCATGGCTTCTACTAAGGCTAATTCTTGCCCGGCTTTAACTTCTTCGCCTTCGCTCACTTTAACAGCTACAATTTTTCCTGAAATTGGAGAGGTGATAGTAAGATCATAATTATTGTCTGTATTTTTAACTTGCATGTATTTTTCAAGTTCGGCTACTCTAGGTAATCTGATTTTAGCTAGCACAGAAACTCCTGCATAGCTTAAGTTATAACCAGAAGCAGTTTCGTTAATTTTAACATTTACAGTTTTATCATTAACAATGCCATGAAATAAGTTGCTTCCATGCATCCAATTGCTTCTAACTGTAATTTTAGTTGATTCAAAACGAATGTCATAGCCTTGATCAATAGGCTTAATAAATATTGAATATAGTTCATTATCAACACTTACCACCCAACGAGTACTAATTTGTTTGTCGCGACCTTTTAATTGCCCTGAGATTGATGCTTCTCTCATGGTTTTAGTCATATGAATATGCAAGGCCGTTGCTAAAAATACTTGAGTAATTTCTGAAGTTAAATCAGCTCCTAAAAATCCATCTGGATATTGCTGATCAATAAAGCTAGTGGAAATATCGCATGCTACAAAATTTGCATTAGACATAATAGCTTCTAAAAAGCTAATATTATGAGAAATTCCGCTAATTAGAAAGCTACCTAGGGCTGATCTCATATGCTCAATAGCCTCTAAGCGTGTGGGGGCATAGGTGCATAATTTAGCAATCATTGAATCGTAGAACATACTAACTTCATGTCCTTCTTTAACTCCACTATCTACTCTAATATGGTTAGAAGATAAAGGTTCTTTATATTCTATAATTCTTCCACTAGAAGGTAAAAAACCTCTAGCTGGATCTTCAGAACAAATTCTTGATTCAATAGCTGAGCCGGTTAATTTAATATCATCTTGAGCGAAAGGAAGCTTGTGTCCGCAGGCAATTTTTACCATTTGTTCAACAATATCTATGCCAGTAACCAATTCAGTTACGCAATGTTCCACTTGCAATCTAGTGTTCATTTCAAGGAAGAAGAAATTTTGTTGTTGATCCATTATAAATTCTACAGTTCCTGCAGAACTATAATTTACTAATTTACAAAGACGTGTGGATTGTTCATACATTTCTTGGCGAGTTTCTTCACTAATAAATCCACTAGGAGCTTCTTCAATAACTTTTTGATGATGCCTTTGAATGGAGCATTCTCTTTCCCCTAAGCACACAATATTGCCGTGCTCATCTGCAAGAACTTGAATTTCTATATGACGAGGATCTTCAATAAATCTTTCGATAAATATGCGATTATCGCTGAAACTATTAGCTGCTTCACGCTTAGCAGAATTTAAAGCTTCGTTTAAACCCTCCATGTTACGCACAACTCTCATTCCACGTCCGCCACCACCAGCAGCAGCTTTTATTATAACTGGAAATCCAATTTCAGCCGATAAAGTTTTGGCATGCTCTAAGCTATCAATTTCTCCTAGAAATCCTGGAACAGTGCTAACTTTAGCTGCTATTGCCATTTTCTTTGCTTCAATCTTATCGCCCATCATTTTGATAACTTTATCATTAGGGCCAATAAGTTTAATGCCTTCTTTGTCTAATACTCTAGCAAATTCTGCATTTTCTGAAAGAAATCCATAGCCTGGATGCACTGCTTGAGCGCCAGATTTTACAGCAGCATTAATAATATTTTTAATAGATAAATAACTTTCTGTAGCAGGAGAGGGGCCAATATAGATGGCTTCGTCAGCATATTGCACATGTAAAGAATTAGTGTCTGCTTCAGAATATACGGCTACAGTTTTTATTCCCATCTTTTTTAGAGTACGCATTATACGCAACGCAATTTCGCCACGATTGGCAATTAAAACTTTTTCAAATAGGCCTTTGTTAGTCATAATATCCTGTTACTATAAGCTTTTATTAAGGGCTTTATATTATGTTATTAGCAAACTATTGTCAATAATTGGAATTTTATCTTAAAGGCGGCTAATAAATTTTTATTAGAATATTTATTGCTAGGAATTTTCACTTTAAGAATTTATAAGTTTTATAATGTATTTTGCTATGTTTATTAAATTATTCGATTAGTTCTGGGTTAAATTTTAATTCATCTTCAGGAGAAATTTTGGAAGATTTTAAGCTCTTGATGTTTTTTAATTCCTTTATTTGATTTTATTGTATTTTCTATAAAATGAAGGCGAATAAATAGTTAAGCTGAATATTATTGGCGTTTTTTAATTATTTTAGTATGATATGATTTTATTGTCTAGTAGGTTGAAGATGTTTTTAAAAAGAATAATGGCTATTCATAGTTACTTAAGCGCTGAAGATGATCCTCTTTGTTTCCAAGTATTTGGGATGATTTTTCTTATTTTGGCCATTGTCTCATCTGCTTTTGCTGATTTAACTAATACATTTTTGATGGTTATCTTGGGTTCTTTTGGAATTTGTTTGGCTAATTATAAGCTGATGTCTAAATCTTTTAAAAAAATATTTTTAAAGATTATTCCTGTAGCCATATTGCTAAGTTTAACCTTGGTTTTTGTAAATTTTATACTTTTTGGAATAACATATAATATATGGTGCTTTAATATTTTATTTTTTTTAGCAATGTTTTTGTTTTGTTTGGATTGGAAGTTTTTTGCGGTTTCTTCATTAATTTCTCCTGTTTTAGCTTATTTTATTCTTATTTTAGTTTATCACTATAAATTTCAAAACTTTTCCACAGTTTTTTTTCCTCAACTTGTTGGATATTATATATGGGCAATTATTGCTACATTTTTATTAATGAAAGCAAATAATTATATTGTTAAGTCTAATAATATGGTAGATCAAGATTCTTCTGCTGATTTAACAAGAGATGAGAAAATTCGTATTTCTGAGCTAGAGGCTACTTTAGTTTCTAAAACTGAATTTTTAAATAACATGAGTCATGAAGTTAGAACTCCAATTCAAGGATTTACAACTCTTTCTGAGGGGTTGGTAACTCATTGGGAAGATTTTTCTGAAGAAAAGAGATATGATTTGGCATTGCAGGTTTCTAATAATGCCAGAAGATTAGCATCTTTGGTAACTAATCTGTTAGATTTTTCTAAATTTACTGCTGATAAGATGATTATGGATTTTCAGCAAGTGGAATTAAACTCAATAATAGAAGATATGATTAATGAGTGTAATGAGCTTTATCTTAGCAATAAGAAAATAGAAATTAAATTTACACCAACTGAAAAAAGTGGTGCCTTCATAGATATTAATAGAGTTCATCAAGTACTTAGAAATTTCTTTGTTAATGCTATTAAATTTAGCGCAGATAATAGTGTAATTCATTCTTACTTAAATCATGACATTTTAGATGGTAAAGCAGCTCTTCATTTTATAATTAAGGATTCTGGAGTTGGTGTTCCAGTGGAGGAGATTGAATCTATCTTTGATCCATTTATCCAGAGTAGTCGCACAAGAAATGCTTCAAATATAGGCACTGGATTAGGGCTTTCAATTTGTAAAAAAATAATCAATGCCCATAACGGCAAGATTTGGGCTGAAAATAATAAAGAAGGTGGAGCTAGTTTTCATTTTGTAATACCAGTTAAGCAATTTAAAAGTAATTTATTTGAAAATGAAACTCAGGAATTTACAATTTTAATGATCGATGATGAGGAGATTTGTTTGTCTAGTATGGAGCTATTATTAATGAATAGTAAGTATACTTTAATTAAGGCTTGTGGTGGTAAAGAAGGGCTAGAGTATTTGAAAAATAATAGAGATGCTGTTGATATAATTCTTCTTGATTTGATGATGCCAGATGTTTATGGTTTAACTCTTCTTGAAGAAGTTAAGATGGATTCTGAGCTTGCGAAAATTCCGGTTATTTTGCAGAGTGGAACTTCAGATAAAGAGGCGGTGCAGAGAGCATATAATATGGGTATTTTTAGTTTTATTAGCAAGCCTTATCAAAGAAATATTATTGTTGATGAAATTAAGAAAGCAATAGATTTTTCTCTGCGTCAAGACCAGGTGTAATGATTTATATTAACTTTAAGCATTCGCGCCAAGTCTAGTTTTTATTATTCATTTCATCCCTAACTCATTATTTAATTTAATAAATGTGGTTATATAAGGCTATATTAATTATATTTCAATTTTAAATAAGTCATCTTTCTTCAATTTTTTAGTCCCTCTGCTCAAGTTAGATTCGTGTAATTAAGATTGCTATTTGCTATGTTATGCCAACTATTAAATTTATTAATAGTAATCTATAGGTGAATTCTGTCTTCTGCGCAATTAAGTTCCAATCTCAAGAGATGTTTTTAAAAGTAAGAATTGATAGTAAATCTTAAGCTTTCTTATTGACATCAATATTAACGTCATTTAATAAATATATTCTTTCTAAAATTAAATAAATATTAAGGCGGAAATTATTTGATTTAATGAATTTATCTCAAATTTATTAAAAAATATTTTAAAAGTAAATAATAATTACCTATCATTAATTTTTATTATTGACTTCAATAGTGTTTTTATTTATATATACATAATAAGTCTAGCTATATTCTCAATAAATATTAATTATTAAGAGTGTAAGCTCTCGTATAATTTTATTTCACATAATAGAGGAGTCGTTATGATAAAAAATATTGCTCTAGTAAGTTTCCTTACTGTTTCAGCTTTGTCTACTTCTGCATTAGCTGCAGAAATTCAAAAAGATCAAAAAAATTATTATTTTCAAGTTAATGGTGGTGGTTCATATGGAACTGTGCCTAAAGGAGATTTTAGTGAGTCTGCAAAATCTGCTTGGTCTTCTGTATGGGGAGCCGAAATTGGATATAAGTTTGATGACAACTTTAGAGCAGGTTTAGAATTAAGCTATAGACCAAATTTTACTCCTAAAGATACAACAACCTCAACAGATGAAGAAGAAGGTATTTCGGAGAGCACAACCTATCGTAGCCAGTATAAAATTAAATCTTTTACTGCTATGGCAAATCTTTATTATGACATTCTAACAATTAATAACATCACTCCTTATGCAACTGTTGGATTTGGTTTAGCAAGAAACACTGTAAGGGAAAAAGAAATCAGAGATTCAACTTTTACTGATGAATATGGTTCAGACTCAGGAACAACTATTTCTAACATTACAACTTCTAAAAATAGTTTTGCTTATAAATTGGGTTTCGGTGCTAAATACGCTTTTAATAAGGATTTTGATTTTGATCTTCGTTATCAATATGTGAATTTAGGTAAAATTAGAGCTAATCAAACCAAAGTTTCTACTTTAGAAATAGGAAAGCTTCGTTCACAAGAAGTTGTGTTAGGAATAGCTTATAAATTTTAATGTTTAGTCAATAACATTCAATAAAAAGGATATTACTGTGAGTTTAAGAAAAGATGATGACTTAAAAAATAAAAGAAAAGCTAAAGCTAAAGAAGCTGAAGCCGCAAGAGCAGCTAAAGAAGCTGCAGATAGAGCTGAAGCCGCAAGAGCAGCAAAAGTTGCTAAAGATCAAGCTGTTGAAGCTGCATTGAAAGCTGCTGCTACCCAAGCTAACGGTTCTAAAGATCAAACTGTTAAAACTGCTGCAGTGAAAGCTGCTACCCAAGCTAACCTTGATAAAGAAGCTGCAGTGAAAGCTGTTAAAGATCAAGCTGATAGTGATAAAGCTGCTGCAGTGAAAGCTGCTAAAGATCAAGCTAACCTTGATAAAGAAGCTGCAGTGAAAGCTGTTAAAGATCAAGCTGATAGTGATAAAGCTGCTGCAGTGAAAGCTGCTAAAGATCAAGCTAACCTTG
>JBASGW010000056.1:0-2703 GCA_049653745.1 Rickettsiales bacterium
ATGTTTGGTTTTTCGGCAATACCAAATCAATCAGCTGGTGCAGCAGTTATGATTCAAGTATTAGATCATTTGCTTGATCCAGTTGCAACATTAAAGGAGCTGGGACAAAAGCTCGAGCCCGACGGAAAATTACTGCTTGTTACTCATAATGAGCAATCAATTTTACGTAAGATAACTAATTGGAAGTGGCCAGCATTTTGTCTTCAGCACCCTCAAATATATAGTCCAAATTCAATAACTAAGCTTCTTGAAGTCTCTGGTTATAAAGTTGAATCAATAAGAGCATCAAAGAACTATTTTGAATTTAGTTTTTTGCTTAAACATCTATTTTGGGCAATTGGATTTAAGGTTAAGTCTATTCCAAAATTATTGAATTTCCAAATTGGATTAAAATTAGGAAATATTGTTACTGTTGCATCAGTCAAGAGATAATGGATAAAAAAATAATCACAATTGTTACTCCAACCTTCAATGAGATTGATAATATTGAAGAGTTGTTAAAGAGAATAAAGATATCCGTTTCACATCTGGATCAATATAGTTTTGAATTCCTAGTAATAGATAATTGCTCTAAGGATGGGACGCAGGAGAAGCTCCGGGAGTTAGCAAGGCAAGATACTAGAATTAAGGTAATCTTAAATGCTAGAAATTTTGGGCATATACGTTCACCTTATTATGGGATTTTGCAATCCAGGGGGGTCGCCACCATTTATTTGGCATCTGATCTGCAAGACCCCCCAGAAATGATTCCGGAATTTATTACCCAGTGGGAAAAGGGTTATAAGTTAGTTATGGCAGTTAAGCCAGTAAGCAAGAATAATCTTCTGATGCACTTATTAAGAAGGGCATATTACCGGTGTATTGACAAGATATCAGATGTGGAGATCATTAAAGATTCCACTGGATTTGGATTGTATGACGCCGAAGTATTAGATAAATTAAGAGGAATTAATGATCCATATCCATTTCTACGAGGTTTGATATGCGAATTGGGTTACGAGGTAAAAACCATTCAATTTGAGCAGCCCCGGAGGTTAAGGGGCATTACTAAAAATAATTTTTACACCTTATTTGACATTGCGATGCTCGGAATAGTTAGCCATTCAAAGGTTCCAATTAGGATCGCAGCTTTAGCTGGATTTTTATTGGGATTCCTAAGCATTTTAATGGCCTTTATTTATTTAATTCTTAAGTTGCTATTCTGGAATTCATTCCCTCTTGGCAGTGCGCCAATAGCGATAGGGCTTTTCTTCTTGTGTGGAGTCCAATTATTTTTCATAGGAGTGCTTGGAGAATATATAGGATCGGTACATACATACGTACAAAAAAGACCCGTTGTAGTAGAGCGTGAAAGAATAAATTTTGAATAAAATTAAAATTTATCTGCAGACATGTTTATTGTTGGTTGTATCGATAACAATTTTGGTGCTCTATGATTTTATTTTGGCAAAATATTCATTTCCTCTGACCGAGGGTTGGTGGGAATTGCTGGCTAGAGAGTCAAGCAGCAAAGTACTATACAAAGATATTTTTATCGGCCTTCCCCCGCTCTATATAAATTTCATTGCAGCTTTACAAAAAATTACCTCAAATTTTTATCACTTGAGGATTATATTTATTGCTATTCATATAGCAGAATTTCTTTTAATTACTTTTCTTATTAGGAAATTTTTTAGCTTTAGGGTTGCAATCTGTTCAGCATTAATTTCTGAGTTGCTAATCATTTCCTATAACTCGGCCTATCTTCCAAAGGACTATCATTTATTTCTTTCAGTATTCGTAATTCTGACTTTAATTTTTTTAGTTCAGTACCAAGAAGGTATAAATAAGTATAAAAATATAATTTTTGCAGGTATTTTTACTGGAATAATTCTTTTAACAAAGCAGAATATTGGCGCATTGTTATTCTTTTCCTCATTAATTTTTATTGCATGTAATGTCAAAAATATAATATCGTTTTTAAAGCATTCTTTTGTCTATATTGTGCTGGCTATTGCAACATTAATTCTTTATACCCAATTGAATGGATTGGATTGGCTCAACGTATTTATTGGAAACGATTCAAAAGGATCAATTTTCAAAGTACTTACTCGATTTTTATCTGAAGAAATTACAAAATTAACAATCCTTCAGTTAATTGTTGCGTATGTAGTTTATGTTATTTGGCAATCAAAAGATGCAATTAAAAGTAAGTATTTTATTTATATTGAAAAGATAAACCCTATTTTTTTAATAAATTTAAATAAATATTGTTTTTTCTTGATGAATGGATACTTCTTATTTTTAGGTATAAGAATTTCACAAAATAGAGATTTTGTAATTGCCGGCTCATTAATATTTACTATATTAATTATTAATGTATTTTTATTAATCAAATATAATAAAAATAAATTCTTTCTCGTTAGAACTGGTGCATTTAGTTTGGTTATTTTATTTTTGTGTTACGGAAATTCAATGACCGCTGGTTATAATTTTGTTGGAATGCAAGTTGGATTTGCCTTTCTTTTTGCAATCATTCTTCAATCTCTGGAGAGATTAAATGCAAAACTATTCTTCGTGTATGGCGCGATGTGTTTGGTAATTATTACAAATTCATTTGTTAAAAATAGATTTGTAGATGGTGGTAATGCATATTCATGGTGGGGGTATAGTATAGGTCAGGTTTCTAAAAATACCCATCAGTATAAAAATCCTTATTTAAAT
>JBASGW010000057.1:0-1951 GCA_049653745.1 Rickettsiales bacterium
CATTAGTATTAATATATTTGATGTCTTCTATATTAAAATCTTGAGAATCATGTTGCTTATTAGAACTAATTATATCATCAGCTATTTCTTCAATAACTTTAACGCCATTTAAAAATTTGGCTCCTTCATAATTATGATTACGAATGATTTCTAATATCAGGATGTATTTTTGATTTTGATACTTGGCAAATTTAAATAGGATTCTATTAGTATAATCAAGCCTTGCTGAATATAAAGCGTGATTCTTAAGCTTTTTTACCTGGGCAGTATAATAGTCCTCGGATTCTAAAGCAGATTTTATTTTGAGATATTTACTTTCTAAACCTGAATAGTCTAAATCACTATACTCTAATACCTGCATATATTTGCTATCCTATATTAATCTGGTCTACACCAACATATTTTAATAAACTCGCAACTGAATCTTCTGAGCGAGCAATAATTCCTATTTGCTTTTCTTTAAACATAATAATAGGCCTTTGTAGTAATATAGGCTGCTCTAAGATCTCATTTATTAAACTATCTCTTGAAATAAATTTAAGAAGAGGTTTCTTTTTGATGAATACTTCTTCATCTTCACGAAAAATATCAGTTATATCAGCCTTTAAGCATGCCAGAATCTCAAAAATCTCTTCTCGAGTCAAGCCTGTAGCCAAGTAATATTTTATTAATATCTCAACATTATTGGCTTCTAAGTACTCTAAAGCAAAACAAGATTTACTGCATTTGGGGTTATGGTATATTATTGCTTGCATTTGCAATTACATCTAAATGTAATTATTTATTACAAAGCTTCTTAAGATCAGAACCAGCTTTAAACTTTGGAGTCTTAGATGCGGCAATTTTAATTACTTCTCTAGTTTTTGGATTATGTCCATCTCTTGCTTTATTCTCAAGAATATAAAAAGAGCCAAAACCAACCAAAGTTAATTTATTACCTTGAGCAATTACTTCTTCTATGCCTTGCATAAAATAGCCTATAGATCTTTCCGCTTCTGCTTTTGCAATGTTACATTTTTCAGCAATGAGATTTATAAAATCACTTTTATTTAGATTCTTTGTATTGTTATCTTTTGAGGCTTTCATATTTTTCCTGTATAAAATTAATAAGTAATTTACCTATTTAGCAAATTCTAGCTTTAATAACAAGTATAAAGCTATATACAATTTATTTCTTATTCCTGATATTTTTTATTTTGCGTTGTTTTAGCTGTTTACCAATTCTCTGTATGGCTCTAAATTATCAATTTTTTGCAGAATTCTCGCTAGCAAAGATAAATAGACTTCTAGCAGTACCTGGTATAGTTCGTTTATCTATTTCATGATTCTGCAAAGTTTTAATGCTGATATCAAGCATAGCAGCAAAACATCTTTGAGATAGGTTGTAGGCTTTACGTATTTTCTTTACATCACAGCCTTTGAATCTTTTTTTATCAGTTTTGCTATTATCACCTGCATCACAATGAATACTAACTCACGTTCTTACCAGAACCTTGCATATCATTTCCTGCGGAGCTACTTAGAAAATTACTGAATTAATATCAGATAAACTCATTCCTTTGTCTTTTTATTTCTAAAATACATTCTTAGAGAAATTTACACAATCATATAAACAGACCCATATTTATTCTTATTTGCTTTTTATTTAGTTGCTCTTGCCTCTTCTTTGTTTTGTAACTTGCTCTTCGGCAGGCTCTTATCAAGATTACCATTATTTGCTCTTGATTTGTTTTTTTCTAAATCCTCAATCCTTTTTAATATCTTTACTTGAATTACCATACCTTCCAGTAATTGAGCACGCGATTTCTCTATACTGCTTAAATGCCACTTAACCTCTTTACTATAATTACTAAATTTCCAGCCAAAAATAATTAATATGAGACTAGCAACACTATCGAGCACGCAATAAGGGAGTGTTGCTAGATAGATTTTTTCATCGTAAATAAGTATA
>JBASGW010000058.1:0-16720 GCA_049653745.1 Rickettsiales bacterium
GTGCTAGAATATGTGTTATAGCGATTAACTTCTTTTCCATTAAATGGTGAAATTAAGATTATTTCGCCTATTCTAGAAGTTAGGATTAATTTATTTCCTGCTAAAATTGGCCCATAAAATTCGGTACTAATTTTGTTATTCTTACCTGTTTTTAAGGTTTCAATCCAGAGCATTTTTCCTTCACGATTATCAATAGCAAATAATTGATTATCTTTTGTTAGCATATAAGTTATTCTATCGGCCACCCAAAAAGATTTAACATTTGGGAAGTTTTTTCTCCAGGCAATTTGAGGGGCGGCAAGATCAATTTTTATAAATTCACTTTCACCAGTTAATATATAAAGATAATCGCCATTGAGCACAGGTGAAGCTAATGGCCCTTTAGCTAGGCTACCATCGCCAATAATTGAAGAGGTTGCGAGGTTAACTTGAGTTAATTCACTGCCATCATAACGATTTAATACCAGTAAATCTCCAGCCGTAGTAATATTTATTATTTTATCGTTATAAACTATACTTGGAATATAAAGCCTATTAGTTGTTAGTGAATATATTGGTGCTTCATAACGCCAAAGTAATTTACCATTTAAATCTAGGCATGAAAGATTATTATCAGTGCTTGAGAAATAAAGCTTATCTTTGTGCACTAATGAAATATGACGAGTTACACTAGGTGCTTTATAGCGCCATAATTCTTTGCCATTACTAGCATTATAAGCAATTAAGTCGTTCACTCCTGAGGCAAGGTAAATGATATTATTATCATAAGTCATGCTTCCACTAATAATGTCATTCTTTTCTTTTGTTAAAACTGTTTTAACTGACCAAATAGTTCTTTTAGTGGTGCTATTATAAGATGTAAGGGTGTTACCGCTATAGGTGAAAATAATATCTCCAATTATTAAAAGTGCAGAACCAGAAGATTTATTAAAATTTAAAAGATTGAAGTGAGATTTTTTACTGAGAGTATCTGGTAAACTTAAATGGGAAGGCAGGCCAGTGAATTGTCCGATATCACTAAAATTCCAAGATGGAATATCTGCTTGTGTTGGAAGAATTATATTTTCTTTAACTAGCTCTCTATCTTTTAATAGGTCGTAATGCAGAACATTTAATCTTTCACCTTTGAGTGGAGGTTTTTTAGGTCCAAAAAACTCACCTTCAGCGCAAGAAGATAGTATTGTTAGTAATAAAAAGCAGTTGAGAAATTTAAATACAAGTTTCATAAATATTCTGTTACTTAGATTTATTAATTGATGATAAAATGCTAAGAGCAATATCTTTGCTTGCTTTGCTAGCTACAGGTGACTGCATTATTTGATTTAAAGAATTAATTGCATTATCTGAATTTCCTTGCTTTAGTTCAATTAAAGCCTGAAGCTGCAAAGCCATTGATTGCCATGGTTTATTTTCTTTAGTTAAGCGGTCTAATATTTGATTTTGTTCACTAGTTATTGTTTGAGTATTTAGCTGATTGCTAAGATAAATTATATCTGCTAATTCCCTGAAAGCTAAATCAAAATGCTTTTGCTCGCTAAGTTTCATCAAAGTTTCTTGGGCTTCTTGATGTTTTTGTTGTTTTATTAAAATAAAAGCTTTGTTTAAATATGCTAAAGCAGCATATTGTTGATGTGAACTTTTAATTACTTGATCAAAATGATCAATTGATTCATCTAGTTGATTGGCTTCAAGAGCTTTTAAGCCTTGATTATAAGAAATGCTTAGTTGTTTTTGTAATTTGTCGCTAGTATTTGATTGCCATGAATAGATGGCAACTCCAGCTAAAATAACAGCAACAAGTATTAAAAAAACTCTAACAACTCTGCTGATAATTTTGTGATAGTTTTCGCTTTTTAAATCTTCACTGATTTCGTCTAATAAATCTGACATTTTTTATATAATTTAGAGATAAGAATTTAAGTTGAATTCTCACATATATCGCGCTGTTTGTAAAGCCAATTTTATTAGTTGCAAAATGTCTTCTGCAACTAATATTAAAAACTAATTTTAATTTGTATATTCATATACTGAAATATGTCTGTCGCATTGATCAAGCGCATAATAAGAAGTTTGAGATAATTGCTCTCCACTAAGATTAATTGCATAAAGCATAGAATCTTCTTGATGCAAGAATTTATGAATTTCAGAGCTGCCAATATAAGTTGAGTTAGATGCTCCACAAGAATTTTCATTATATACAAAAAGCATTGGAATATAAACCTTGTAGGAGTTTGCAAGTTTTATTGATGCCATTGATTCAGTGTCATATACTCTTCCACTTGTGTAAGTTAATTCTGTATCTTCAGGATTTATTATTGGACCATCATTTAATTTAATATGAGCTTTTTGATAAGCAATTGATAAATCATCTAATTCTTCATGTTTTTTTATTGCAAAGTGATTTTGTTTTGGTTGTTCAAGATTGGGGCACATTAAGAACTCTATTTTATTATTCACAGAGTGTGCTAGTAGAGTGAGTAATTTAGGGCCGTTTTTTTCTGTCTTGTAATAAGGAAAAACCTCTTGTCCTCCGTAATTAAGGAAATTCAACTCAAAGCTATCTGTTAATAATAATCCGCTTTCAGGTTTTAATAAGCTTATTGTTTGTTGCAGTGTTCCAATGGGATCTACCATGTGTTGAAAAACAAATCTCGATACTATTAAATCAATTGAGTTTTCTAAATGATATCCAAGCTTCTTAAATTCTGGAATAATTTCTTCTGTTTTAAAGCTGCATAATGGAATAATTTTACTATTTCCTATAGTAATAGCTTCATCATCGCATTTTTCTCCAGATAGACCTATAGCTACGAGTTGTTTTGTTGGATGATTTTGAGCGAAATATTTTGCCATTCCCTTTGTCCATTGAAACTTTCCTGCGCCCAAATCTAATACTGTGAACTTATTTTGATTAGGAGAGTTTTTTACCATATTTGATATTAATTTATGGTCATCAACTCCGCACATATTATATTTTGAATCGCCATTAAACGTCCAGCCTTTATCAAAAATTTTATTTTTGGAAACTGCCTTAAAAACAGAATTGATATACTTTTTTAAGTAGTCTGGTCTGTTTTCCCAACTAAAGTAAGTAGTCTTTTTTGTCATTTTATATAAATCTTTTAATAATTAATATTAATTATTTGTAAATTAATTGCTAATGTTTGACAAGATTTATTTTGTAGTTAGATCTAATATTTTTTGGTTTAAAGATTCTTAATTGAATGAATTTTTCAAGATATGCAGTAAATAGCATTAATAAAATTAGGCAACGATTTCCATAAGTTCTGTAGTAAGTGAAATCTGTAATATATGGTGGAAGAGTGGAGTCAATTACAGCTTCGGTTAAAAGAGGGGCGTGATGCACTATATTACCAAAACTATCAATAATTGCAGAAATTCCAGTTAGCGCAGCTCTTATCATTGGAACGCCTTGCTCTATGGCTCTAAATTTAGCAATAGATAAATGCTGATATGGGCCAATGCTAGTGCCAAACCATCCATCATTAGTAATGTTAACAATCCAAGTGAAATATCGCAAGGGTGGAGCTTCTGGGAAAGCATCTTCATAACAAATGCTTGGTAAGAATGGTGGAATAACATTGATAATTTTTTGTGTTGTTCCTCTGCTATAATCAGCGCTGCCAGGAGCTATTTTATTAACAAAGGGCAAAAATCTTCTTAACGGAATATACTCTCCTAAAGCTACTAGATGCATTTTATCATAGTAACTTACAATTTTTCCTTTATGATTTAGAACGAATAAGCTATTCCAATATTTTGTTATGTTTTTGTCAGTTCTAGAGGAGTTAAAAATAAGAAATCCATCTTTAGGGATAATGGTTTTAACAAGCATTTGAAACTGATTATCAACGTTAAATTCATGAGCTCCTTCTGGCCAGATAATGTAATCAATTTCTTTTTCTCCTGCATCTTGGCTCAAGAACATTAGCTTTTCAAGATTTTGTTGACGATTATTCATTCTAGAAAAAACATTATTATCTATGTTGGGTTGGATGATTCTAACTTTAGCTTTTTGGGCTGTAAGGGGAGAGTCTTTTAAATGATAATATCCATAAGAATAGCAAATAATATAGCTTAATAGCGCAACACAAATAATAGCAAAATAGTCTTTTCCATAAAATGTTTGAATAATGCCATGGATAGCTCCTGCCCATAATATGGTAAGATAGCTTAATCCCCAGATGCCAAAAATTGATACCACTTGGCGTATAACTTCAGAGTCAGACCAAATATAGCCAATTAATAGCCACGGAGATTCTATGTAGCCATAACTACGGAAATATTCGCAAACTAGCCATATAAAGGCAGTAGCTAATATATTTCCTTTGGCAAATTTATTGATTAAATATCCAGTTAAAGCAAAATAAGGAGCAAAAACAGCCGGTACAAAAAATATACCAATAGGTAATAACCATAAAAATTGATCCCCATAAGCAAGTAAAGATTCTGTTAACCAATGATGACTATAAAAACAATAGCCATAACCAAATAGAAATGAAAACCAGAAAACTTCCTTGGTTTTTTTTAGCGATTCTAA
The DNA here is from genome assembly GCA_049653745.1 of Rickettsiales bacterium. Taxonomy (GTDB): domain Bacteria; phylum Pseudomonadota; class Alphaproteobacteria; order Rickettsiales; family CANDYO01; genus CANDYO01. Next base: position 4,562 of record JBASGW010000058.1, read on the forward strand.
AAAGTAAAAAAACAAAGCTAAGGAGCATAAGGATGGTAAAATATAATTAAAAGGAGGCTGGCCAAATGAGCAGATTAACCCTAATAGAAATGAAACAAAATAAAGTTTTTTCATATTTAGAAATTTATCTCTAAAGTTCTTGCAAATGAAATTGCAATTGCAAGCATTATGCAGCCTATAATAAAATCTAAAATTTTCCAAGCAATAGGTTTCTCAAATATTGGTTTTAAAAATCTAGCTCCATAACTTAAAGCAAAGAACCAGATAAAGGAAGAAGCTGAGGCCCCTAAAGTGAAAGAAGGTAATTGATCTTTTTCAAATTGAGTGCTTACGCTTCCAATTAAAACGCAAGTCTCAAGAAAAGCGCTAGGGTTAATAAAGCTTATAACAATTACTTGTATAATGGTTTTTTTTATACTACTAACGGATTGAGAGCTGTTTATGTTGAGAGAATGCTTTTTAAAAGAAGAGTAAAATGACATTATGCTATAACCAAATAAAAATAATACCCCCCCCCAACTAAAAGCTGTTAGCAATATTTTATGTTCAGATAAGAATTGACCAAGGCCATAGACTCCAAAGATTATTAATATCACATCGATTATCGAACATAAACTAGCGATTAAAAAGCTGTTTTTTCTAAGAATTCCTTGTTTTAAAACAAAAGCATTTTGCATGCCAATTGCAATAATTAAACTAAAAGCTATGCTCATGCCTTTTATAAATATAATCGGATAGAAATTCATTTGTTTTTACTAGAGAGTGGTTGTTTAGCTTCTTTTTGAGTTTGAGAAGCTTGCTCAGGAGCTTTTCCAGCTGCCGCTTGAAGTGACTTAAGTAATGGTCCAGCTATTAAAGTTGCAAGATCTTTTACATTTTTAGGAAGGTTATCTATTTCTTCAAAAGAGCCATCAGATCCGGGTTGGTTAGTGTTTTTATCAACGCTCATAGTTTTATTAGTAAAATAGTTTTTTGCAATTGTAATATAAAGAGTTTTATCAAGCAAGGTCTTACTTTATTTAGTTACTTTGAAATTGCAAAATTAAGAGGGGTTTGATATATTTACAAAATCTTTCTTAAAGGCGTATTATGGAATTTGCGGTTTTTATTTTTCTTAAGCTAATAGCATTATTTAGTTTTGTGGTATTAGGTTTTGTTTCAAGAAGATTTATAGGAATAGATAGGTTAGCAATATCTCAGCTAGTTTTTTATATTATTTCTCCAATAGTTTTTTTTCAAGCGATAGCTAAACTTAATCCTGAAGTTGAAATCTTTGTGCTGCCTTTAGTCACCGCTTCTATCTCAAGTATCTTAGCAATATTAATATTTTTGAGTACTAAAGGATTTGTAAAAGACACAACCAGAGCTATTTTTTCTTTTATTTCAACCAACTCTAATGTTGGTTATTTTTTGCTTCCAATAGTTTGGGAGTTATTTGACGATGTGGCTGCTGGTATTTTTGTGGTTATGGTTATAGGGAATAATATCTATGAAAATACAGTTGGTTTTTTTATTGCGGCACGAGGAAAATTTAGTTTAAAGGAAAGTTTGCTAAAGCTTCTTAAGTTACCAGCCTTTTATGCAATGATATTTGGTTTTACTTTTAGTGTTGTAGATTGTTTATCAATACCAGCTATGTTTAATGATGCTATCTTAAGTGTTAAAGGAGCCTATTCCACATTGGGAATGATGATAATTGGTTTTGGTCTTGCTGATATTAAGAATTTTAAATTAGATTTTAGTTTTATTATCTCCAGCTTTATAGTGAAATTTCTTTTCTGGCCTGGTCTTACTTTAGGTTTTATTTATTTAGACCAAAATGTAATTCATTTTTTTGACCCTATTGTTTATAAAATGTTGATATTATTTTCTGTAGCTCCATTAGCTGCAAATAATATTGTGATTGCCACGGTGCTTGAGCTGCATCCTGAAAAGGTTGCTGCTAGTGTTTTCTTAAGCACAATATTTGCAATATTTTATGTTCCCCTGGTTATTGCGTTATTCAAATTAGGTTAAGCATTTTACTTATTATCTTTGAGTTATATTTTTTGTATTTATATTTGTTGACGCATTAAGAAAAATTAATTATATGTAATTCAAATTAAATTATTAACTATATTAGGCATTTGTGATAGATAGAGAAACTTTAGAAAGCATTCTTAAATTTGAAGAAGTTATTAATAATTCAGAGTTGAAACAAGATTTAGAAAAGCTTTTGCATGATAATCTAAGTTTTAGCAGTATTTATTACAATCCTAGTATTGTGTCATTAGATGCTTATACTTGTTTATTAAGCAATAAACACTTAACGCCAAATGAACTTTTTAACCAAGCTATACTTTTAGAATCAGGGGAAAAGCAGAATAAGATGTTAGAATTGGCTTTAGAAAATGAAGTTGATTTTTCTTCTATGGATTATCTACCTAGTAATATTTCGGTTGAAGTCCTAGAAAGCTGTTTTAAGAGCGGTTTAACATTAAAGCAGGCAGCAAAGCTTATTGTAGCTCGTTACAATGGGGATGATGAGGAGCTAGTAGTAAACCAAATAAAATTAATTAAATATTTAATAGAAAAAAATGCGAATTTTAGTGAAGTATACTATATGCCAGCAGAGTTTAATAAAGAAATATACGAACTTATGCTAAATAATGGTTTAAAAGCCCAAGAATTGTTAAGAACAGCTCTTGGGAAGACAAATTGGGAATTAATAGATTTAGCCTTAATTCATAAAGCCAATATTAATAAGATTGGATACTTACCTACATTATATGCTTCCAATTTATCAAATTTATTTTTATTAAATTCATTGATTAATAAAGGTTTAACAGTGGATAATGCATTTAAATTGGTTATAGAATTTTATGGAAGTATATTTGATGCTGAGAATAATAAATATATATCAAATAATGAATTACCAGATGAATATAATAATATTAAACATGAAATAATTGCCTCTGTTTTTGTGGGTAAAGAAATTAATTTTGATATGATGTTTAGAAATGTTCAACTTCCTAACACTAACTATATTTATAAGTATAAAGAGTTTTTATTGAAGAATTTTGGTGCAAATATATTAATTAAATTATTAGATGATGCTCCAGGTGATAACAAAAAAATAGATGAATTGCTAGAGTTTGCTTTTAAAAACGGTGGTAAGATAGAAAGTAAAGCATTAGATGAAATGCTTGAGAATAAAATGCATGAATTTCTTTTTAGTCCTAATAAAATTATTACGCAAAAATATAAAAATTTAGATGCTGTGCGTGCTGATGAAGCTAAAATACCGTATTTAATGCATCATATTTGGCTTACCCACCCGAATAAACCTCAAGAAATTAGGCTGCAAGATTTAGAAAATGCAATAAAAACAAAAGATACCTTTGCTAAAGCAGATGTTAAGTGGACTCATATAGTTTGGACTAATGATAAAAAGCTTATTCCAGAATCAGTAAAAGCATTAGAAGCAAATGGTATAGAAGTTCGTTCTATCTACGATTATCAAGAAGATTTAAGTTTGTTTAATCTTATTGAAGGAATGATTGCTGATTCTAAGTGGGGAATGGCTTCTGATACTCTAAGATATGTTTTAATTGAGAATTTTGGAGGGGTATATACTGATATAAATTTTATTTTTAATCGTGAGGTTACGGATGAAGCTCATAAATATAATTTCTTTACTAAAACTTATGAAAGCTATTATGTTGATAATTTTTATTTTGGTGCATCTCAGCATCATCCGGTAGTGCAAAAAATAATAGAATTAGTTGAGCGCAATATGGTGAATCCACCTAAATATCTAGCTTCAATTAATCGTGATTCTAACAAGTTTACTGATATGGGAACGGCAAATCCTACCTTTATTGTTTATTATTTAGAAGCAAATAAAAATGGAAATATAGATGTTGTTTATCCTATAACTAATGATAGAAAAAATATGTTTGAGAATATGATGGTAAAGGATGATTTATCTGATAATTCAGGTGGAGATTCAAATGACTCAGATTCAAGAGCAGAAAGCTTGATGATGCAATATAATCCAGAGCAAGTTATGTGGATTAATTTTCAACAAGATTTTTATGCTCATGAATTTTGCGGAGCAAATTATTATAATATAGGTTATGATTCTCCTGATGGACAAACTTGGGTAAGTTAAACTAAATAGTTTTAGCTAGACAAATTCAATTAGCCGATTATATTATATTAAATTCAGTATTATCTAAAATAAATTCAACAATATGAATCACATAGTTATCACGGCATTTTATCATTTTATCAATTTCAATCAACTTGAAACCCTGAAAGAAAATTTATTACATTTTTGTAAAGAACAGGACCTAAAGGGTACAATTTTGATTGCTAAAGAAGGTATTAATTCAACAATTTCGGGAACAAGGGAAGCCATTGATGCGCTTTATCAATATTTAAAAAATGATCTTGGTATTGAAAATTTGGTTTATAAAGAAAGCTTTAATGAAACCAAGCCATTTTCAAAAATGAAGGTAAATATAAAGAAAGAAATTGTGGCACTTGGAGTGGAAGATTTAGACGTAGAAAAGCTTAAAGGTGAATATATCTCTGCAAAAGATTGGGATAATTTTATTGCAAGAGATGATGTTATAGTTATAGACACTCGTAATAAATATGAAACTTTGCTTGGAACTTTTGATAAAGCTATAGACCCAAGAACTAGAACATTCAGACAATTTCCTCAATGGGTGAAAGATAATTTAGTTGATGTTGATCAAGATCAAAAAATTGCAATGTTTTGTACTGGTGGAATAAGATGCGAGAAATCTACAGCATTTCTTAAGAGCCAGGGCTTTAACAATGTTTATCATCTAGAAGGTGGAGTTTTAAAATATTTTGAAGATACTGATGCAAAAGCATGGCATGGTAATTGTTTTGTTTTTGATGAGAGAGTAGCTTTAGATAAGCAATTGAAATCGGCTAATGATATTACATGTGTAGAATGTGATAGCCATATGGGAACCGATGATGTTAGGAAATCATCACTTATAGATAAAATGACTTGTTTAAAATGTATGGATGATCATGCAAAATAATAAAACTCATATTATTGTTATTGGTAATGAAAAGGGCGGAGCGGGGAAAACCACCACTTCAATGCATTTGATTGCTTCATTACTTCATCTTGGCTTTAAGGTTAGCTCTATTGATGTTGATACTCGTCAAAAATCTCTATCTAGATATTTAGAAAATAGAGTTAATTATGCTAAAAAACATAATCTTGAATTAAAATTTCCTAAGCATTTTACGTTAGAAGAAACTAATGATCGAGATACGCATCACAATCAAGTTAAAGATCAAGAAAATTTAAATAATCTGATTGATCAAGAAATAAACTCTCTAGATGCTTGTGACTTTTTGGTTATTGATACGCCAGGAAGTAAAACTAATCTATCAATGCATGCTCATTCGCTTGCTGACACTATTATTACTCCTATTAATGATAGTTTTTTAGATTTAGATGTTATTGCCCAAATAGAAGCTGATAGTTTAAAAATTATTAAGCCAAGTTTTTATTCTCAAACAATTTGGGAGCAAAAAATGGAAAAAGCCAAAGCTTCTAAAGGTGAAATTAAGTGGTTAGTTGTTAGAAATCGTTTAAGTGCTATTGATGCTAAAAATAAACAAAGAATGACTGAGGTGCTAGACAAGCTATCAGCCCGTTTAGGGTTCAAAGTGTCGATGGGTTTTAATGAGAGAGTTATTTATAGAGAATTATTCTTGCATGGATTAACATTGCTTGATCTTAGAGCTGGAATTACTAACATTGCTTTAAGCATGTCTCATTTGGCGGCTAAGCAAGAGTTGAATAATTTTATTCGTCAAATTAATTTAACTAAACTTAATAATGCTTTAGAAGCTTTAGAAAAAAATAAATCATAACATGTCCGATGTTTTTCAATCATCGTTAAAATCCATAGAACTCCAAAATTTTCGTAATCATAAAGCTATTCAATTTTTGGATTTAGGAACAGAGCCAGTAGTTATTACTGGTAAAAATGGAGTTGGTAAAACTAATATTTTAGAAGCCATCTCACTCCTCACAGCCTCAAAGGGATTAAGAGGAGCAAAAATTTCTGATCTAAATAATCAAGAAGATTTTGAGGTCATTTGGAAGATTAAAGCTCAAACCAGAAGCATCTTTGGTTTAAAAGAAATAGTTACCCAGCGTAAAGTGAATATAAATGGCAGAGCGGATAGTCGCATTGTTCAAATTGATGGTCAGTTAATAAAAAAGAAAGCTGAATTGAATGACTTGCTTAGGGTTGTTTGGCTTACCCCTCCAATGCAGCAGCTATTTATAAACGCAAGCTCTGAAAGAAGAAGTTTTTTTGATCAAATAACCACCAATTTTTTTCCATCACATGTAACTTATTTAAGCAAATATGAGCAATCAACTAGGGATAGATTAAGATTATTAAAACAACAAAATAATGATGATTATTGGCTTTCTGCCCTAGAGAGCAATATGTTTAATGCTGGAAAAGAAGTCTGTGCGGCTAGAGAGAATACTTTAGCTTTGTTAGTTAAAGCTATTGAAGAAAATCAAAGCCCTTTTCCTAAAGCTATTATATCTTTATCAGATTCAACAATGGCTGATAATTTTTTAGATTTAATTAAGAGAAACCGAGGTCTTGATGCTGCTTCAGGAAGAACCAATTTGGGTCCTCATTCATTTGATTTAAATGTGATTTTTAAAAATAAAAATATGCCAGCAAAATTATGCTCCACCGGCGAGCAAAAAGCTTTGTTATTGAATCTTATTTTAGCTCAAGTTTATGCTTTGATTGATAAATTTCAAACAATTCCAATATTATTATTTGATGAAATAATTTCTCATTTAGATAGCGTTAACCGTAAATCATTACTAGATGAAATTATGTTAATAAAGGCTCAATCTTGGTTCACTGGCTTAGATCCGAAATCTTTTTCTCAAATTGATAATGCAGCAAAGTTTGTTCATTTAGAGTAAAAGATATTTTTATACTGATATTTTTGTTATAATATAAATATCCCATTAAAGTGATTAAAAGGAGTATATTATGATAGAAGCATCACAAAATAATGATGATGAAAATGTTAGATCATCTGCAAATTATCCGGTTCTTAGCCTAATGATTCCGGTAAATTCTTACAATTCTTTATATTTATCCCCATCTACCCAATCTTCAGGAAGCAATTGTTCCTTTGAAAATAGATTGGATGATGCATGGTGGAATAATGTGGTTGAATATGAAACTGTTTTAAAAGAAGATGAGGGGGAAGAAGAATTTTCAGTGTCGCCTTATCTGGATTCACCTCGAGCTGTTGCTCCACCAAATACTCCTGTTCTTTTTGATGAGATGTTAGATAGGTCTGGGCATAACATAGGTCTTTCAGGTATAGAAATTATTTTTTCTTATTGTTAAAGAGAATTAATTCTTAGCATATTAGAAATCTATTTTAATATGCTAAGAACTTTTGTATGCTTGATTTATAGCTAATTTAGATGAAGAAATAATGAATATCCTTCAATTTTATTCAAAGCATAAAATATTTATAATTATTATATTATTATGCGCGATAATGGCAGGTTTTAATGGTTCCATTAATGCTTATCTTACCAAAGTTATTATTGATAGATTAGGTGCAACAGAAAATAGCGACTTATTGGTGGGCGCTTTATTATGGCCATGTATTTTTATTGTCATAAGTTTTGAGTTCCATAATTTATGTTGGAGAGCTCTTAATTATATTAATTTAAAAATTACTCCAATAATAAAAACTGATATTACTAATCACTGTTTTAGATATATTCACAAGCAATCTTACCATTATTTTCAAAGCCATCTTAGCGGATCAATAGCAAATAATATTAAAATATTAGCTGATAATATTGAGAGGGTGAATTTTCCATTAGCTCCTGGAATTATAAGGGGAGGAGTTCAATTATTTGTTGCCGTATATTCAATGTTTTACGTTCATCCCATTTTTTCAATTGCGTTGTTTGTTTGGGCAGTAACTTTTTTAACAGTGAGTTCAATATATTCTAAAAGAATTAGGATATATTCGGATAATTACGCTAAGACCCAGTCTTTAGTTGCTGGAAAGTTAGTTGATAGTTTTGCTAATATTGGGGTGGTTAAAATTTTCTCGCGGATAGATTATGAATTATCTTATTTAGGGAGAGTAATGCTATTAATGAACAAGGCTTTCCAAAATAAAGAATGGTTTTTTATAAAGTTTTATTTGGTTCAAGGCTTGTCTATAACTTGTTTAATGGGCTTTATGATTACAATGCTTATAAAGCTGAAGATCCAAGGGGTGGTAACTATAGGTGACTTTGCCTTTGTTTTAGGTTCTTCTCTTTATGTTACAGATCATATATGGTGGGTTACAGAGCAGTTAAATGAGCTAAATGATGTGATTGGTAGATGCAGGCAAAGCATTAATGCCATCTTCATTCCTCTTGAAATTGAAGATAAAGTGGATGCTAAATCTTTGCAAGTTCCTCAAGGTGAAATTATTTTTGATAAAGTACAGTTTAATTACAAGGGGGATATTCCCTTATTCCAAGATAAGTCTGTAACTATTAAAGCCAAAGAGAAAGTTGGTTTGGTGGGATATTCTGGAAGTGGTAAATCCACTTTTATTAATCTTATTTTGCGTCTTTATGAAGTTAATTCAGGAAAAATTCTTATTGATGGACAAAATATACAAGAGGTTACTCAAGATTCTCTAAGAAGTGCAATTGGGGTGATTGCTCAAGATCCAACTTTATTTCATCGCTCTTTAATGGATAATATTCGTTATGGAAAAATAGAAGCTAATGATGCAGAAGTGATGGCGGCTGCTAAAAAAGCGCATGTTGATCACGTGATTGCTAAATTACCAGCTGGTTACCATACCATAGTTGGTGAACAAGGAATTAAGCTTTCTGGGGGAGAGCGCCAGCGCATTGCAATTGCAAGGGTTTTTCTAAAAAATGCTCCAATTATTGTGTTAGATGAGGCAACTTCTCAGTTAGACGCAACCACTGAAGGATTAATTCAAGATAGCTTGCAAGAAGTGATGCAGGGCAAAACCACTTTGGTGATTGCCCACCGATTATCCACCCTTTTGCATATGGATAGGATCTTAGTTTTTAGCCAAGGAAAAATAGTGGAAGAGGGAACTCATGCCCATTTGATAGAACAAAAAGGTCTATACCAAGAATTATGGTCAAAGCAAGTGAATGGATTCTTGCCTAAAGATAAATAAAGATATATTCTTTTTCAAAATTTTGATGATAGATGATGTATTATCCTAACTGATCCCCATAAGAAGTGGAGAAATCAGTTAGGTATGTGGTTAATTATCTATTACCTGATAATCCAGCATAAGTTTGTGCTTGCAATAATTCTTGGCGCTTTTTAGGGGATGTTGGTATAACTATTTTTCCAGTTTTTTTGTCTGTATGTTCTGTTAGAATTTTTTTCATATTCTCATGGTGTGCTTGAGTTGTTGATGTTTTTTCGTCAATTCGTTTTTTCAATTCTTCTCTTGATTCTATTTTTATTCCAAACTTATTAACCATAGATTTTATTCCAGGTAGTTTAGCTATAGATTCTTTTCTCTCAGGACTTATTATAGGATTTAATTCACCTTGTAGGTGAGAGGCCTTTTTTTGTAGAGCGGATTCCATTTTTTGTTCTTGTCCAGTTAAATTAGAGGTATTTAAGGCTTTTTCTGCAGCTGCTAACATTTGTGTTTGCTTGTCTGTTTTTGTTAAATCGGAAAGATGCTCAGCTTCTTCTTTTTCCATAAGAAGAATTTTCTTTCCAATACCAATGTTTTCAGCCATTCCAGCTGTGATATGTGTGGATGCTGACGCGCTGTGCACAGCCGCCACTATAGGTGCTGCTCCTGTAGCTAAGCCAGCCGATGCAACAGTTCCTGTTACTGCAACAGCTGATATAAACCAATTTTTAAATGTATCTTTTCTATCTTTTCGTGCTTGAGTTAAAGTTTCTTTATTGCATAGTTCGGTTTCACCTTTAAAGGCCATGCTGGCACTTATAACATTTATTTTTGCGGTATGTCCAATTAAAGCGGCAGTTTTAAAAGGGAAGTTAGCTAAGTGAACTCCCATGGTCATGATGGCTCCAGCCGTTTGTCTCCCGCGGTATGAAATAATTCTAGCTAGTGGTCGAGACATAATTACGCTACTAAATTTTACTTGAGCGGTTTTTTTTTCACCTTTTTCATCATTATATTCAATTGGAACTCCGTTTAATAAAGTTTTTGCTGCATATTTTGTTGTATTAATCGCTGCTGATGCGATTTTTCCGAACATGCTTTTGCCTTTATCTTCCATTGCATTATTTATTATGTTTTTGAAATCAGAGAAAATTTTGCCGTTCACCTTATTCGCTGGAATTTCTTGTTTTATGCCACTTTCATCCAAATGTTGAATTGGTGTTCCTTCTAATAAAGCTTTTGCATATTGACCTGTATTTCTAATCCTTGCTGCCGTTCTTCCTAAAAAACCTAAAAAACCTTTTCTTTCCGTAGTGTTAACTTGTTCAAAATCTGGTTTTACATCAAATATTGGAGGCTTTTCACTCAGTCTAGTTTGTGCCCCCATGCGTACTCTATCTATTAATTTTCTGGGGCCCGACATAGCATTTAGAGATTCTAGGGCGCGTGTATTCAGGAAGTCAACTACTCCATCTAGCCCTCCAGGTTGCAAAATGCCCTTCTTAATGTCGGATTCGGGAGAGGAGATCTCAGATGATTCGCTGCCCCTGCTACTCATTGATAGCGTGCCTACTGTACTTTCTGAATCTCTTTCTCCATCTTTTAATGGTTGGTTTTCGCCGCTATCAGTCATAATTTTCCTATTTCCTTGTGAATTTTTATTTAAGGCAATTTTACCCTAGTGTTATTAATAATAGGTTAATTTATCTGCTTTAATTTAGAAAATTCATACATAGCAATGGCAGCGGCATTAGAAACATTTAAGCTTTCGGCATTTGAAGAAATAGAGATTTTAGCAATGTAATCGCAGTTGTCTTTGGTGAGTTTACGCATGCCAACATCTTCAGAGCCCATTATAAACACTATTTTTTCTGATAAAATTTTAGAGGAGAGTTCAATATTAGTGTTCCCATCAAGGCCAATAACCCAATATCCCTCTTGTTTTAGTTGCTTGATGCATTGAGCTATATTAGTTACATGCACCATGGGCACCACTTCACAAGCTCCGGCAGAGGTTTTGATAATTGTGTTGTTTTCTTTGGGGCTGTTATTTTCTGGTAATATAACTGCGTCAATGCCAAAGGCTGCGCCTGATCTAATAATTGCACCAACATTATGTGGGTCAGTAACTTGGTCTAATATCACAAGGCATGAAGTTTGTTTGTTGGAGGTGCTTTCTAAAATATCTTCAATGCTTAATTCTTTTAATGGAGCTACTTCAAGAATAATGTTCTGATGATTGCTTCCCATGGGCAGCATCATATTTAAATCTCGTGCTTCGCGCAGCTGAACATTTATTTTTAGCTCTGGATAAGCAGTTTGCAGCTCTTCCCACATTGCTTTAGTGGTGTGAAGAATTTTGCATTTACGCCTTGGATTATTTAAAGCTGCGGTAACTGGATGTTTGCCAAAAATTAATAGAGGAAGATTATTGTTTGTTTTTTTAAAAGACATAATTGTTGTTATAATTTACTAAAACTGATGTTAAAATGATTGACAGATCATATAAGATATACTAAAAATAGCAATCCCATATGTTAAATTATGAATTTAAACTATGGTAATATGTGGAGAGATGGCCGAGCGGTTAAAGGCAACAGACTGTAAATCTGTCCGTGTAATGCGTACGAAGGTTCGAATCCTTCTCTCTCCACCATATAATTTGCGGGTGTAGCTCAATGGTAGAGCCCCAGCCTTCCAAGCTGGCCGCGTGGGTTCGATTCCCATCACCCGCTCCATTTATTAATTATCCTCGCTGCTTTGTTTAAGCCAGTGTGGATGCTCATATTTTTAAAAGAAGCAGGAGAAGTAAATAAAATGGCCAAGGAAAAATTTGAAAGAAATAAGCCGCACTGTAATATAGGAACTATTGGTCACGTGGATCATGGTAAAACAACCTTAACAGCGGCAATT
>JBASGW010000059.1:0-92247 GCA_049653745.1 Rickettsiales bacterium
GCTGATAGTGGCTGTATTGTTATTGATAAAAGCTCTTATTTTAGAATGAATAAAAATGTTCCATTAATAGTTCCGGAGGTTAATCCTGAGGCTATAAAAAATCATAAGAATATTATAGCTAGTCCTAATTGTTCAGTTATTCCTTTGATGGTTGTATTGAAACCTTTACATAATTATGCACAAATTAAAAGAATTGTGGTTTCAACATATCAGTCTGTGTCTGGTGCTGGCAAAAAGGCTATGGATGAATTATTTAGTCAAACCAAGGGAAGTTTTATGTATCAAGAAAATGAACCTAAAGAGTTTACTAAAAAAATAGCTTTTAATGTTATTCCTCATATTGGTGAGTTTATGGCTTCTGGAGAAACTACAGAAGAGTGGAAAATGAATGTAGAGCTTAAAAAAGTTCTTGATGAAACAATTGAGGTTAATGCAACTTGTGTTAGAGTTCCAGTTTTTGTTGGTCATAGTGCTTCAGTGAATGTTGAATTTGAAGAAGAGCTAAGTGTTTCACAAGCTAAAAAATTACTTCAAGTAACTAATGGAGTATCCTTAAAGGATAAACATCAAGATGGTGGTTATGCAACTCCTATTGATGTAGTTAGAGATGATGAGATATTTGTTTCTAGAATTCGTAAAGACTCTACAGTTGATTCAGGTTTAAGCATGTGGATAGTGGCAGATAATTTGCGTAAAGGGGCAGCATTAAATGCTGTACAGATAGCAGAATTACTGATTAAAAAATGATACAGCTTTCTTCCCTACGATCTGTTATTAGCAAATATGATTTGATGCCTAAAAAAAATTTAGGACAGAATTTTCTTTTAGACCAAAATATTACTGATAAAATAGTAAGATTTGCTCAGCCCAATTTAGATAAGGATATTTTAGAAATTGGTCCGGGACCAGGTGGATTAACTAGATCTATTCTAGCAAAAAATCCTAAAAAATTAATTGTAATTGAGCAAGATAGTCGCTGTATTGAAGCTTTAGAAGAATTAAAAACTCATTATCCACAATTAGAAATAATTAATGATGATGCTATTAAAATCAAAGAAGAGCTGCTTATTTCTCCTAAGGCTCAGATAATTGCTAATTTGCCATATAATATTGGAACATTACTGCTTTGCAAATGGTTAGACCAAATTGAATTATGGCATAGCTTAACTTTAATGTTTCAAAAAGAAGTTGCTTTAAGAATTTCTGCTAATCCTGGTACTAAGGCTTATGGTCGTTTAAGTGTTATTTCACAATTGCTTTGTGATGTTCAATGGCATTTTGATTTACCCCCTGAGGCTTTTTATCCACCACCTAAGATAACTTCATCAGTAATTTCTTTATATCCTAAAGAAATCATACCAGATAAAGGGGTGATTTCTTCAGTGGAGCAGATTACTAAAATATTATTCAATCAAAGGCGTAAAATGCTTAGGAGCACTATAAAGCAGGTGCATCAAGATATTGATGGTTTAATTTTTGGAACTAGTATTGAATTAACTCAACGCCCTGAAGAGCTAACTATTGAACAATTTGTTGAGCTTGCACATAACTATAATAAATTAAAAAATTATGACAAATAAACTGCTTATTGCTATTGATGGGCCTGCTGCATCAGGTAAGGGAACTCTTGCTAAATTATTAGGAGAGAAGTTAAATTTACCTGTGCTTTATACAGGAAATATTTATAGAGCTATAGCTTATAAAATTCTAACTAATAAAATTGACCCTAAAGATAAAGATCAAGTTGTGCAGGCTGCTAAAGAACTAATGTTAGAAGATTTAGATAATTCAAACTTAAATCAAGAACAAGTAGGGGAATATGCATCAATAATAGGAGTTTATCCTGAGCTAAGAGAAGTTACGTATAAATTTCAGCGTGAGTTTATTGATAATGCTTATAGAGGTGCAGTTATTGAAGGAAGAGATATCGGAACGGTTATTTGCCCTGAAGCAAAATTTAAATTCTATGTTTTTGCTGATGTAGAAATTAGAGCTAAGCGCCGCTCTAATCAAAATCTTACAATTGATTATAATGTGATTCTAGCTGATTTAAAGTTACGAGATGATAGAGATCAGAATCGTGTTATTGCTCCGTTAAAACCCGCTAATGATGCTGTTATGATTGATAATGGTAATCTAAATGCCGAAGAAACTTTAGCTACAATATTAAAAATCATTGTTGGCTAGAGGTTTCTAGCAGAGTGGGGCATAAATATTCATGCTCCAAATCATTCTAGCCTAACCAATTATTATTTGCATCTCTTCTTACGCAAGGTTGCATAGGGCCTCCATCTGGGCTTTCTATAGCTACGCAAGGGCTTTTTAAATCTTTTGGAGTGTAAGTGCATCCAGAGGCGATTAGAAGCAAAAATCCAAGTAGAATTCTCATAATATTTATCCTATAATTATTAATGTATATGGTTATGTTATCATAAACTATTAGTTATTCTAAGTGATATTTTAAATTTATGTATATTTTTATTGATGTAGGTTGAATAAAAAAGCTGTATAAGTTAAACATATATGTATATTAATAACATTAATTATTTATTAAAAAGAGTGAATTATGCCTAAGCTAATTATTGATGGTAAAGAAGTTATAGTTGAAGATGGAATGACTGTAATTCAGGCTTGTGAGCAGCTTGGAATTGCTATTCCTAGATTTTGCTATCATCCAAGATTAGCAATAGCAGGTAATTGCAGAATGTGTTTGGTTGAAGTAGAAAAATCTCCTAAGCCTGTAGCTTCATGCGCTCAACCGGCAATGGATAACATGGTTGTTCATACCAACTCTCCCATGGTTAAGAAGGCTAGAGAAGGGGTGATGGAATTTTTATTGATTAATCATCCATTGGATTGCCCTATTTGTGATCAAGCAGGAGAATGCGACTTACAAGACCAAACCATGGCTTATGGCAAAGCTTATAGTAATTATGTTGAAGATAAAAGAGCGGTAGAAGAAAAAGATTTTGGCCCCCTAGTTAAAACTGAGATGACGCGTTGCATTCACTGCACTCGTTGTGTGAGATTTATTACTGATGTGGCTGGAATTCCTGAAATTGGAGCTTTATACCGTGGTGAAGATATGCAAATTAGCACCTATGTTGAAAAAGCTATAGGGTCTGAATTATCAGGAAATATAATAGATTTATGCCCTGTTGGTGCATTAACTTCAAAACCTTATGCGTTTAAGGCAAGAAGCTGGGAATTAGAAAAAACAGAATCGATAGATGTTTTAGATGCTGTTGGAAGCAATATAAGAATTGATTCACGAGGTAATGAGGTGATGAGAATTCTTCCACGATTAAATGAAGATATAAATGAAGAATGGATTTCTGATAAAACTCGTTTTGCATGTGATGGATTGCTTAAGCAAAGATTAGATATTCCTTATGTTAAGAAAGATGGAAAATTAGTAAAATCAAGTTGGAATGAAGCATATTTGGCAATAGCTAATAAAATAAATTCCATTAAAGCTAAAGAAATTGCTGCTATAGCAGGTGATTTAGCTGACGTGGAATCTATGCTTTGTTTAAAAGAATTATGGCACAAGCTTGGAAGTGATAGGTTAGATTGCAGGCAACATAATGAGAAATTATCTGCCAAGAATAGAGCTGATTATATTTTTAATACTAGTATTGCTAGCGTTGAGGAAGCAGATCTTTGTTTAATTATAGGCTCCAACCCACGTAAAGAAGCAGCAATTTTAAATGCTAGACTTAGGAAAGCTGCTGCTTTTAATAAATTAAAAATATTTTTAGTTGGTAGTAAAGTTGACTTAACCTATGAGTATGATTACTTAGGAAATGATTTGCAGATATTACAAGATATATTATTAGGAACTCATCCAATTATAAAAAACATTCAATCAGCAAAGAAACCAATGCTAATATTAGGAAATCAGGTGATAAGTTTAGCAGATGGAGCTGAATTTATTAAACTTTCTAAGTTGATAGCTGATAAGTATAATTTTATTCAAAAAAATTGGAATGGGTTTAATGTCTTGCAAAGATCTGCTGCAATTGTTGGTGGATTGGATATTGGTTTTATTCCTGCTAATGAAGATTATAATGTTGATAGCATTTTAAATGAAGTTGAAGAAGGAAAAATAAAACTAGTATATTTATTGGGAGCTGATGAGATTGATGTTGCAAAGCTTAAAAATAGCTTTGTTATTTATCAAGGACATCATGGTGATAAAGGAGCCCATATTGCTGATGTTATTTTGCCTGGTGCAGCTTACACTGAGAAAAATGCAACATATGTTAATCTAGAGGGTAGACCACAGCATACATATCAAGCAGTAGCTGCCCCAGGCTTGGCAAGGGTTGATTGGCAAATAATTTGTGATTTGGCAACTAGTTTAAATCATAGTTTAGGATTTTCTAATTTAAATGAAGTTAGGTCTAAAATGGTTGAAGCTGCTCCTCACTTAGCCGATATAGGTCAATTATCAAAGTCTGTGTGGAATTTAGGAAATAAAGAGTTCAATTGTAATACTAAAGTTATAAGTTATAATGATAGTAATTATTATCTTACCGACCCTATTTGTCGTGCTTCAGTTACCATGGCAAAATGTGCAAGTTTACATAAAGAGGAAAATCATTAATGCTAATTGATTTATTGTTAGAATATTTTTTAATAGTATTTTTTATAGTTTTAAAAATATTAATGATAACGGTGCCATTAATATTAAGCGTTGCTTATTTGACTTATGCTGAGAGAAAGGTGATTGCAGCCATGCAAATGCGTAGAGGGCCCAATGTTGTGGGGCCATTTGGTTTGCTGCAACCTATTGCTGACGCAGTTAAATTAATGTTCAAAGAAATTATAATTCCAGATAGAGCTAATAAAATATTATTTATTATGGCCCCAATGATTACTTTCATTTTAAGTTTAGTTGCTTGGGCGGTTATTCCCATTAACTTTGGTGCAGCTTTAGCTAATATTGATGTTGGAATTTTATATTTATTAGCAATATCTTCCTTAGGGGTTTATGGAATAATTATTGCTGGATGGGCTAGTAATTCAAATTATGCATTTTTAGGAGCTATTCGCTCTGCTGCGCAAATGATTTCTTATGAAGTGTCTATTGGTTTAATAATAATTACGGTTCTATTGTCTGTTGGTTCTCTAAATTTAACTGATATAGTAATGAAACAGCAGAATCTTCCTTGGTATGTTCAATTGCTTATGTTACCAATGGCGGTAATATTCTTTATTTCTATCTTAGCTGAAACCAATCGTTTACCATTTGATTTGCCAGAGGCTGAAGCAGAATTGGTGGCTGGATATAATGTTGAATATTCTTCAATGCCTTTTGCTCTGTTTTTCTTAGGTGAATATGCAAATATGATATTAACCAGCGCTATGATGACAATTTTATTTTTAGGTGGATGGTTGCCTCCGTTTGGTTTGGAGTTTTTAAAGTTTATTCCAGGATCAATTTGGTTTATAGTAAAAATATGTAGCGTTTTATTTTGCTTTCTATGGGTGAGGGCAAGTTTCCCACGTTATCGATATGATCAATTAATGCGTTTAGGTTGGAAGGTATTTTTACCAATTTCTCTTTTATGGGTGGTTCTAATATCTTCAATTTTATATTTTAATAACTTACTACCAGAGATAAGCTAAAATTATGCTTAAATATTTTAAATCATTTTTCTTAATTGAATTACTTTCAGGAATGGCCTTAACCTTAAGGTATATGTTTAAACCTAAGGTGACCATTAATTATCCCTATGAAAAAGGTGAAATTAGTGCTCGCTTTAGAGGGGAACATGCTCTTAGAAGATATCCCAATGGTGAAGAAAGATGTATTGCTTGCAAGTTATGTGAGGCTGTTTGTCCAGCCCAAGCCATTACAATTGAAGCAGAAGAACGTGAAGATGGTAGCAGAAGAACCACTCGTTATGATATTGATATGACCAAATGTATATATTGTGGCTTATGTGAAGAAGCTTGCCCTGTTGATGCTATTGTGGAGGGACCAAATTTTGAATTTGCTACCGAAACACATGAAGAATTATTATATAATAAAGAGCGTTTGCTTCGCAATGGAGACGTTTGGGAACAAGAATTGCAACAAAGAATAATTAAAAGACAGCAGCTGTAAGGTAATTGAGAAAATGGTATCATTGTTGAAAAATAAATTACAACAATTATTAGATTTTTATAACTCTTTTAAAATCTGGTTTAACAATTTAAGTAGAAAATATAAAATTCTTGTGATTGCTCTAATAGTGCTAGTAAAATTACTTGGTAGTGCAATATTTACATATATTTTATACTGCTATTTTTATACTCAATAGCATGTTCTATGTATCTTTATAGATAAAATCTTATTCTATAATCTCTCTAAATCTTACAATATAATTTTATGGAGAAATATAAATTCTCTAATACTATATACAGTTTGCCTAATGTAGTATGAATTAATGACTGCTTATTAATATAGAACTCATATTTATAAATAATTAATTAACTCATTAACTTAAAGCTTGATAAGTTAATGAATGTTATATATTGTTGCTAATTTAAACTTATGAGAAAATTTATATGAAGTTGCATTTAGATGGGCTTAATTATAGTAAAACAGATTTGCTATATAAAAATCAATATTGCGACATTCAACCATATCTCAGTGGCAATTACCAGATTGATTTATTATTGCGTAACCATAATTGGGTTGGTGGTGTAAATAAATCAACTACGCTTACTTATAAAATAGTGAATCATGAAAGCAAAGCTGCCCTTCATAAAGCTGATATTTGGAACAATGAAGGTAAGATAATAGCACAAGCATTAGAATATTTAGATGACCATTTTACAATATCATTTTCTATACCAGAAGATAAAACAGAATATCTTGTAGATTTTATAGAAGATAATGATAATAGAGATTTTTATCAACTATACGAAACAAATTATAAAAGCTCATCTGAGAATAAAGAATATAGATTGAGTATTGTTCTTGAAAATTTGAAACGAAGAATAACGGCACATCCAGAAAATGCAAAGCTTCAAAAATTTTCTTGGTTAAAAAATGTAAAGTCTATTGACGAATTAAGTCTAAATAAGTTAAAGTTTTTCGGTGAATCTTTTGATAAAAAGCAAGTAACTGCATCAAAAGCACAAATAGAAAAGCTCAGCGCTATGTTAAAGTATACTTTTAACTTAATGAGTGAAGTTGCAAATATCACTTTTAAAGAAACTGATTTAGATGAAGATATTAGTTTATTTACAGGTGCAGATTTAGCTTATAATGGGGGTGAGGATGGGTATTTTGCTATTGAAACATTTAGCTATTTAAATGGTAAAACTAATCATGTTGAATTAAAGCCAGGTCGTTCACTTTCTGGAAGTGAGCAGCCTTTTGTCAATATGGATTTTGGCGGAACTTTACATGGAATCGGCCATATCGTAATTGACCATCCTAATGATGCGACTATCGCAGTCAGAGAAAATCTGCTGCCGCCTGATCATGACTGGAGTCATAGGGATGAAGACCTTAGAATTTCTAATGATTATAGAGCCGATAGTGGCTGTATGTCAGTGATGGCTTTTACAAAATGTTATTATCAAGGTAGAGCCTTTGATGATTTTTTAACTTATATGCCAATTGATATTCAAGCAATGCAGCATATATATGGCAGGAATGAACAAACTAGATCTGGTGATACAACTTATATATTAGCCGCCGATCAAACTTATATAGATGATATTCAGAGACCGATGTTTCCAATAAGCCTATCAGGACAATATCATCTTATTAATAATGAACAACATAATGAAAAGAATTTTATTTATACTCTCTATGACGCTGGTGGTATCAATAGCTTTGATTTAACTTTAGTTGACAATGCTGAGATTGACCTCAACCAAGGAGCCGGACATTTTAATGTAATCGGTGATAATTATTTTCTAATTGCTTACGGAGTTAATATTCATAATGTTAAAGTTGGTAGTGGTAATATTAATATTAAATTAAATCAATTAGACAATAACATTGTTGTTGAATCTAGTGGCGCGCATATAATTATAGAAAATTTTAGCGATAATGATAATTTAATTTTAGCTGAGAATGCCAACCAAAATCTTGAATTTTCTGGATGTATTCATCCTTATAGCAATATTGGTGATGTTGAAACTACGATTTGCTTTAACTAAATTATTAATGCAGTAATATGCCAACAAGGTGATAAAGTAGCGCGATCTTTTTGTGTAACTTGTATTAAGGCAAAGGATAAGTTCTCATTATATTTAACAGCAGTATTTAGATCAATGCTGTAAATTCAAAAGGGAGTAAATGGGATTTTTGATTTATATTTTTTAGATTAAATATTATTACATGAATATATAAATACAGAAAATAGGGCTTAGATTATATATCGTGGAGAGGGGGAACAAAAATTTTAAGGTTTTGTGTAAAAAGTTCCACTATCAATATTAGTTAGTTGTTTTCCCTGTTGAAATTTTTAAAACTCTTGCTTTGATCTGGGCGTTCTTTTATACTTTTGAAGTTATTAACTTTAACTATGTATATCAATGTACTTCAAAATTTTATTTACCTGCATGCTTCTATTTGCTGATATAACTCAAGCAGCTAGTGATGTTTATATAATTAAAAATGTTAAAATTTCATCTAATGATAAAATAGCTAGTGTTGCTCGCAATAAAGCAATAGAAGATGGCCAATTAAAAGCGTTTACTGGCTTAGTTAAGCTACATTATCCAGATGCTTTAAGTAAAATAAAATCAATTGATAAAGAAGATATTCTAAGTTTAGTTGAAAGTTTTGAGCTCTCTAATGAAAGACGTTCAGCAACTCGTTACATGGCAGTGCTTAGAGTAAGATTTAGCCGTTCACATGTTGATCAGTTAATGGATAGTATAGGTGTGAGCTTCACTGAGGCTTCAATAACTAAAAAATCTATAGAAAGTGATAAAATTGAAAATTCTGTAAATAATGAAGCAGAGACTGCTCAAGCTATTGTTCCAATTAATGATTTTCCTGCCGCTCAAGAAGATTCTCAACCTCAGGCGGTTCTTAGTCCAACTTTAGTAACGCTTGTGGTGCCTGTATTTATTGAAGAAAATCAAGAATATTGGTTAGATGAAGATAAAAATCTTTGGTTTAAGTTCTGGCAAAATAAACTTGCTAAGGAAAATAGTACAAAATTTGTTTTACCATTAGGTGATTTAGAAGATTTAATTTTATTAAACAAAAAAATTACCCACAAAAATTTAATTGATTTAGCTCCTTTATTTGATAAATATAATGTAAATAATATAGCAATTTACACTGTGGATGATAGCATAGAAGGTGAGAAGCACTTTGCTTCAATAAGAGTTGACTATATAAATAAGTTTTATTATTCATGGCAGAATCATAAGTTCACAGCATTTGCTGCGGAAGATACCAATAATTTGTTGACAAAAGCTTATGAAATATCCAGCGAATTTGATTTTAGTGATTATAAATATAAGAATAGCAGTATTAATTTTCAGGAAATTAAGCCTTATAAAATTGAAATAGAAATTCCTGTAGAAAAAATTTCTGATTGGGTTTCTTTTAAAAACTTATTGTCTGACATCAGATATATTAGTGAAATTAAATTAGATAAAATGACAATAAAACAGTATAATTTCTCTTGTGTTTCCAACATCTCTATTGAAAACTTAAAAGAATTATTTAAGAAATATAATTATTCACTTGAAGAACAAGATGGAAAATTTACTTTGCTAAAAGATTATTCTCATGAATAATCTTAGTGCTTTTTTTTTCTTAATATTTATAGGGTTATTTTTATTCTTTTTTTATTCAGTGAGCATAATTTTAACACCATTTATTGTTAGCCTTATTCTTGCTTATTTCTTAAATCCATTTACCAAAAAAATTGAGAAACTAGGTATTAAGCGAAAATGGACTGTATTGGTAATTGTAGCATTATTTTTTATATTAGTTCTTTTAGCTTGTGTAAAATTAATCCCTGCTTTATTTGCTCAAATTGATCAATTTATAACTAATGTTCCTGAGTATAAAGAATATGTAAAAGAGAATTTTCTGAGTAAGATATCAGAATATTTAAATCATATTAATCCAGAAATAAGCATCAAAATTAAAAATCAATTAAATAATTTTTCTACTAATTTTTTTGAATATACAGTTACAATCATTAGCAATATTTTTAACTCTGGACTAGCATTACTAAATATTATAGGACTAATTTTATTCACTCCAATTTTAGTTTTTTATTTATTACGTGATTGGCCTAAAGTTATAAAATCTACTAATATTCTAATACCATCAACTTATAAAAAAATTATTTTAGAACAGCTTAAATTAATTGATAAAGTTTTGTCTTCTTACATTAGAGGGCAAATTAATGTTTGTTTAATTATGTCACTATTTTATGTGTTATGCTTTTTAATATTGGGATTAGATTATGCGCTTCTAATTGGAATTATTATTGGTAGCTTAACAATAATGCCATATATTGGAGCAATTATCGGCTTTGCAATATGCAGCATTGTTGCGTTATTACAATTTTCAAATTTACTATATCTGTATATCATCATCGCTATATTTATTTTAGGTCATTTATTGGAAAGCTATATAATTACTCCAAAATTAATCGGAGAAAAAGTAGGGTTGCATCCAGTATGGATAATTTTTTCCCTTATGTCAGGAGGGGCATTATTTGGTTTCTGGGGGATGTTCTTTGCCATACCAATTGCAGCCATCGCTGGAGTTTTAATTCGCTGCCTATTAAAATTATATCTTGAAAGCCGTTTGTTTATAGTTGAATAAACTTGGAGGATTAAAAATTTGCAACAATTATGTTTAGAATTTCCTATTAGTGCTAAATATGAAATTGAAGATTATTATGTTAGTGAAGATAATCATAAAATTATTGAATTTATAAAAAAATGGCCAAATTGGGGAGAGGAAAAATATAGTAAAATTCTTATTCTTTATGGAGAAGAAGGCTGTGGAAAGTCTCATCTAGTGCATATTTGGCAAAAAATTTCTAATGCAAAATTGCTTAGTAAAGAAACATATTCAAATCCTTATTCTTATATAGAGAAGTCATTTATTCTTGAAAATATTGAGAATATTGATCAAGAAATGTTGATGCACTTAATAAATGTGATTGAAGAGAAACAGCAATATCTTTTAATGACTTCAAGAGTTCTGCCTATAAATCTTAAATTTACTTTGCCTGATTTAAGGTCAAGAATTAGAGCAATTCCATTTTTTACCATCAGTGCCCCAAGTAATGAATTATTTAAAGCAGTATTATATAAGCATCTTTCAGATCGTAATTTACAAGTGAATATGGTGGCTATTGACTATATAATTCCAAGAATTGAACGATCTTTTACCAAAATGATAAGATTTGTAAATAAGCTTGAAGCAGCTAGTCGCATAAGTAAAAAGCCAATTACTATACCTTTAATTAAGTCTATTTTATAAATTAGCCCCGGTTAGGAATATGGGTTAGTAATTTTTTATTTTTTTCAGGAGTGGGAGGGGCGGATCTTTTTTTAGTAGGTGAATTTAAAGCAATATTAGAAAGTGATAAATTTTCATTACTAACTTTTAAAATATCACTATATTTATTAAATATTTTTTCTAATAAATCGCTCTTTTTTTCTCTAATTAAATATTCCATAGGAGATAATCCATCTATAGGCTCTTGAATAATTTGAGGATTAAGTGCAACAATATTAGAGATAGCTTCAATTTTTCTTCCATCAATAGCTAATTTGAAATATTCCTTAAGTTTTTCAGGGGTAAAGTGAGCGGGATTATCTTTAACTATATCTGGCTTTAATTTTGCTCCGCATAAAATAATATCAGTAATAATATCAGAATTATTAGTTTTGAGAGCCATACTAAGCGTGCTAGTTTTATTGTTAGAGTTTACATTTACTCCTGCCTCAAGCCATAGTTTTACATTTTCTCTATTTTGCGTAGATATGCTAAAATCAAGAAGAAAGCTTTCATCACTTTCTTTTAAACCTATAATAGTTTGATTACTCATTTCATTTTTATTCTTTTCAAAAGATTGAATTAATGAAAATGCTGCCTTTGCTCCAGCTATACCAGCTTTATCATGCCATTTTTGAATAAACATACTAATATCTGGAGCTAGCTTAGGATTATTTAGAGCTTTAGATTTTGCTACTTCTAAATGATCAAGGCCACAGGATAACACAAGATATGTTTGAAAAGGATTAGATAAATTTTGTACTTGTTTAAATATATTATGTGCTAATTCTTTGTCTTCACCAGCTGTAGTTTCTATAAGAGCTAAAATATATTTACTCATTTCCTTAGTAAGGAAGAATTTTGATTTATTAAGTTCATTAGCTGGAATCTGATATTTTAATGCTAATTTAATTTGATCTTGGTTATAGAGTCCTTTCACTTGAGTGGTTTGCTCAGTTGTTAATCCCATATTTTGATAAACAGAATTTATAATATTTCTTCCATTTCTAACAGATATAATATTTTCTAATTCTTGTTCTTGATTTTCTTTAGGAAGTGATTCAAGAACCTTTAAAGCTGACTCTAAGTATTTTTTTGTTTTATAAAGAGAAGAAGAATTACGTTTTTTTGCTTGAAGATTTCCTTGAGTGTCAGCAACTTGTACTGTGATTGTAAAATCATCAATATGTTTTTCTAAGGTTTTATTTTTATGTTTATCAATAAATAATTTTTTAGAGAGATTGCTCTCTTTATAACTTTCAGCATGATTAAGGCTTTGAATATGCTTTAAGAAGGCTGGATCTAGTTCTGATAATATGTTATCTCCTTCTTTTAAATAAGTTCCTTCTTTAATTAATCTATTCATTATATTTAAATTTTGTAGACTAAATATTGTGCAGCCATAATCTGAATTTTGTATTTTTCCTTGTTTATAAATATGAAGATTGGCTCCAGTTGCTTCGGCTAATAAATTTCTTTCATCTTTGTTAATATCAACAGCAACTTCAACAAAAAATACTCTGCTACTTAATTCATCAGTATGAATTTGTAAAGCAGAAGAATGTGCATCATTGGGTCTTAAAATTATATCATAATTACAAATATGCCTTTCTGGTAATCCAGCTAAATATTTTCTAAAATTATTTATATCTTGATAATTGCAAAGCAAAAAAGGTTCATATCTTTCTTTAATATTTTCTTGTTCTTCAAGCTTCTTATTTCTTTTTCTAGACTTACTTTCCAACATTAAGGTAATAACTTCAGGGGAGTGAGTAAGTGAAAGGCTGTTAATAAGGTTGGTTTGCTCAACTGTTGCTGCTGTATTAGTTATACGTAACTGATCCAGCATTTCAATGATTGGATTAAGCTCCTCTAGAGCTTTAGTCAATTCAACTTTTATCTTATTATACTTTGGCACATTATTAATGGATAGTTTTTTAATTAAGAGGGATAATAAATCATAAACATTAAGAATAGATTAAAGTAACTTTTCCAATAACTGATTTTGCTTAAGCCTGTCTGCTAAATGATAGAAATCTACTCGGTCTAAGTTTTGATCTTGAGTTACACAACTAAAAATATATGTTTCTTCACCAGTGTTTGGATCGATATGCTTTTGAAGGCATTGTCCACAAATTTCTTTCATCATGCATTGCATGGGAGAATTAATGCTAGCTATTGCTATATGATTGTCATTAAGAAATGGTTTGAGAATTGTTTCTCTGGCGGTTTTAACAGCATGCATCATTTTATCAGAGCCAATTACAATAATTTGATCAATTATTTTCAATTTATTAGGATATTTTTGAGAGAAATTTAAAATAGATTGAATAATATTGCCATGAAAGCTTTCATCTTGATCTCTAGTAGATTCTAAAACTCCTTCATCACAAGACCAAATTATTTGATCTGCGGCTGCCTCTATTTCTTCTATTTTGTAACGATCTTGTAATTTACGATAACCAGCAAAATAAATCACTTCAGAATTTGCGCTACGCAGAGCTTGGCCTATAGAAAATAATACTGCATTTCCAAGTCCGCCGCCAATAAGCATAATTTTTTTATTGGGGGTGATATCAGTTGCTGTTCCTGTTGGCCCCATAAAAACTAAAGATTTATTTAATTCTAATTGATGGCATAGATGAGAAGATTTTCCCATCTCTAAAATAATAGTTGAAATTGTTCCTTTATCTTGATCAACTTTTGCTCCAGTAAGCGCAATAGGCTCTATTAGAGGCAATTTTGAGCTATAATAATTTTGTAATTTAAAAAATTGACCAGGCTTAAAGTTGGCCGCTGCCATAGGAGATTTTATTACTAGCTCAACAATGTTAGAAGTTAGCCTGTTAATTTCTTCTAAAACTGAAATTAATTGCTCGTCTAAAATTCTAAAAAATGCTTGAACATCAACTTCAGTTTCTTGTAAAAGAAGCTTAGATATTTCTAGGTAGCTATGTTTGGCGCTAGCCATAGCTTTCACCACATTGCCAGCATAATCAGGATGAAGGTCTCCTAGGAAGCTTATTGATTTATTATTATCTTTATAAGTAATAAATTTACCGGCTACTTGCTTAAAATATTTTCCTTCAAGGCCAAGAACTTCTGGAAATTCTTTTGATAATATAGTGTTAGGAGTGGTTCCAGCTGCAATTAAAATAGTTTTAGCAGGTATAGTAAGTTTTGTTTCTATATTATCTATAGTTTGAATACATTCTATAGCGCATACATGTCCATATCCATCTAAAATAATTTTAGTAGGCACAGTTTCTTCAACAAATTCAACACCTTCTTGTAATCCTAAATTTAACTCTTCATGATTTAATCTATAGCTTGGAGCTTTAGTGATTTTATTTCGGTAAAGAATTTTCACTCCTCCAAGGGATTGCATTACAGAAAGTGGAAGGGAAGAAGATTTAAATAATTTATTATGATCTAAAAATTCCTCTGCAATAATTTTATCTTCGTCTAATAAATTTAATGATGAATCATAATTTTTAGCAAATTTATTTACTAGCTGAGGATAGTAGGCAAGGGCTTCAGTTGCAGTATCTAATGCGGTTAATCCACCTCCAATTACTACTATTGGCATACGAATTTGAAGATTAGTTAAAGAATCATTTTTATATGCTTTGCCTAATTGCAATGACATTAAAAAGTCGGATGCTGTTTTAACTCCCCGTGCCATAGTATCTTTAGTAGATAATAATTTAGGGCTTCCGGCCCCTAAAGCTAAAGCAATATGTTGAAATCCTAAATTAAAAGCTTGTTTAGGGGTTATGTTGCTACCAAGCCTTACTCCGCCATATAGTTTAAAATTAGAACGGCGCTCAAGAAGCAGCCTAATTAATAGTAAAAAGTTTTTATTCCAACGGTTAGTTATGCCATATTCCATAACACCACCAAATCCTCCAATAACTCTTTCATCTAATTCTTGAAAAATTTGGTTGATGTTTTTTATAGGTGATAGCAGATTATTATCTAAAGGTTCTATCTTAAGTCCATCAATGCCAACAACAATATGCCCTTCATTTAATAGATAATGAGCTAAAGTGAACCCGGCAGGACCCATGCCAACAACCAAAGTTTTGGCTCCAGTATCATCCCTAGGATAGGGGCTAGCAAAAGACAAGGGGTTCCACCTAGTTAATAAGCTATATATTTCAAATCCCCAAGGTAAATCTAGCACGTCTTTAAGAACTCTAGTTTCAATTTGAGGAATATCCACAGGCTGTTGTTTCTGATAGATGCAAGCCTTCATGCAATCATTACAAATTCTATGGCCTGTTGCCGCAAGCATAGGGTTATCAATAATTGCCATTGCTAATGAACCTATTACATTTGCTTTGCTTTTTAAATGGTTCATCTCTGATATTTTTTCATCTAAGGGGCAGCCATTTGATTCTTCCTTAGTTCCTTTTGAGCAAGAATCTTTTTCTTGATTGTGGCAATGAATGCAGTAATTACTTTGATCAATAGCAAAATTTAAATTACAGCCCTTGTCGGTTAATTTAAAGCCATTGCGTTGATGTAATTTATCTTTTGGAACATTATAACTTTTTAAGTTATCAATTATTTTTTCTTCAAGATTTAAGAGTTTACTATGATCGATTTTTTGAGGAATTTTAAATAATATTCCATTCTTATGTTTAATTATTCCTTCATCAGTAATTACTGCCCATAATGCATATTCAGTTGCTATATCAAGCTTAGTTTGATCTTTTTCCTTTAGCCATTTTAAAACAAACTCAGAGAAAATTTGTTCAAAATATTCTAAACTATAATTTTTAAGGTCTAGAGAAATATATTCGGATAATTGTTCTATAGTATTTATTGGCAATTTATTGCTTTTCAAAGCATGCCTTTGAACAAATAGGCGTTTACATTCATAAATTTGAGCTAAAGATGGGTATTTTTCTTTTTCTAATTCAAGTTCAGATGAAATTTTAAAGAAGTCAGCAATAAATAATTCTAAATAATAAGCTAATGCTATTGCTATTTGTGAGTGATGCTTTGACCAACTTTTAAAAGTTTTTCTTTCTAAAATTAATTGGTTATATAATTCAATATCTAAGGATTTTATATAGTTAAGAAAATATAAATCTAATTCCTTTAACTTTGCAGTGCTATGCAAATCTTCAAAACTAAAATTAAATTGGAGACTTAAGTTGTTCATTAGTTAACATTAGCTGTGTTGATAGGTAAAGTAAAATGAAAACTTGCGCCTTTATCTTTATTATTTTCTGCCCAAATTTTTCCATCATGAGCTTCAAATATTTTGCTGCAGATAGCAAGCCCCAAT
Source organism: Rickettsiales bacterium (assembly GCA_049653745.1). Taxonomy (GTDB): domain Bacteria; phylum Pseudomonadota; class Alphaproteobacteria; order Rickettsiales; family CANDYO01; genus CANDYO01. The sequence continues at coordinate 16,797 of JBASGW010000059.1, forward strand.
CCTCTGCCTCCAGCTTTGGTTTTGGTTCTGCTGCTTAAGGTAAAAGGATCAAAAATAGAAGTGATTTCATTTTGAGGAATGCCAATGCCATCATCTGAAATAGTGAATTGCCAGAATTTTTTATCTTTATCAAGTGATATAGTTATATGTCCATTGTCAGGAGTGAATTTTAAAGCGTTAGATAATAAATTATCTAACGCCTGAGATATCCATTTCTTATCTGCATTAACATACGCTTCTTTATGGGATAAAACAAAATTAATCGATAGATTATTTTTGTTATATTGCAAATATTTGGAGTTGTTAACAACATTATTTATTAAATTACTTAAATTGAATTTAGTGATATTTATATAATTTTTATTTGCGATAAAATCTGATAGATCCAGCAAGTTTCCAATTAGTGAGCCAAGCCTTTGTGCGCTTGAAGCTATATCTTGAACATATTTTAGCTTCTTTTGTTCATCCAAAACATTCCAATGTTCTTCTAGGCCTTCTGAAATGGCCATAAACCCAGATACTGGAGTTCTTATTTCGTGACTTATATTATTTAAGAATTCACCTTTAGCAGAAAGTGCTTTTTCTAACTCTTTTGTACGATTTTTAACTTTAATTTCTAAAGAATTATTGAGTTTTTTAATTTTATTTGTATTTCTTTCTCTCTCATTCTCAATAGACTCTTTGTTCGGAGCAAATAAACTTCCAATAACTATTACTGCTATATAAGTAGCAATAATATCTTTTAAAAAAATTTCTTTAGGTACATAAGTTATAGCGTTATGGAGTATGTAATGATGTAAGGTTAATCCTAAAGTAACTCCTATAGAAAATAGTCTAATAAATTGTTTTAAATCTAATAGAATTATCATAAAGAAAGTTGCAGACACTGAGTTCATTAGCCATATATCTGATAGATTATTAGATAATGTTTTGAAAGTAAAAAAAAAGGGTAAACAGAAAGTTAAAGTAAAATACCAATAGATTCTTTTATATAGAGAATTTTTATCGTATTGAAGAAAAATTAAAATAAAACAAAGAATTGTTGCAATTCCCCTTAATATTAGGGTAATTAAGAGGTTATTTGAGTTATAATCAAAGATAAAGAAATATACAATGTAATTGATGAACATTGTAATTCCAAAAAGATTTTGAATGCTAAATTTTTTATGCAACCGGTCTATTAAATTCATTTTTTTGCATATTAAATATTGTTTCAGATAAATTATTCCACATTTTAAGTTGATTATCACCTATAAAGTTAAAAGAATCTTTAACAGTGTCTTCTGAAGTTTCCCATATAGTATTTAATTTACTATATGTAGGTGCAAAATGCTCCACTATGGAGTGAATTTTAAAAAAGATTTGTCCTTTGCGCTCAACATTTATAGATTTAACTAAATTAAGAAGATTATTATAATCTATATTATCTAATTTTTCATAAGCTGATAGAGCAGAGAATCTATGATCATTAGAATGTTCATGAAGCCATTTCATATGATTATAATTAAATTCTTTTGCAAAGGGCATATAATATGAGTCATCTATAAGTGAATTTCTAGTGTCGGCGCCAATACTTGAAGCAAAATCTATATAAAGCTGTTCATGAGATTTAGCAGAGCCATTAAATTCTTCAGAGATATTTTTTAAGACTATATCTTTAGTTTCTTTATCATCTGCATGACTTCCAACATACCATAGAAAATCATGAAAATGACCTCTTGCATGGTAAAAAACGTGAGCAAACATAGTTTTTTGCTTTGAGTTCCACTGAGAAGTTAATTCAGAATTAAATAAAGGAATAGCAAGAACTTGTTTATTATATTCTTTATCCCAATCTTTTAGAAAATCATCAAGTTTCATTTTACCTCTCAAAATATCGTTTTCACTTTAATATTATAATTAAAACTTTTAAAAAAAACAACAATTTATAAAGATGAAGGTTAATATTTACTAAGTTTAAGATATAAATTTATTATCAACTAATTCAAATAACTAGTGCTATAGTATTTAAATAAAATGTAAACATAGCATCTTATTCATTTTATTTATTTAATTTGATATTTGGTATAAGTTGCTAACTAGTTAGCATTAGTTGGATTTATAGGTAAAGTAAAATAAAAACTTGCGCCTTTATCTTTGTTATTGTCTGCCCAAATTTTTCCAGCATGAGCTTCAAATATTTTACTGCAAATAGCAAGTCCCAATCCTCTGCCTCCAGCTTTAGTTTTGGTTCTGGTGCTTAAAGTAAAAGGATTGAAAATTTCAGTTATTTCATTTTTAGGAATACCAATTCCATCATCTGAAATAGTAAATTCCCAGAATTTTTTATTTTGATCAAGTGATATGGTTATATTTCCATTTTCTGGAGTAAATTTTAAGGCATTAGAGAATAAATGGTCTAAAGCTTGAGAGATCCATTCTTTATCGGCATAAACATATGCTTCTTTATGAGATGGAATGAAATGAATTGATACATTTTTTTTGCTATATTGCAAATATTTGGGGCTATTAATAATAGTATTTATTAAATTAGTTAGGTTAAATCTAGTGATATTTACATAGTTTTTATTTGCAATAAAATCTGATAGATCCAGTAAGTTTCCAATTAGCGAGCCAAGCCTTTGTGCGCTTGAAGATATGTCTTTAACATATTTTATCTTCTTTTTTTCATCCAAAACATTCCAATGTTCTTCTAGGCCTTCTGAGATGGCCATAAATCCAGATACTGGTGTTCTTATTTCGTGGCTCATATTATTTAAGAATTCGCTTTTAGCAGAAAGTGCCTTTTCTAATTCTTTCGTACGATTACGAACTTTAATTTCTAAAGATTCATTTAAATCATCTTTAGTTTTTTGGATATAGTGATTAAAAACTTCTTTATTTCGAGTAAAGATGGTGCCCAACACTACTATACATATAAACATGTAGATGAATAGGGCTTCATTATCTTCGCTAGGCAATGGTGGAAAATATCCTTCTAAAAAATAAAAAGATAATAAACCTATTATTATACCTATTCCTGTAATTAATAAAAAAGATAAAGAGTCTAGGAGTAAGATGGTAATCATTATGCCAATGTTAAAGTTCATTAACCAAGCTAAAGAAAAATTTTCTATTAGAAGCATAAAAGTTAGCAATATTGGAAGGATAAAGGTAATTGTTATATACCAATATAGAGGTAAGAATTTTTTTAAATTAGTTGGCCATTTATCATGCAGTAGCAAAATTAAACATAATAATGTGGCAAAAATTCTGAGATATAATCCTTCTTTATATCCATTAGTGTAATATTCATATAAGTAAGCCAATGGATAATTGATAAGACCAAATATAGCTAAGGTGTTATACTGAGCCCCATATTTATTCACTCTATCCGTTATGAGCTTTGTTATATTGTCTATTAATTTCATTTAAACTCGTCTACAAATAAATTCTTTCGTTTTGTTAGAATTATTTAAAATATCTATAACTTTAAAGCCGTTTTTATTTAAAATACTTATATTTTCTTGTTGAGTTTGTTTATAAGCCCTTATTCCTCTTAATTCTTGAGCTTTCTCAATAATAATATCTTTATTATTAGAAAACTTAAAGGAAAATTTTTCTTGCGCAACAAAAAAGATATCTACATATTGTTCAAGTTTATTCCATTTACATTCTATTTTTAGAGCTGAAGCGCATTCTCTAAAACTATCATTGATGGTTGCAAAGTAATTTACCACTCCCATAAATAAATTTTGTGCATCTTGATTATGGTATGCTCTAATAAGAGACTCTTCATTTTGGTTAGTATCTGCGGTGATAATAAAAAGATCTCCAGGGTTAAGCATATTATATATTTGTTTTAAGCAGTGATTTTGCTGCTCTTTATGAAAATTAGCTAAAGTGCCCCCAAGAAAAAGCAAACATTTTTTACTATTTTCAGCTAAAGGAACCTGTAATTTATCTTCCTGCATTAAATCAGCTTCTAAGCTAGATATATTTATATTGGAAGTATTAGTTTTTAAAAAATCACAAGTTTCATCAAGATATTGTTTGCAATTATCAATGGCAAGATAATTTTTAGCATTTCTAGCGTAATCTAGAATAACCATTGTTTTATTTCTAATAACATAATCAGACCCTGGTCCAATTTCTATGATATCAGTTATATCATTTAAATGTTTTGTAAAACTATCTTTAGAGTTTTTAATAAGCTCAATATGATCATTGCAAAGATAGTAATCTTTGCTATTTCTAATTAATTTATCGTAGTAATTGCATGAATCAAGATAGATATATGATGACATGTTTGTATCAGTCTTTTTTGTAAAAAAAGATAGATAATCAAATAGCGTTTTAGGAGGAATATTATTATTTGTAGTTTCTATTATTGAAGAATATGAGTGCATTAAATTATTATCATTATGGGGAGTTGTATTTGTTTCCATTTTTTATATAACTTATTTATGTTAATAAAATATCTTTTTAACTAATTTAATATTTAAGATAAGTATGAAGTATTTTATCAAAATATTAATTAATATTAAGAGCATGACATTTTATCAAATATATTACAAGAAGAATTTATTTGAAGAATTAAATTATTATGTATATGTTATTTTACTCTAAGTTACTCCTCGATAATAATATTATTTAGGAATAATAATTGCTCTAACTCTATTATTACCAGATTTATTTGAAGTTCCTATTAAATCTGCCTTTTTAGTTAGAAAGTTGTAATGCAGCAATTCACCAGTTAAGATATTTTTGTCTTTATATAATTTTACATTATTTTTAAGGGTGAGTATAGAGGTGGATGCATCATATTCTCCATATTCACTAGTAGATAAATGATCCTTATCAATAATTTTTACATTTCCGTAAGCATAAATTTTATCTAATTTATTAGTTTTATTATTAGCTATAGCTATCATTTTGTCTGCTTCTACTTTTGTACCATTTCTTAATAGGATTACATTACCTAAAAAATCTCCACTTTTTTTAGACCAAGAAATATCTAAATTATCAGATTTTATATTAGTAATAAATTGCTCATCTTTTTGTTTAATATTTGCATTAATTCTTCCATAAAAAGAAACAGTTTCAGTATTATGGTTTAATAAAAATCCATTTTGTGATTCAAGGTTATTTTCTTCAAAAAATAACTTAGATAGCTGATTTGATTTTACAATTGCATCATTTTTAATAACTTCTGCTTGTTCTCCTTGAAAGTAATATAAATCATTATAATTTGCTTTAACATTACCAAAAAATTGTAAATTGCTGCTTTTAATTTCTAAGGTTGCGCTATTAGAGATTACATTAAACCAATCTGCGTGTTTTAGCATAATTTTAACAATAGGATTTATAAAAGATACAATGCCAGAAACTTCTTCCATACTATAGGCGTTAATATAATATGGGCCATTTTCCATATTAACTCCAACAAGGTTTGGGTTATTTACTTGAAAAGTTATTTCAGAAATTTGATCGGAGTTATCACCAGAGAAAGATTCATGCCTTATTTTACTATCTTGATTAACTATAATATAATAGCCAGTTAAAATAGAAGTAATTAAGGCTAGAAAAACTAATAAATATTTGATTATTTGAGTAATAACTAATCTGCGTTTTATTTTTTTAGGCATTGTTTATTTTATCTCAGGAGTGGCGCCTATTTTTAAGCAATCATGCATATGAATCAATCCTTTTAGATATAAATTATCATCTACAACAAAAAGAGTGGTTATAAGTTTTCTATTCATTAAATCAAGAGCTTCTACCACAAGGCTATTAGGATGAATGGTGATGGGATTGATTTTCATCACTTCTGAGATTTTTTTATCTAATAGGTTAGGAGTTGCTATATTTCTTCTTAATTCTCCATCTGTAAAAATACCAGATAATTTTTGATTATTATCCAAAATTGCAGTGCAACCAAATTTCTTTTGCGTAATAACTTCAACCGCAGTTTTTACATTATCGTCCGTATGCACAATCGGTAACGAATAATCAACATGCATAATATCTTTAACTCTAAAAAATGAAGCTCCAAGGCGTCCTCCTGGATGATATAGCTGAAAATCTTTACGACTAAAACCTTTTTTATCAAGTAAAGTTAAGGCTATAGCGTCACCCAAAGCAAGCATCATTGTGGTTGAGGTGGTTGGGGCATCAAATTCTAATGCTTCTGGGGTTGCTGGCAAGCATAAACATATATCAGCAGCATTTCCTAAGGTAGAATTTTCTTTTCTAACCATGGCCACTAAAAATATATGAAAACGTTTACAATAACTTATAATGTCTTTAAGTTCTGCAGTTTCTCCAGAATTTGATAGTAATAATACCATATCATCAGATTGAATCATGCCTAAGTCACCATGGCTAGCTTCTCCTGGATGAATATAAAAAGCTGTGGTTCCAGTTGAAGAAAGAGTGGCAGCTATTTTTTTTGCAATATGCCCACTTTTCCCCATGCCACTTACAATAATGCGGCCTTTATGCTTTAATATTTCTTCAATTAATAGAGTAAAATTATTATCTAAATTTTGCGAAAGCTCGGTTAGTCCATTAATAGCTGATTGAATAACATTTTTTGCTATGTTAATGGTTTTTAAATCTTGATCAGAAAATAATGTTGTATTCATATAGATATCCTAATTAATGAGCAAAAATATCAACTTCATTCCAGCCAGATAAATCTAATAATATTCTATTAGATAAAAACTTAAAACATTCTTGTGCTAAATCTTTTCTTTCTTCTCTGATTAACAAAGATTCTAGACGATCTCTAATGGCATGTAGATAAATAACATCACTAGCAGCGTAGAGTTGCTGTTCTTTGGTTAAGTTTGCCGCTCCCCAATCTGAGCTTTGTTGCTGCTTAGATAGTTGAACACTTAATAATTCTCTACATAAGTCTTTTAATCCATGAGAGTCTGTATAGGTTCTAACAAGCCTGGATGCTATTTTAGTGCAAAAAACATTTTCAATCATTATGCCTAAATATTCATATAAGATAGCCATATCAAATCTTGCAAAATGAAGAATTTTTTGAGTATTTGGATTGGTTAGTAATTTTTTTAGGTTAGGGGCGCTATGCACCCCTTTTTCAAATTGAACTAAATAAATTTTACCTTGATTATTAGAAATTTGAATTAAACATAAGCGATCTCGCTTATTATTTAATCCCATGGCTTCAGTATCTATAGCTAGATCACCGTCTATAATTAAATCATCCGGTAAATCATTTTTAAAAAGTATAATATCTTGAAGAGACACTTAAATAATCCTTTTAATAATTATAATAATTCAACTTTATTTTTTTCTTGAAGATTTTTGATATATTCTTGAACAAAATTGGTAGAGATATCTTCATAAATTTTTTCTTTTACTTCTTCAAAAGATGGCACTTTCATTTTGCGTTTATCAATAAGTTTTATAATATGATAGCCAAAGTCAGTTTTAATTGGAGCCGAAATCTCACCAATTTTTAATTTTTCTGTTGCGCTTTCAAATGCAGGAACCATTTGCCCTGTGGTGAAGTAATCAAGCTCTATTCCAGCATCTTTACTTGGATCTTGAGAAACTTCTTTAGCTAATTTCATAAAGTCTTCACCCTTATCAAGCTTGCTTTTTATTGTTTTAGCTTCTTCTTCAGAGCTTACAAGAATTTGAGCAACTTTATACTCATCCTTAGTTGACATTTCAGAAGATAATTTTTTATATTCTTCTTGAAGTTTTGCTTCCGTAACATTTTCTTTAATAACTTTTTCTAAATAAAATTTTTGAGTTAATTGACTTTTTGTAAATTCTAAAGCTCCTTTAAAGTCACTGTCATCTTCAACTTTATTTGCTTTTGCTTCTTTTAACACTAAGTCTCCAAGAATAATATTTTTAATAATATCATTTTTCATCTCAGTATTTAAATTATCAAAATCAAACTTAGGGTTATTAGATAATCCATTAAACTCTAAAAAGCTTTTTATTTTATTACGAATTTCAGATTCATATATAGGATTGCCATTTACTTTAGCAACAATTTTATCTTCAGCTTTTTTAGCAGGCTCGTCTGCTAATGAATATTGAGATAATGAAATAAAAAGAAGTGAAAATAGAATTTTTTTAAACATGAATTTATCCTTTAAAAAACTAGAGTATAATTAGTAGTGGGTATTTAAATTCTACAATATCTTGATTAATCTGATTTCGCAATAAATTATTTAGATAATCCACCAACTATACTTGGTGAATCAAATAGTGAAAAGCCATAGTTATTTATCCAGCGAACATCTGATTCAAAAAATTTCCTAAGATCAGTAATACCGTATTTTAGCATTGCTATTCTATCTATACCCACTCCAAAAGCAAAGCCTTGATATTCTTCTGGATCTAATCCAACATTTTCAATAACTTTACGATGAACCATTCCGCAACCAAGAATTTCAAGCCATTTATCATCAGATCCAATTTTAATTTCTCCATTTTCTTGTCTGTAACCTATGTCAACTTCTGCTGAAGGCTCAGTGAAAGGAAAATATGATGGGCGCAATCTAATTACCACATTAGTGGTTTCAAAAAACATTTCTAAGAATTTCTGCAAACAATATTTTAAATGCCCCATATTGATGTTTTTATCTATGTATAATCCTTCAACTTGATGGAACATTGGAGTGTGAGTTTGATCGCTTTCAGAGCGATATACTCTGCCTGGAGCAATTAGCCTAAAAGGTGGTTTGTCTGCCATCATTTTACGAATTTGCACACTTGAAGTGTGGGTTCTAAGAACTGTAGTTTCTTCAGTATTTAGATAAAAAGTATCCTGCATTTGACGGGCAGGGTGGTTTTGTGGAATATTTAAAGCAGTGAAATTATGATAATCATCTTCAATTTCTGGGCCTTGAGCTAAACTAAATCCTAAGGATGTGAAAATATTTATAATTTCTTGAGTAGCTTGAGTTATTGGATGAATTTTTCCTATTTTATAAGGACGTATAGGCTGGGTGATATCAATTTTTTCTGATTCAAGTTTTTTATTAATAGCTTGGAGTTCAAGAGTTATCTTATGAGTTTCTATAGAAGCAGATAATTCATTTTTTAGAGCATTTAATTCTGCGCCTAAAGTTTTCTTTTCTTCTAAGCTAAAGCTAGCTATATTTTTCATCTCTGCGCTAAGTAACCCATTTTTTCCTAGATAATGAACTCTAAGTTCATCAAGGTTTTTTAGTGAAGTACAATTTAAAATTTCATTAAGAATATCTTGTTTTTTATCTAGCATAAGCTCATTTTATTGATATTATTATTTTGATACCTCATTCTATTAAATTAGAATGAATTATCAAGTTTTATTATTAAGAGCTTACATCTTATGATGCGCTTAAAATTTAAATAATTAAAATGAAAATAGTTTATGACAAAATATAACCCAGAAGATTCAATCCAGAAAGCAGCTTATAATACTGACTTAGTAACTGAAGATCAGGCATCTAAATTCACTTCGCTCTATCAAGTTCAAGCTTTGATGTTAGGTACTAATTATCCATTGGCATTAGAGTTTTTAAGTAATATTCAGATAGATGCGTTAAGATTAGGAATTTTACCAGAAGAAGCTGTTTATTTATCAGAAGATGAAATAGAAGAGGCATATCTTTCCTCGTGTAGCTTTGAAAATGAATCTGATGAAGAGGATTCTTCTTTAGTAGAAGTTAATTATGTATCTCTTGTTAGTGATAGTAAAGAAGTGGATGAACAAGATTATGGTGTGGATCTTAGAATAATAGGCATCGAAGCATTACTTTATTCTTAAATTAAAAATTGTTTAATTATTTAGTTAATAATTGACGCAAGTGGTGTAAAGTAGTATGCATTTATTAAATAAATAATATTTTATAAAGATGTGTATGAGTGATAGTAAACAATTAATAATCGATGCTATTTTACAAGAACGCTCATTGCGGCATTATGATGATAATAAACAATATTATGATAATGACATATATTATGCGTATATGAACTTGCCAAAATTTACTTCAGAAACGCATAATACGATAAAACCTGTTATTCCTCGAATAATGCATTATGTATGGTTTACAAATGAAAGTAACCCTAAACAAATACCAGAAGCATTTTTATCTAATTTAAATTTAGAAATAAATAAACTAAATAATTATAATTTAAACTCATCAGAGCCCTGGAAAGTAAAATTTTGGGTAAATTGCCAAGATTGCATTGCTCCAAGCTTAGAGCGTATTTCTGAAATGGAATATCCAATTGAAGTTATGAAATGGCAAGCTGAGCATTTTGTCGATGATCGTTTTTACTTAAAAGAGACCGTAACAAGACTTATTAATGAAAAAAATGGTATGGGTGCTGCTTATGATATTGGAAGATATATTATTGCTGAAAAATATGGTGGATTTCTTCCCGACCTTAACTACAATACTGGAAATTCTACAGAGATTGTAGTGCAACGTGGATATCAATCACTAACAAGCCATGAAAATTATTATTTTGGATTTAAGCCGCAACATAAATTTTTGAAGTTCTTAAATGAAGATATATCAAATTTATTTAAAGTTATTGAAAAATATAATATGAGCTCTGAGTTTTCGACTTTAGACGCCACTATTGTGGCTGATTATTTTTCATATGCACCATTTAAAGACGCTGCAGAGCAATTTTTAGGTAAAGAAGACTTACATATAAAGCCACAATGTTTTATTTGTAACGATGTTCAAAAGTTAGAATTATTTTATGGTTTTATTGATATCAATGAAATTAATGAATGTTCACTTATCCCCCTATATATATGTTATGTAGTTGATTATCAACATGCGATTAATTTTCTTGAATGCTATCTTATAATTAAAGATAGTTTAATTGATTTTGGTTATGATGATAAAACTTCAGGTTTTCATAACAGCTGGAGTGATTAAGGATTATCGCGAGATGGAGGAATGGCATTTAACTTGCAAGATTAATGGTTATTTATGCCTGTTCATAAGTAGATGAATTTATACAAGGAGGTTTAAATATATAGATAAACCTCCTATGAATTGAAACTTTATAACTTATTTTTTAGCAGTTCATTCACCATGGCTGGATTTGCCTTGCCTTGTGAAAGTTTCATCACCTGACCAACAAAGAATGCAAATAGTCTATCTTTTCCAGATTTATATTCAGCAACTTTATCTGGGTTTTCAGCGATTACTTTATCGATGATTGCTTCAATTTCTCCGGTATTAGTAACTTGTTGTAACCCTTCTTCTTCCACTATTGCGGCTGCATCCCTTCCAGTTTCAAACATAATATCAAAAACATCTTTAGCAATTTTTCCTGAAATAACATTTGTGCTAATGAGATTTAGCAGCCCTGCTAATTTAGGAGCTGTAACTTTAGATTGATTTAACTCAATGCCAGCTTTATTGAGGCGACCATATAATTCAGCAACTATCCAATTAGCCGCCATTTTAGGCTCTGCATTTTTAATGACTTCTTCAAAATATAATGCTGTTTCTTTCTCGACAGTTAAAATATCGGCATCATAAGCAGTTAAGTTCAAATCTTTTATATATCTTTGTTGTTTAGCTTCTGGAAGCTCTGGAAGATTTTGTCTGATATCTTCAATAAATTCTTCGGTTAAAGTTATTGGCATTAAATCTGGGTCAGGGAAGTAACGATAATCTAGTGCATCTTCCTTGCTACGCATAGTTCTAGTTTTACCAGTTTCAGTGTCAAAAAGCCTAGTTTCTTGGTCCACCTTGCCACCAGATTCATATAATTCAACTTGCCTTTCTGCTTCATATTCAATGGCTTTCATAATAAAGCGCATCGAGTTAAGATTTTTAATTTCACAACGAGTATTTAGACTTGTATCGCCAACTCTACGTACTGAAACATTTGCGTCGCAGCGCATGGAGCCTTTCTCCATGTCGCCATCGCAAGTTCCAAGATAGCGCACAATGCTGCGTATTTTTTTAACATATTCAGCTGCTTGTTTTGGTGAACGAAGATCTGGAGCAGAAACAATTTCCATTAAAGCAATTCCACAGCGATTTAAATCGATGTAAGAAGAATCGGGGCTTTGATCATGGATGCTTTTTCCAGCGTCTTGTTCTAGGTGAATGCGTTCAATATTCACTATTGTTTCTTGATTATCAACTTTTATGCTTAACTTTCCAGCTCCAACAATAGGATGATAAAATTGAGAAATTTGATATCCTTGTGGCAAATCTGGGTAAAAGTAGTTTTTACGATCAAAAGCTGATACTAAATTAATTTTTGCATTTAAGCCTAACCCTGTTTTTACTGCTTGTTCAACACAAAATTTATTTAATACTGGCAACATTCCTGGCATTGCAGCATCAATAAAAGATACCTGTGAATTTGGTTCAGCTCCAAATTCCGTTGAGCTGCCAGAAAAAAGCTTTGCCTTTGAGGTAACTTGAGCATGAATCTCTAAGCCTATTACCACTTCCCATTCGCCTGAATTTCCACTAATAATATACATAATTACATTCCCTTTGGCTTAAAGTTAAACTTAACTTGCGATTCTAATACCTTAGCAATTTTAAGAATAGTCAATTCATCAAAATAATTTCCAATCAATTGTAATCCTAAAGGTAAGCCATTTTTAGATAAAGCTGCAGGTAAAGAAAGGCATGGCAGTCCGGCTAAGCTTGCTGGAATTGTAAAAATATCGTTCATATACATTTCAAAAGGGGTCATCTTTTTATTCAATGCAAAGGCTTCTCCAGTGGTTGATGGCACTAAAATAGCATCAACTTTATTATAAGCATCTTTAAAATCATTGATAATTAAATGTCTAACTTTTTGTGATTGTAAGTAAGTGGTTTCATATTCATCTAAAGATAATACATAAGTTCCAATCATTATACGACGCTTAACTTCAGCGCCAAATCCTTGAGCTCTAGTTTTTTCATATAACTCTTCTAAGTTAGATGGGTTTTCTGTTCTAAAGCCGTATCTTACGCCATCATAGCGAGATAAGTTTGATGATGCTTCTGCAGGAGCAATAATATAATAAGCCGCTAGTCCATATTCAGTATGAGGCAAACTAATATCAATAATTTCAGCGCCTGCATCCTTTAGTTGTTTTTTAGCATCTTCCCATATTTTTATTATTTCAGGATCTGTTCCATCAATAAAATATTCTTTGGGTATACCAATTTTTATTCCCTTAATTCCGTTAGATTGTAGTAATTCTTGATGTAAATTAGGTACTGGTAAATTAACTGATGTTGAATCTTTAGGATCAAACCCCATCATAGATTGAAGTGAAATTGTAGCATCATCAACATTTCTAGCAAAAACTCCAGCTTGATCAAGGGAGCTAGAAAAAGCTACCATACCATAACGAGAGCATCTTCCATAAGTTGGTTTTATTCCTACAATACCGCAAAATGCAGCTGGTTGACGCACCGATCCACCTGTGTCGCTTCCCAAAGACATCATTGCGCAATCACTAGCAACCACAGCGGCTGAACCGCCAGAAGAACCTCCAGGGGTTAGATCTTCGTCACCATTTTTCCAAGGATTTATAACATTACCAAAACAACTAGTGGTGTTAGAAGATCCCATAGCAAATTCATCCATGTTAGTTTTACCTAACATTATAGCTCCTTGTTTAAAAACATTGGCGCTAACTGTGGATTCATACTTAGGAACAAAATCTTTTAATATATTTGAACAGGCTGTAGTTCTTACATCTTTAGTGCAATATAAATCTTTTACACCAATAGGAATTCCTTCTAATAAGCCAGCTTCATTTTTGTCTATTTTCTTTTGAGAAATTTCTGCATTTGCTAATGCAATTTCAGGAGTTTCTAAAACATACATATTAAGATTTCTTTTTTCTTCCATCGCATTTAAGTGATCTTGCACAAGTTCTTTAACGGAAAATTCTTTTTTCTTTAAGCCTTCTTTAGCTTCTAAAATTGAAAGATTATTTAGTTTTTTCATTATTCTACTACCTTTGGTACTACAAAACAGTTAAATGCCGATTTAGGAGCGTTGATAAGTATGCTATCGGCATAGTTGCCATCAGTTACAACATCATCTCTCATCAAAACTTGAGCGAAAGAAGGGTTATGTATAGGGGCGATACCTTGTGTATTAACTTTTTGAAGTTTTGTTATAACTCCAGTTATTGCTTCAAATTGTTGATTGAAAATTGTCACTTCTTCATCATTGAGATTTATTTTAGCCAGACGCGCAACTTTTCTAATCTTTTCTGGTGTGAACTCCATGGTTAGGCTCCCTAATTTATACTTAGAATTGAAATATAGTATAAGTTTTTTATGACCGCAAGCATTACAAATAAACTTTTATAATAGATGTGGCCATAATTTAATCTACTTTAATACTGACATTCCTAATTTTATTTTTAGATCTTCAATTTCATCTTCAATTACATGAGTAAAATTCTCACGAATTATAGACCTAAAATTTAGTTCTTTAGTTAAAGTTTGATCTTTAATAAAATCAACAAATGGTTGTAAAATATTAGAATCATTATTTAATAGCTCTATATCCAATTTAATGTTATCTGCAACATTAAATTCTGATTCTTTTCTAGCTTGCTGAATAACTCTAATTAAGTCTCTTGCTAAACCTTCTGCTTCTAATTCTTGTGTGATGGTTAAATCTAAAACACATAATGCTTGATTATCGTTTAATGCTTGCGCAGAAGAAGGGTTTTTTGCTTCCAATATTAATTGTGCTTCTTCAGCTAATAGAACTTCTTCTGATATTACAATTTTATTATCTACTAATTGCCATAAGTTTTGTTTGTTAGCTATGATAATTTCTTTAATTTTTCCAGGCAAACGCTTACCTAAAATAGGAAAGTTTATTTTTAATTTGAAGTTAGCTTTTTCAGTAATGTTGTTGCTTATTTCCAATGATTTGATGTTTAATTCATCGTGAATTAAGTCAGAGAAATTTTTTAAGAATTCTAAGTCATTACCATAAACAGTTAAGTTAGAAAGAGGTTGTCTGGTTCTGATATTAGCAGAACTTCTAATTGCCAGTGCGCTGCTGCACACTTCTCTAACTTTATCCATTTGGGCAGATAGCAATTCTTCATTAGAAAGTTTAGATACATCAGGGAATAAGCATAAATGAACGCTGTTTTCAGACTTAAAATCATTATTATGAGCTAAGCCCATATAGATGCTTTCGCAAACAAGAGGAATTAAAGGAGCTGCTGCCTGGATTATGGTAATTAAACAGCTATAGAGTGTGTCATATGCTTGCTGTTTATCTAAATCTTTTTCTGCTTTCCAGAATCTTTGGCGGCTTCTGCGGATATACCAATTATTTAGAATTTCAAAAAAATCATTTACCGCTTCATAAGCAGAAGCAATTTCATAACTATCCATGCCATTTTTTATTTTATCTACGGCGGCTTTGAGTTTAGCTATGATATAACGATCTAGTAATTTATTAGAATTAAAATCTAATTTAGCCTCTATTTGATCAGAATTTGCATATAAGGTGAAAAAATTATAAGCGTTCCAAATTGGTTTAATATGTAGACGAAGGGCATCTTTTACCATTCTGCCATCTTTATCAATTAATAGCTCTAATCCTTTTAGTACCGGAGAGGAGTGCATTAAGAACCTTAGGCTATCTGCGCCATAGCTATTAAAAATTTCCTTAGGATCTGCATAATTTTGAAGTCTTTTTGAGAGTTTTTGGCCAGTAATATCTAAGATAACCCCATGGCAAATACAATTTAAAAATGGAGGTTGATCAAAAAGTGCGGTTGATAACACCATTAAAGTATAAAACCATCCTCTGGTTTGTGCAGAATATTCAACAATAAAATCAGCTGGGAAGTTTTGAAGAAAATTTTCTTTATTTTCAAAAGGATAATGAGCTTGTCCATAAGGCATGGATCCGCTTTCAAACCAGCAATCAAAAACATCTTCCACTCGTATCATTTTAGATTGCCCTGTAGGATCGTCAGGGTTAGGTCTTGTTAGGGTGTCGATAAAAGGCTTATGTAAATCAGTTACTTTAACTTTAAAATCTTTCTCTAATTCTTCTATAGATCCATAAACATCAACTCTAGGATATTTAGGATTATCAGAAAGCCAGATAGGTATGGGAGTGCCCCAAAATCTATTTCTACTAATAGACCAATCACGTGCATTTTCAAGCCATTTGCCAAATACACCATCTTTTATATGTCCAGGTATCCAGTTTATCTTTTGGTTTAATTCAACCATTCTGTCTTTAAAGCTGGTAACTTTAACATACCATGAGGGAACGGCCTTATATATTAATGGTGTGTCTGTGCGCCAGCAATGAGGATAATTATGAATATATTGCTCAGTTTTAACCCAAGAACCTAATATTTTTAATTTTTTTATAATATCATCATTAGCATCAAACACTTGAACTCCAGCAAAGTCACTAACTTCTTGAGTGAATTTTCCTTGAGAGTCAACAGGGCAAACTAATGATATGTCATTTTGTTCGCACACTATTTGATCGTCTTCACCAAATCCTGGGGCCATATGAACCACTCCGGTTCCATCGCCATCAGTAATAAATTCTCCTGGTAGAATACGGAAACTATTTTTATGCCCTATAAAATAAGGTAATAAAGGAATGTAACTTGAATATAAAAGATCTTTTCCTTTAATAATTCCAGAAGCTATTTCAGTTTCTAATTCAACTGCATATTTATTTACAGCAGAACTTGCCAAAATATAGCATTCATTATTTTTAATTACATAAGCATAATCCATTTCAGGATGAACTGCTAATGCAAGATTAGAAGGAAGAGTCCATGGAGTGGTTGTCCAGGCTAAAATTTTATAAGATTTTAATCCCTTTGGTAATGCTTTAGGTATTTCATTTAAAGTGAAGGCCACGGTAACAGATTTATCAGCCCTTTCTCTATAAGAGTTATCAAGGCGAGTTTCAAAATTTGATAGAGGAGTTTCCGCTGCCCAAGAATAAGGCATAACTCTCATTGCTTGATAAAGTAGACCTTTATTGTGAAGTTCTTTAAATGCCCATAAAACTGACTCCATATAATTAATGTCCATAGTTTTATAGTCATTTTTAAAATCCACCCAGCGAGCCTGACGATTAATATATGATTCCCATTCATGAGCATAACGCATTACTGATGAGCGGCAATGTTCATTAAATTTTTCAATGCCAAACTTTACTATCTCAATTTTTCCAGAAATTCCTAATTCTTTTTCTGCGCCTAATTCTGCAGGAAGGCCATGACAGTCCCAGCCAAAACGCCTTTCAACACGTTTTCCTAACATAGTTTGATATCTAGCAACACTGTCTTTTACAAAGCCAGTAAGCAAATGCCCATAATGCGGATAGCCATTAGCGAAGGGAGGTCCGTCATAAAAAATAAAACTATTTTCTTTAGGTCTAGAATCTATAGATGCTTGAAAGACATTTTCATCTTTCCAAAACTGTAAAATTTTCTCTTCTTCTTTTACTATATCTGAATTTGCTTGTGTTTCTGGATAATATTTGGTCATAATTTTTCTACTGAATTGAATTTTGATATTCATATTAATGTGCGTAATGCTTTGGTGCAAGTATAAATTATATTGATGCTTTAAAATTAAAGGAACTATTAGTTGACTTGATGTCGATAGCAAGGTATTTGAGATGTTAATATTCAAATTTTATTAAATATTTTAAGGTTTATAATGAGTAATTATATTGGTTATTCTAAAAATTCTCTAACATCCATACCTAGTTCAAATAATACAACTTCTAGCTCTAGTAATTATAGTGATGGAGTATTGTTTGCAGTTGAGGTAGCAGTTGGAGTTACTATTACAGGAATTTTAAGCGCCTGTTTTTATTTTAGAAAATATATATATTCTAAGATACTTCAAACTTATTATAAAGAAATGCCACATGATGTGCCAACTGGAGATTTTTTTGATGAGTCTCATCATATCCCCTTAAGAGATCCTATTCTTAATCCAAGTATAAATATAGAAGAAGGAGGTTCTGATAGTTTATCAGCTCCTTTATGTTTTAAAGGATTAGGCTCTGAAGAAATAAAAGTAGCCGTTCCTGTAGTAGATTTTTCTGTTTTATTTGATAAGAGAACTGCTAATCCAAGCTTGGATAATTTTTATGCATACCCAATAAATACTGAAGAAGAATATATCTTAGAAGAAGCTGAGGTGGTTATAAGTTATAAAAATTTAGGAATGAATGAGGAGGATGGAAATTATTTAAGTTAGTGATTATCTGCTGATAATATTTTAATAAAATTATTTATAGAACTTTTAAATTTACCAATTTTTTTAGTGTTATTAATTTGTTCTCTTAAAAAAATCTTAGTGTTGTTATAATCTTCAGATTCGTCTGAAATCCAATATAGCAAAACGCTACTATATATTTTAGCTAAAATTAATCTTTTGCTATAATGATTAAAGTCAGTTGATTTATCTCCTACCAAATACCAAATCTCATCACAAGTTTGCCATAAATGTTTTTGAGCTAATAAAACATTGCTAGGCAGAACATAAAATTGAAGTAAATTGCGAATTGCTTCTTTTATTTTAGAATATTGCTGTAATTTTAATTCAATTAAATAAATGATTTTATCATTAGTTTTTACATGCTCATTGCTTTTGCTAAACTCTGCAATCAAATGTTCATTCATTGATTTAATAAAATATTGCGTAAAATCTTTTATTCCTTCAGGAAAAAGAATAAGACTATATCCTGATTCAAATCCGCAGTTTGCCGCTGAAATCTTTAAATTATTTTCGCTCCATCTCTCAAATGGACAATTTTTGATAAACTGCTCCATTATTTGAGTTTTTTCTTTATCTATAAGTTTATTTATGTCGCTTTTTTTCATTATTGGAAACCACTATGTTTTAAAGACTATACAAAGTCTTTATTAAAATTAAAAGGGTAAAATCATCAATAAGTAGCTAGTAAATTTCAATGATTTTAATCCTCTTGCAAGCTATATTAATTATGTTATAAAGCTTTACAATAAAAATTTAAATATATTAATTGTTATGGAATCAAGTGAGTTTTTAATTGATGTTACAAAAGAAGAATTAATAAAAATTGTCGATAGAGGTGAAAATAATAACTATCAACATCAGGTTATGTTATATGCTAATAATAAAGAGCTTTATCTAGTTAAATCCCTTATTAAAGGAAGAGAGAGTTTAGAAAAACAATTTTTAAGAACTGAAAAACCAGAAGCTGTTTATTTAATGGAGTTTTTAGGAGCTAGATTCTATCAATATTTTGCTAAAGATACTAATGTTGCAGAAGTAAAATTTATAAAAATGAATGATGGCTCTCTTAAGTTATCCTCTAAATGGATTAACAATTATCATGCCTATGATTCTTCTAGTGCTCCAAAAATTCAAGGAGATAAATTAGTTATTAATGTAGATGGTTCTAATCATAATATTGAAGGAGTTATACAAGATTTAGTATTGGCAAGATTTATTGGAGATTATGATTGTGTTGGTAATATAGATGTTAGTGCAAATTTAGGATATGTTGTTGAGCATAATCTAGAGGCGGGGGAAGTTGTTTATAAAAATGTTAAAATTGATCCTGGAGCAGCTTTTTCATTTGCTTTTACTAATTTAGAAAATAAAGCATTATATGCGAATATGGGAGCAATAACACTTCTAACTAATAAGATATATAAAAAATATATCGACGCTCAACAACCAGAATTTTACACCTCTATCCCTTTAAGTATGATTGATTTTACGGAAGAGGGTGCATTTTTAGCTAGAGATATTAGTCAGTTGAGTGCATTTATAGATTTTTATTATCCAGAGTTAGATATTAGAGATCCTTTAATTGGCGCTATAAGTTATAAAGATATAATTAAAAATGAAAAATTATACCAAGAATTTGCTTTATCAATTTATAAAATTGTTACAAGCTCAAATGAAGAGTTGCGTAGCTTAGTTTTTGATAATACCCCAAGTGAAATTAATGGAGAGAATGTTGAAGCTGTAAAAGAAGAAATATTTAAACAGCTTTTAGTTCGTCAAAAGCAATTAGAACAATTATATGCTCTTGAAGTTGAGTATATTAAAATATCTCATCAAAAGGGAGAGCCTTTGAGTTTTGAAGAGATGTTAAAGATTGCTAAAAGCAATATTATATATCAACAAATTGATCATTTAGATACTGGCCAGCAATTTGCTAGTTTAAAGACTGAGGTCTTTAATAAAGCGCTAGAGTCAGCTTTGTCAAAAATTGAAAGAGGTTTAGAAATTGAAATTGAAGAAGATGAAATTTTTTGTGTATGGACATTTGGTTTTGGTAGTTTGATTTCTTATATTCAAGATGAAAATTTTAATATGGTTCAGTTAATATTAAGAAACAGACCTGACTTAGTTGCGAAAATTAATGATCAATTAATTTCTGATTATTATGGAAATTATTCTTTAAAAAGATATGAATATTCTGATAGCGATAGTGAATATGATACTGAGGTTAGCTCTAAAAGATCCTCTAGTTCTGAAGAAGACGAATCTCCAGAAACAGTCACAGTTCTGCTTATTATTGCAGCTAATGTTGGTAATATAGATATTGTAAATATATTACTTGATTATGGTGCAAGTTTAGAAAATCTAGAGAATATTGTTCTTATTCCAGATTGGCTGAGAGACTTTATTTCAGCAAGATGTGAAAGCAATGACGTAAATTTTGCAGTTGATATAAAGCAAGAAATTATTAATTTATTTGACAATGAATTAGCGGTGAGAATATCTGATGTATTAGGTGGTGCTCAAGCTGTTGATGAAGGATATTTATATGATGCGTTAAATTATGTTTGGGGAGTTTTTGCTAGTATTTCTAATTTTATATCAAGTATAGATACACAATTATTTGATGATTTTATTCATAATATTCTCTTTACACTTGGGCAAGGTGATATCCATTATCCATTATATTTCCCTGGATTTGGAGGAGATGATGGCGATGATTTTGGTGGTGCAGGATCGGGAGTGTCTCATGAAAATTCAAATTTAGATCCAGATCCAGATTATAATATATATTCAGCTCAACTGCCTCCTATCTTTGGATTTTTAAATATAACTGAGAGTTAGAATTAGTATCTAAAGTTTATAAAATTATAATTGCTTTATAAATATCTTGTGATATTCTAGCTTGGAATTATTTATTACACAGCTAATCCTATTATTTTACGAAAGGGGGGAATTAAACTGGTACTAATTATCATTCACAATAATAATATCGAAGATGGAATGAAAAAAATGAAAAGAGAACTTCAAAAAGAAGGAGTTTTTAAAGCTGTAAAAAGCAAACGTCATTTTGAAAAGCCATCTGAACGTAAGATGAGAGAAGAAAACGAATCTTACAGAAGAAGAAGAAAACTTGAGCGTAAGCGCAATTTAGATTCTTAATATATAAAAAAGCCTCAGAGATATTTTTTCTGGGGCTTTTTTTAATTTTCTAATAATAAAAATCACTAATGTTAAAAAAAATAATTAATTCAAGAAGTAATTTTGATCTATTTCCTGTGCTTCCTAGTAGCTATGGGTTGGTCTTGAATGAACTTGCTAAAAATTCTAATAAAATATTATTTATTTGTAATGGTGATGCAGATCTTGAGTTGATCACTAAGCAAATTAATTTTTTTAATTCGGAATTAAATATAGTAACTTTACCAAGTTGGGATTGCTCTAATTACGAAAAAATATCTCCTAATATTAGTAATTTAAATGAAAGAATTAATTCTTTAAATAGCTTGAGTAACTTTGGCTCTAAAAATCTAATTCTTGTAACTACAATTAATTCATTAATTCAGCTATTACCTCCTAAAGATTTATTTTTAACTCATGCAAAAATAATTAAGGTAGGAGATTTAGTTGAGAGAGAAGAGCTTTTATTATCCCTTATTAGTTTAAGTTTTCGTAGAGTTGAGGTTGCTAGTGAACCTGGTGACTTTGCAGTTAGAGGAAGCATAATAGATATTATTGCTAAAGAAAACGAGGGTTGGCGTTTAGATTTTTTTGGAAATAAATTAGAAAAAATTAGAATTTTTGATCCAATGACTCAAATATCCAGCAATGTTATTGAAGAAATAAGAATATTACCATCTAGTGAGGTTATTCTAAATCAAGAAACTATAGAATCTTTTTGTTATAATTTTCAGCATAGCTTTGGTAGTGCAGCTACCGAACATCCTATGTATGAAGCTATTAAAAATGGAAGAAAATATCCAGGGATGGAGCATTACCTACCATTATTTTATAAAGAATTAAGTAGTATATTTGATTATTTTGTTCCAGATTTAATTTTATTTGATAGTAACTGGGAGAAAGAGTTTTACCTTAAGCTCCAAAACATCCAAGAACATTATAAAATTAGAAAAGAATTATTGCTAAATAGATTTCAAGATGAAGTAATTTATTACCCTATAAGCCCTGAAAAATTATGGTTAGACCAAGAATCAATAATCAATAAATTAGAGCGTTATCAACAAATTAAATGCCATAGCTTTGATATAGATAGCGCTAATGGAGTTGATTTAAAATTAAAAAGCATTGATAATTTTGATTTAATATCGCGCTCTAAAAAAGTTTCAGCTTTTGACTTATTAAAAGAATATAGAGATAAGGCCAAAAAGAAAATTATCATTGCATGCAATAGTGAAGGCTCATTGCAACGAATTAAGTCTATATTAGAAAATTATAATATTCATTGGTACCACTTAAAAAACTTTTCTGAATATAAAAATTTATCAATCAAAACAATTGGGGTTACTATCCTAAACCTTGAAGCTGGTTATAGCTATGAAGATTTTGCGATAATTAGTGAGCAAGACCTTTTGGGTAAAAAAATAGCTAGAAAAAGCAGTAGCAAAGATTTAGATCATCTAATGGCTGAGATTAATAATCTACAAATTGGTGAATATATAGTTCATAAAAATCATGGAATTGGTTTATTTTCTGGTTTGGAAGCAATAAAAGCTGCCGGAATGAATCATGATTGCCTAAAAATCATTTATGATAATGATGATATATTATATCTGCCGGTAGAAAATTTTGATCTATTATCTCGTTATGGATCGAGTGAAGATCATGTTCGTCTTGATAAATTAGGTGGACATTCTTGGCAATCTAGAAAAGCAAAGTTAAAAGAAAAACTAAAAGAGATTGCCGCTGAATTGGTAAAGACTGCAGCACTTAGAGCAAGTAGAGAAGGTGAGAGCTTGGTTGCTGTATCAAGTATTTATGAAGAATTTTGTGCTAAGTTCCAATACTTAGAAACGGATGATCAACTTAGGTCAATTAGAGATGTAGAGCAGGATTTATCATCTGGAAGACCTATGGACAGATTGATTTGTGGAGATGTTGGGTTTGGCAAAACAGAAGTGGCAATGCGCGCTGCCTTTATTGCTACGAATGCAGAAAATAATGTTAAGAAACAGGTAGCTATAGTTGTTCCTACCACTCTTTTAGCTAGGCAGCATTACCATAGTTTCTTTAAGCGTTTTTCAGGATTTCCTATCCAGGTAAAGCAATTATCTAGGTTGGTTAGCTCAGGAGAGAGTAAGCTAGTAAAGCAAGGCTTAAAGGATGGCACGGTTGATATTATTATAGGAACACATGCTTTATTTGCCAAAGATATAGAATTTAAAAATTTAGGATTACTAATTATTGATGAAGAACAGCGCTTTGGTGTTTTACAAAAAGAAAAATTAAAGAAATTGCAGGAACAAGTACATATTCTAACTTTGTCTGCAACCCCAATTCCTAGAACTTTACAAATGTCACTTACTGGGATTAAAGATTTGAGCATTATTGCTTCTCCTCCCATTGACCGTCAGGTGGTGAAAACTTATATAATGAATTATGATTCTATTATAATTCGTGAAGCCATTATGAGAGAGCTTTATCGAGGGGGGCAAATATTTTATGTTTGTCCAAGAATTAGTGATTTAAACGAATTATTGCCTAAATTAAAAGAATTAGTACCAGAAATTAAGATTGTTATAGCTCATGGACAAATGAGTCCAGTTGAATTAGAGCAAATAATGAGTGATTTTTATAATAAAAAATTTCACCTCCTGTTATCAACCACAATAATTGAGTCTGGAATAGATATAGCAGAAGCAAATACTATTTTTATTCATAGGGCAGATAAATTTGGTTTATCGGCATTATATCAATTAAGGGGTAGGGTTGGCAGAAGTAATGTTAAAGCTTTTGCTTATCTTTTGTTACCCAATAAGCAGTTAACAAAATTATCAAGCACTCGTTTAGAGGTGATGCAAACTTTAGATACTCTTGGTGCTGGATTTACGGTTGCTAGCCATGATATGGATATTCGGGGGTTTGGAAACTTAGTGGGTGATGAACAATCTGGCCATGTGAAGGAAGTTGGTCTTGAGTTATATCAAGAAATGTTACAAGAAGCTATTTCAACTCTAAAAGAAAATAAAGCTAATCAAACTCAAGAAGAATATAGTCCTCAAATTAATTTAAATTTACCAGTGCTGCTTCCAGAAAGCTACATTACTGACCTTAATTTGAGGTTAAGTATATACCGTAATTTAGCTAATTTAAAAACTGTAGCTGAAGTGGATAGTTTTGCTGTTGAATTGGTAGATAGATTTGGAGTTTATCCAATTGAAGTTGATTATTTATTGGCAACAATAAAATTAAAAATACAGGCTAAAAAGATTAATATTGATAAAATAGATGCCGGACCAAAGGCTATAACTTTAGGTTTTAAAGATAATAATTGCTTATATCCAGAGCAAACGATGGAATTTATCAGCAAAAATCAATTAGTTATGAAATTAAGAGCTGACCATAAAATTCTTATTAGCAAGGAATTCAAGCAAGCTAAAGAAAAGATTTTATATATTTCTCAAATACTAGATAAGTTAAATTTTCTTTCATAATTCTTATAACAAGCTATTAGGCAAAATATTGAATTATTTTAAAGAGATTTTAGTTCCTATTTTCTACCTATATTGATTTTTTGTGAAGATTTATTAGCGCTATTATTCTCTAATAAGACCTTGTTATCTTTATCTGATGATTTAGACTCTGTGTTTGATAATGTTTTTCCTGCGTTCTTTAAATCTGTAGCTTCCGCAGGTGATATCTTTGTACTTATTTCATTAAAATCTAGGTATTCTTGAGCTCTTTGTAACTTTCCCATCTCTGCTAGCTTCTCTGGAGTTAATTTCATTAGCTCATTAATTTGGTGAGTAGTTGTATTCAATAACGACTCAATTGACTCAGAATTTGAATTATTGTCTTTTACTTTGTTGATATCAGTGGATTTAACTTTTGAATTAGATTTTTGAGAAACCTTTTCCTCTGGATCTTTAGTTCCAGTTCTTGTAAAAAATTCTACAATTTTTTTAAATGCTATAGTCGCCAGCGGTATCTGCTTATTAATTTTTCCTAGGCTGATATCATTATTTATTGGGTTTTGGATATCATCTATAGTGTCTTTTTTGGGCTGGGAAATAAGTGAATTCTTAGCTATTTGAGTTATAGTCGACTTTATTGGAATTACCTCTGTGTCACCATTTTGATTTTTTTTTACAACTGTTGGCATTATGTGTATCCTATGTTTTATTATTTTATATAGATTACATTCTATAAATTAATAAAAAGTTAATAAAATTATTTATCTAGTGTATTGTATGATAAGTAAGAGAGTATAATAAATTAGAGTTTAATTGCTTGAATAGCTTTAGGGGTTGTATCGTATCTAGTGCTAATAACTTCTAATTCTTTGCTTCCTGAATTGATGGTGTTGTTTACTACTATATCCATATAGAAAACGGCATTTTTAGCAGCTAAAAGAGCGTTGTTAGTGGCAAGATAAGTGCCTAAAAAAATTGCAGAAAATAAATCACCTGTTCCATTAATTGGTTTAGAAAATTTACATTCTTTAGTATTTACAATATATGGATCTTTGTTATCAGAGATGAAAATACTCAAATCATCAAAAGATCTTCCCAAGCCTTTAATTCCAGTTACCACCACTATTGCAATGCCTAAGTTATGAAAATAATTTGCAACCGCTTTAAGGGAGTTAGTGTCAATAATTTTAATGCCTGAAAGAAGTTCGGCCTCAAATTGATTGGGAGTTATTATATCGGCCACTAAACTAGTTTTAAAAAACTCTAACACTTCTGGTTTTACAAAACAGTTGGTGTTTCCAATAACTGGATCGCATAAGTATATAATTTTATTATTATTAGCCTTAAATCTTGTAACAGTTTCAGTAACTTCAAGACAAGTATCTTTGCTGCCCATGTATCCAGAAAGTATGGCCTGGCATTTATCAACAGCTCCAATGGCTTCAATGCCATTAATAATATTCTTAATATGTTCTCTTGAGAAAACTTCTCCGCGCCACTGAGGATATCCGGTATGGCAAGAAAATTGAACTGTATTTACTGGCCAAACATCAAACCCCATCGATTGCAGAGGATACACAGCAGCCTTGTTACCAACATAACCATATACGACATGAGATTGAATAGAAAGTATAGACATTAGATAGAGCCAAGATTATAGCTAAATATTTTAAATAAAATAGCTGAGCGTTATTAGCTTGTCAATATTGATTTAAGTAAGCAATTAGTATAGTATTTGCAAGATAATTTATTAAAATAATCAATAAAATTTATATGCAAATACTTCTACAAGAAATTAGTAAAAATTATAAGGATTGTCAGGCCTTAAGTGATGTGTCTCTTGATATTCAAAAAGGGGAGTTGATTGCTCTTGTTGGGCCATCTGGATCAGGAAAGACTACATTACTTAAAATTATTGCTGGTCTTGAAAATCCTACCAAAGGCGAGATTTATATAAATAATAAAAAAGTTACTAATTTATCTCCTAAAGATCGTAATATTGGATTCGTCTTTCAACATTATGCTTTATTTAAGCATATGAACGTATATGAAAATATTGCCTTTCCCTATAAAGTTCAACCAAAAAAGAATAGACTAACTGAAGATGCTATTAGAATAAGAGTTAAGGAATTAGCTAAATTAGTTCAAATAGAAAATTTATTAGATCGTTATTCTCATGAATTATCTGGCGGGCAGCGCCAAAGAGTTGCTTTAGCTAGGGCATTAGCCGTTGAGCCGGAAATATTGCTATTAGACGAGCCATTTGCGGCTTTAGATGCTAAATTAAAATTAGAACTAAGAAGATGGTTACGTAAATTACAACAAAAGAACAATATCACTATTATTTTAGTTACACATGATCAAGAAGAGGCTTTGGATTTAGCCGATAGGGTTCTTATTTTAAATGCTGGAGCAGTGGAGCAGGTGGGTACTCCTGAAGGGGTCTATCACTCTCCTAATAATTCTTTTGTTTATAATTTTTTGGGTCATTATAATATATTTAAGGCTATAAAAGATTCACAAGGGCAAATTTCTATTTTAAATCAAACGGTTAGAGACATAGTAAAAGACAAAAAATGGTATAATAGGCATAAAATTGTATCTACCATTGCCAAGCTTTTAACCTCTAATCTTATTAAAGAAAAAGATGTTATTGAAGAATATTTTGAAGTATTTGTTAGGCCTCATGATATAGAAATTAGTATTAAGCCATTTGATGATGGATATATAATTGCCAAAGTTGTTCATATTAACTTGGCCGCTCCCATTGTTAAATTAGAACTTGAATCGGTTGAGTATGAATTAATTCAGGCAGAAATTCCTCATGAAGATTTTAAAAAACTTCAAATAGAAAAAAATACCCAAGTATATATAAAACCAAGACAAGTTACTATGTTTTCTGAGTGATGTTTTTATTTGAAAATGTGTAATTTTACTTCTATATGGAAATATTTAGTAAATTTTATCACAAAAATAAGCTTTTAGTAAAAATTCTATTTGATTTTTATTTAAAAATACTACACTTATAAGATAGAAGATATAATTGGATAAAACCAAAAATATCTTTTGTTTGATTTGAGCACCTATTAAGGTAAAGTTCAATTTATTAATAAACTTTTTGGAGACTTTTAAATGAAAAATATCGTAAGCATTCTTTCTGTATTAGCAGTATTAGCATGTTCAGCTGTAAGTTTTGCTGCTGAAGAAGCAGTTGCACCAGCTGCTACAACTGAAGCACCTGCTGCTGAAGCTACACCAGCTGCTGCTCAATAGTTTATTAACTATTTACAGTATTAAAAACGCGATGCTTATTGGTGTCGCGTTTTTTTTATATTGAACTCTGCTTAAGGAAAATATAATGGAATCAAGTATTATAAAAATTCCTCAAATAAAATTAATTGGTTTAAAAGTTTATACCAGTAACCAAGACGAATTTAATCCAGATAAAGCTCAAATAGGACGTACCATCCAAGAATATTGCCAAAAATATTTAAATCAAAACTCTAATATCATTAATAATAGTAAGTTATATTCAGTTTATTTTGAATATGAATCCAATCACAAGGGAAAATATAGTTATTTAATAGGGCAAGAGGTGGAAGAATTTTTAGACCTGCCTGAAGAATTAACTGCTTATATTATTCCATCTCAAACCTATAAAATTTTTGAAACTAACACAGGTATTATGCCTCATGTGGTTATTGATGCGTGGAAAGAAATTTGGTCTATGGAAGATAATTTAACTATAGGTTGTGATAGATCATATATAGCTGATTTTGAAGCTTATGACCTAAACCAGAAAGATCCATTAAATATGAATGCAGAAATTTATATAGGTATAAAATAACTGTTACTTAACTTGTTGTTCATTTAGTAAAATCCATGATTGCATCAAAAAATAGATTTTGATACACAGCTTTCATATACTATAGGATTATTTTTTACTCTAAAAATTTAGAAATTTGATTAAAGAATTTCTTCCCTTCATCATAAGATAGCTCTGAAATTATTTCTGCTTGTTTTTGGGTAACTTGAAAATGATGCCAATCTATTGGGTCATCCCATCTTCCTCCCCAAACAGTAAATCCATATTTTGTAAAAATATCTACAACCGTTTCTTTGCTTTCTTCAGATAATACGCTTTCTACCATTCCATTTCTAATATTTTGGCGATTTATATATTCCATTCCTTGGGGAGGGAAGGTTGGAATATTTAATTTACCCATTTCATAATGAGTGGATAAAAAAGGATTCTGTTGTGGATTAATATCTATAGCAAGGCCGTAGGCATGAATAGAAAGCTTGTTATTTAGAGTCTTACGGCAGTTAAATGCAGAGCTATTGTTGTTTTCCATAGATTTTTCATCATTGCCATCAAACTCATTAATTAATCTAATGCTAGCAATAGGAAATTTACTTTCATATAATATTTTAAAAATTTCTAAAACATGATCAGCAACCACATCATGAACAACAAGTTCACCATCATGGTTCTCTTTGCCATCAAAATCTATATATGAGATGTAAAGAAGATTAAGTCTTTCAATGGCTACTGGGCATTGATTTGACCAAATATTTTTTTTGATCATTTCTTCTTTTAAGGCTTTGCTAATAGAGTGTTTTGAAAAAGATTTCATAGGATTTGTAATTTTATTAATAGAATTATATACTGTAAAAACTACAAAAAAACCTATAAAGAAGCAAGTAATTAAAGCTATAACATTTTTTCTCATTTTTTATTTTTTTCTACACTAATAACTAAAGTATTAGAAATTTTATCATGCCAAGATTGCTTTTTTTTATCAAAAACAATCCAGAAAACTCCTAAAAATAATGGTGCAACTGATAAAATAATACTAAATAAGCGAATTATACATTGTTTAGTTGAGGGGTTACCTAATGAAGTTGCATCTACTATTTTCATAGATAACATCATAGATCCTGGAGTGGCTTGTTTTTTTATCCAAAAAACCACCAATAATATTCCTAAGGTTATAATTTGCAGTAATTGTTCTAAAAACATTTTTATAAATCCATGATTAATATAAAAATAATCATTTAATTCTTTATTCTCACGAACATAGGTTAGGAAGTCTATATTTTTTCCTGTTTCTTGTTTTATAGCTGAAACATCTTGAATAGCTTGATTAATTAATTCTTGAGGAAAAACATTCCCATAAATTAAATATCCGATAATAGAAAATAATGGTAAAAATAAAATACTAACTATAGTGCAGTCTATCAAAGTGGCGATCATTCTTTTCTGAAAACCAGGATAAACACTTGGTTCAAAAAAACTGTCTTTAATCTTTTTAGGTAATGTTAAGTCGATATTTTTTTTATTAGTCATAAATTTAACTTATCTAATTATTAGTTGAGTAAGAAATTATATTGCTTTTTAAGCGCTTATTATTTTTATGCATTTTTATATTAGGCGAAACTATACCATTTTTAGTATCATTTGTTGCAAGTAAAGACAACTTTTCTTTGTTTAAAGAGTTGTAGGCTGTGCATGAAGATGTTTTTCCTGTTGTAGATGTGCAAAAATTAACGGATAAAACATTATTAATATAGTCATTATATATTTTAGTTACTTTGTCTGCATATAATTTACCAACTGCTTTTTGTGAATGATACAGAGCAATGGCCTTATTCCAATCATTAGCTAGGATATAATTCTTTTTTAGAAAAATAGCAGCATATTCAATATTTTCTTTGGGATCAAAAGCTTGATTAAGATTCAGAAAAGCTTCTGGATGGTGATGTAAGTTAATTTGCATGCATCCAATATCAATATTAGTATGGCCTTTTTCTAACATCCTTCGCACCTCTTTAATAGCTTCATCTTTTGTATTAAAATAGTAAGACTTTCCTTCTTGGTTTACGGTCCATGGCCAAGTAAAATAAAGCTGGGCATCTTTATGCCATCTACCAGTCTCAGCAACTGAAATTGATCTTAATAAATGCTCAGGTATGCTATGTTTTTCTTCTATGTGGGAGAAGTAATTATTACATTGGTTAGAATTATGTAAAAAAATATATTCTTTATAATCTAGAGAATATATCAGTGGAGGATATAAAAAAAATAACGCTGCTAAAAATAATCTTACCATTTTTGTATCTTAAAAATTTAGAATGTTATTTTAATATTTATTCTATTATGCCTTCTAATCTTCTTACTTTAATACTGGTTAGTTGGTTGCTCTTTTTAGCTAAAATCGTAAATTCAAATCCATTAAAGAATAATATTTCTTCAATTTCAGGAATTCTTTCTGCTTCATGAATAATAAAGCCAGCAATTGTGCTTGCTTCTCCATCATCAGGTATGTTCCAATTAAGCATTCTATTTACATCTCTAATTGTAACATCTCCTTTCACAATACAGTTTTTATCATGGAGTATAATATTATTTTCTTTTTTATCATTTTTATCATGAATTTCACCAACAACTTCCTCTAAAATATCAGACAAAGTGATCATTCCTTGAATATCTCCATATTCATCAATAACTATTGCAAAGCGACTCTTTTTATTTTTAAATTCAACAAGCTGCTCATCTAAAGCTGTATTTTCATGAATAAATAAGGGATCAGATATTAAAAATTGGATATCAATTTTATCAGGATTTTGTTCTGTTAGTAATACATTTAATAATTCTTTTGTATTCAAAATACCAATAATATTATCAGGATTATCTTTCCATACAGGAATTCTAGTATGACCAATGTTTTTCACCTGAGCCAGAATTTCTTTTATATTTTGATTTAGATCAATGCTTAGCATGTTTTTGCGATGAGTCATAACTTTGCTAACATAGGTTTCACCTAGATAAAAAACTCCATCTAACATATATTTATCATGTTGGTCAACAGATCCTTGCTTATGGTGAAGATCTATAGTTCCTTTAATTTCTTCAGTTGGAGAAACAAAATGACTATGCATAGAATCTTTTAACTTAAAAATATTAATAATAAATTCTACCACTTTATTAATTAGGCTTATAATAGGGCGGAAAAATATTACAGTTATTTTTAATAATTTAGCTAGAGCTAAAGAAACTCTTTCTGGATTAGCTATTGAATATGTTTTTGGTAAAATTTCAGCAAAAACAATAATTAATATGGTCATAATACAAGTAGCATATATAACACCTTCATTTCCAAATACTTTAATTAAAAAAGCTGTGGCCATAGTTGAAGATAAAATATTACATAAATTATTTATAAAAAGAATTGTGCTTATTAAGCCTTCTTTATCTTCTTTTAATTCGCTAATTAAAGCAGCTTGTTTGCTGCCATCTTTTTTAAGTTTATGGATTTTTGCTGTTGATACAGCAGTTATAGCAGTTTCAGCAGCCGATAACAAACAAGATAGAATTAATGGAATGAAGACAGCTAGGAAAATACCGAATAATTCAAACATAAGTATAAACTAATGATCCTGAATTCTAATTTTTATAGGGCCTTCTACTGAGCCATTAACAAATTGCTCAACATAAGGATTATTAGAGTTATGTAGCTTATCTATAGGTCCGTCCCAAACAATTTTTCCTTCATAAAGCATAACAACTCTATCTGCAATGTGAGCAGCACTAATTAAATCGTGAGTAATAGTAATTGTGGTTGCACCAAGCTGTTTAGAATTCTTTTTAATTAAATCATTAATAATGGCTGACATTATAGGATCAAGACCAGTGGTTGGTTCATCAAAAAATATAATTTCAGGGTTTAGCGCTATAGCTCTAGCTAACGCAGCTCTTTTTTGCATTCCACCTGAAAGTTCGGCTGGATAAAGATTTGCTACTGTTTCATTTAGTCCTACTGATTCTAATTTTTCAATCGCTAAATTTCTGGCTTCCTTTAAGGTAAGCATTTTAGTTTGGATTGGAACAAAAGAGATATTTTCCCAAATAGATAAACTGTCAAATAATGCGCCATTTTGGAATAAATAGCCAAATTTTTTCAGCATTTCGCTTCTAGCTCTATCACTCAAAGAATTGGTTTCTTGCCCATCAATTAAGATGGATCCAGAATCTGGAGATAAAAGTCCTACTATGTTTTTAATCAATACCGATTTACCAGTTCCAGAACCTCCAATTATAACTAAAGATTCCCCTTGCTTAACTTCAAGATTTAAATCAACTAGAACCCGTTTGCTACCGAATGATTTACATACGTCTTTTAAAATAATTTTATTTGTCATTAGCTAAAAAACACCTTTGTTAATACATAATTAGAAAGTAAAATAAGAATTGACGATATAACCACGGCAGTAGTTGTGGCTTTACCAACTCCTTGAGCACCTTTTTCTGAATAATAACCGCTATAACATCCAATAACTGAAATTATGAATCCAAAAACAGAAGCTTTTATTAGCCCAGAAGTGACATCAGAAGATTCTAAAAATTGAAAAGTATTTTGTAAGTAAATTTCAGAACTAAACCCTAGGGTTTTTACAGAAATTAAGTATCCACCTAAAACTCCTATTATGTCTGCTACTAACACCAAGCATGGCATCATAATTACTGAAGCTATTATTCTTGGAGTAACTAAATATTTAATAGGGTTAGTGGATAAAGTAACTAGGGCATCGATTTGGTCAGTTATTCTCATTGTTCCAATTTCTGCAGCCATTGACGCTCCAACTCTTCCTGAAACCATTAAACCTGCTAAAACAGGACCTAATTCTCTAGTAATAGAAAGAACAACCACGGTTGCTATAGCGCTCTCAGCAGAAAATCTAGAGAATCCATTATAACTTTGTAGGGCTAAAACAGCTCCAGTAAAAATAGCTGTTAGGCCAACTACGGGAAGTGAGTAATAACCAATTTCTAACATTTGGTTGGTAATAGATTTTAAATATAATGGTCGTCTAAAAATGCCACTAATTGCTGAAAAGCAGAAAATAGATAGTTTTCCAGTGAAATTAAGAAAATTTAAAACCACTCTTCCGATATTTGCTAAGAAATTTTTCATCATTATTCTTCTTTAAATTTTTTATTAACAAAAGCTATAAAAGCGATTATCACACATATAGCTATTATAATAACTAAAATTGAAAAAGCTTCAACAAACTCTTTCAATGAATATATTCTTAAACCTTTTGCATCTAGTTTGTCTTGCCAAGAATAATCAAGGTAAGATCCTACTAATTGTTGCATTAAAGCTCCGCTCATCATATTAAAAGTATTGACTACTCCAATTGTTAAACCTGAGTTTTGAGGCTTAGTATACTGTAAAGCAGCAGTAAAACAAAGCATTTCTGCACCACAAAAACATCCAATCAAAAGCAATAAAATTATCAAACTTCCAATATTTAAGCTGTTACTATAAATAATAGTTGAAAATAATATTAACAGAATAAGAGATGAAGTTACAATAATTTTATCTAAAATATGTTTTTTTTCTGCAATATAAGGCAATAATATGCTTCCAATAGCCATTCCTATATATAAATTCATTAAAATGGGGCTAGCCACTTCGCGAGTGAAATTAAATTTTGCAATTAAAAATGCTGTTCCCCATAAATCTGCCATTACTAAAAGAGGGGTATATAATCCAATTGCAATTATTGAGTATGTTATAATTTTTTTGTTGGTTAGCACATCGAGTAAATCTTTTGTAATAGAAGATATTGTTTGCTCATGTTTATGAATATTTAGAGATTTTTTAGGTAAATATATAAAAGCTGCTAAAAAAATAACCACACCACAAAGAGCAAATATTATAAAGGACTCCTGCCAGGTATCAAATTGGCGTAAAAGATAATTAAGGGGTTTACCGGTGATTAAAGCCCCTAGAGCTCCAAAAGTTAAAGTGGCTCCAATAAGTATTCCTTGTTTTGAAGGTGGTAAATAATCTCTAGCTAGCTTTAAAGCTCCCATAAATGCTGATGCAGAGCCAATTCCAACAATAAATCTACTTAAATATCCCAATAAAGGGGTGTGACTAAAAGCTAATAAAATTGTTCCAATTATACAAAGAGAAATAGAAAATAATGCAGTTTTGCGAACTCCCACGCGATCAACTATAATTCCTATAGGAATTTGCATTAAAGAATATCCGTAATAATACATAGATCCCATTAAAGCAAAGCTTTCAGCGTTCATTCCAAATTCATGGCGAATTTCTTCAATTAAAACACCTGGAGAGCTTCTTAGAACATATTGATATAGAAAAAAACTAGCTAAAATAAACCACGAAAGATAAATATCTTTTTTTGTTGGATTTATTTGATTTATTTGAGATTTCATAACTACTTAGGAATTTTTTTTAGGAACTTCAGTATTCTTAAAGGAATTGATGTATAAATCAAGAATAAAATTCTAGCTAACAATTTTCTGTAGTTTTATAAAAAAAATATTGCTAATATTAAAGCTTAAAGAATTATAAGTGAAAAGATTTTTTTATGTCTGATAACCAAGTTAGTGATAGGCCTGCTAAATTAGTTTCTTCTAAAAGTGATTCTGAATTATCTAATAGAATAAAAGGAGCCTTTTCTTATCTAAAAAAATCTAACTCTTTTAGCTCTCCATTAAAAGACATATCTATATCTTCG
Source organism: Rickettsiales bacterium (assembly GCA_049653745.1). Taxonomy (GTDB): domain Bacteria; phylum Pseudomonadota; class Alphaproteobacteria; order Rickettsiales; family CANDYO01; genus CANDYO01. The sequence goes on from JBASGW010000059.1 coordinate 52,267, forward strand.
GGTGATTCTTCTAAGAGTGCATCTATTGACTCTTCTAAATCAAATTTTTCTGAAAATAATACCCCCCCCTAGAGAATCTCCTAAATTAACCACTAAATCTATGAGAAAAGCTTTAGTAGTAGCCAGTAAAAAAATTGAAAGTAAAGCTAAGCCTCTATCTAATATTGTAAGCTATGCATCTTATGCTGTTAGCAGCTCTATTCATAAGCCGAATGAAAAATATACTGGAAGAGAATAGTTTGCTTCTAAATTTTAGCTAAATTAATTCTTAGAATGATAGATTTTTTTGTCTCCGGTAATAATGTAATGAATTACATAAGAAATTTTGGTGATATAATCGCCAATTCTTTCTAAATTACGAATTGCCAAAACTATCTTTAAAAGATGCTTAGAGTTATGAGAGTTCTTTTGCATCTCTGCTTCTAATAGAGCCATTATATCGGTGTAATACTGATCTATTAAATGGTCTTGTTTGCTAACTTTTGTAGCAAGATTATCATCTAATTTATCATAAGCTGTTATAACGCTATCTAATAAATTTTCAATGGTTACTACCATATTTATAATTAATTCTGATAGGGCAGGGTCTAAAGAAATTGGAAGATATTCAAATCTATAGCTAATTTTTTTAGATAAATCACCCATTCTTTCTAAAATAACAGCTAACTTTAAAGCAGCAATTACTTGGCGCAAGTCTATGGCCATTGGCTGTCTTAGGGCTATAACATGAATTGCTAACTTTTCAATTTCATCATCATAATGATTTATTTTTTTATCAGTTGTGTTTGCTAACTCAACAAAACTTTGATCTTGGTTTTTTATTGCTGTAGTTGCAATGCTAATTAGCTCTTTAACTAGATTAGCCATTTTCACTACTGAATGACGAAGTTCGTTTAGTTCGGTATCGTATGAATTTACTATATGATTGGTCATTTAAGATGTCGCATAATTATTAATTTAAAAGAATTATACTATATGAAAAAATTTATGCAATTACTTAGAGGTGTAATTTCTAAAGTTCTCGTTGTACTTTATTAAAAGTTACTATACCAACGAGAACAATTAGAAATTTAAAAGCTATTTTATTTAAGCTTAAGAAGATTTTTCAGCGTCTGCTGATTCTTCAGATGATGATTTTACTGCAACTAAAGCTACAATCGTAGTGTCTAGATCCATTTTAGTTTCAATGCCTTCAGGAAGCTTTACATCGCTCAAGTGAATGCTTTGTCCAGAAACTAAATGTTCTATATCAATTTCAATGCATTCAGGAATGTTATCTGGTAAGCAACATATTTCTAAATTATGGCGAGTAATATTTAAGATACCACCTGCTTTTATACCAACACATTTAGATTCATTGATAAAATGCAATGTAACATTGACGGTAATTTTTTCATTTAAATCTACATGAATAAAATCCATATGTTCGATTTCATCAGTTACTGGATGAAGTTGTATAGCTTTTGGTAAAACTCTATACTTAGTATTACCCACCTTGATATCAAACATATGAGACAAGAAACCTTGTTTGCGATATTCTAAGGTAAGCTCTTTGTAAGGAAGAGCAATTAAAACTTGTTCTTTGCCGCCACCATAGATGATTGCTGGAACCATATTGTTCATTCTTACAGCTCTTGCGCCACCAGTTCCAACGCGCAATCTTTCTTGTGCATCAAGTGAGTGAATTTTTGACATTTTCTTCTTTCCTATTTTGTTTATCGGCTTTATATTACATAAAGTTAACTTGAGAGTCAATAAAATATCATATGAATCATAAAATTATTGTTGGAATAGATGAGGCGGGAAGGGGGCCATTAGCTGGTCCTGTAGTTGCGGCTGCAGTAATAATGCCCATTACAATAGAAGAAGTGAAAGATTCTAAAAAGTTATCCGCAATTAAAAGAGAAAAATTATTTGAACAAATTATAAAACTAAGTAAGTATGGAATAGGTATTGCCTCGGTTGAAGAAGTGGATGAAATTAATATTTTGCAAGCTACAATGCTTGCAATGAAAAGATCTTATGAGCAGTTGAATCTTATAGCTGATTTAGTTTTAATTGACGGAAATAAAGCTCCAAAGTTAAATTGTATAGATTTTCAAACAATAATAAAAGGAGATGATTTAGTTCCGATTATTTCCACTGCCTCAATTCTTGCAAAAGTCACTAGAGACAGGTTGATGAATGAATTAGATAAAGAATATCCACAATATTTATGGTCTAAAAATTCTGGTTATGGAACCAAAGAACATTTAGAGGCTATCAAAAAATATGGCATCACTAAACATCATCGATTAACTTTTGCTCCAATTAAAAACTGTTTAACTTAGCTTAAAAGGGAGAAACTTCGATATTATTTACATTATTTTTTATGGATAAATAATGATTAACCGGAAGTTCGCACCATTCATTCACATGGTCATCTAAAGGCTCTGATGCTATTATAAATGATTTGTCATTCCTTTTTAAATAACTAAGCGATAATATTTTACTGTCTTTGCTGGAAAACCTAGTAGCTATCATTTCTTTGCCATTAGTAATAACTATATTAAGACGAGAAGAATCTGCTTCATCTTGAGCATTATTTATCCATTCAAAAGCCTTTTTAATAGCTTCTGCAAGAGGCATTCCAGAGCCAGAATGAACATATTCCATAATTAAAAAGAATAAACATTCAGAATCGGTATTACCTTTTATTGATAGAAAAAATTCATCAGATAATTGCTCCATTAGTGAGCGTCTTATTTTATTAAAATTATCTATTGTTCCGTTATGAACCATTGTATATTCTTTATAAAAAAATGGATGACAATTTCTATTACTAACATCACCAATGGTTGATGCTCTAATGTGACCCATAAAACATTTAGATTCTATAGTTTTAGAAAGACTTATTAAATTACTATCATTCCATGCTGGTTGAATTGATTTAAAAATAGCGGGTTCGTTATTTACTTTGAAGTTATACCAAGCCATTCCAAAACCATCAGCGTTAACTCTGTGTTGATCATTATGTGCACTTTTGCTTTGTTTAACTAATGAATTTTTAGGATTAACTAAAAGATTAGCTATCAAGAGAGCTTCTTCCCCAATATATGCAACAAATCTACACATTAAAATGACTCCAAATTTAATCCAAGCCTTACACAAATAAAATCTAAAATACTTTCTGCTATATTTTTACCCATAACTTTCTCCATCCCAATGAATCCAGGGGCTGAATTTGCTTCACAAATCTTAAATCCATCTTTATCAAATAATAAATCTACACCCGCAATATCTAATTTTAATAGCTTTGCAGTTTCTAGAGCTAGCCATTCTATTTCTGGCGTAAGCGGATAAGTATTAACTTCTGCCCCTTTTGAAAAATTAGCCTTAAAACTATTTTGTGAGGATCTATGCATACAACCAATTACTTTTCCTCCAACTACAAACACTCTTAAATCTTGACCTTTACTTTCTGATATAAATTCTTGGAGAATTATATTAGCTTTATTATTATTAGTATAAATTAGTTCCATTATATCTATGAATTTATCTTCAGATTCACATAAATATATACCCTGACCCTGGGTTCCAGATACATTCTTAATTACTAAAGGAAATCCTATCTCTCTTTTTACAACATTAATATTTACAGGAAATTTAGCTAACATTGTATTAGGGGTGGCTAACTTGCTATTAGCTAGGCGTTGATGCATGTATAATTTATCTTTTACTGAATATATTGAGTCTGCATTATTACATATATAAATTCCCATATATTCTAATTGTCTTAGTATAGAAAATGCATAGAAAGTTGTGTGAGATCCCATTCTAGGTATAACAAAATCAGGCAAAGGAATAGGTTCATCATCCACTAATATAGATGTGTTACTTTTATTTGTAACAATTAATTCAAATTGCTCTGGAGCAATTACTTTTAATTTTATATTTCTAGATTTAGCAGCTTCTAGTAATCTTAAAACGCTATAATCCTCTTGCGTTAATAATTCCTCCCTTCTGGGAAATAATATTATACCTGTAATCACAAAACACTCACTATAAGAAAATGAAAAACTAAATAACCATAAAAAAATTGAATAAACATAGGTCTATTTCAAATATTGAAAATATATAAAAGTCATTGATTTGTATAATAATATCTATGCTATATCAAAAAATATTTTTTATAGATATAAAACTCATGAAATATAGAACTTGTATTTTAAGTGAATAGGGGTGGAAGTAACTGTAGAATTTCTTAATAGCAATCTGTTTTTTCATATAAAAAATTAAAGAGCCCTTTCATTTTTAGATTTGCTTCCAACGCCATAGTGATTAAGCACTTTATTTGTTTCACTTTTACTTAAACGTTCTTCAATGCCTAAGAATTTTCTTCTCATTTGATCAATAGAATTTCTATTTTCGATTATATGTTTATGAATTTCTTCTCCATTTTTTAGTGTTTTTAGATCTGATAAAGTTATATGATTTTTATTAGTCTCTCTTGTTTTCAAAGTTTCTACTAAATTTTGCGCTGCCTTTTGATGTTCAGCTTCTTGTTGTTCTTTTTTATTTTGCATTGATAAAATTTTTTCAACATCAGATTTAACACGTTTTGCTAATTCTTCAGCATAATGTTTTTCAAGGTTATTAAGTTTTTCTTTATAGTCTGTTTTTTCTTTTTCAGAAAGATTTCCTAGGAATTCTGAATTATTACCCTCTCTCATAACTAGTAATTCATCTGAAGGGTAAAGTTTGTCGCTTAATTTTCTTTTATTCTGAGATTCAACCATAATTTCCCAGGCTAGAAGATCTTGAGCCATTTTTTCTTCTTGTTCTTTATTTTTAGACATATTTTCTCTCATTTTTTAAGTTTTAAGTTTATTATATATATATTCAACCTTTAATAAATATCTCTTTTATTATTATTAATTGACGCAATTTTATAGTTATGTTATTGATCTGGTTATATATATTTTTTCAGGGGTGGGTGAAATTCCCCATCGGCGGTATAAACATAGTTAATTGTTTGAGCCCGCGAGCGCTTATTTTTAAATATAAAAGTAAGGTCAGCAGATCTGGTTAAAATCCAGAGCCGACGGTTATAGTCCGGATGAAAGAAAAAAATTAAAATTGCTACATGCTAGCCGTTGTGGTTTATGCGTGGGGTAAATTTTATCTTTTTCCTCTGTTGTGGGCTTAACAAGCGAGTTAATTATGCAACCAGAGAACCTAGAATTAAATCAAATTATTAAAAGCCCAATGAATCTTGCCCTACAATTAGCAGAGCTTGGAAAGAATACTGTCTCACCTAATCCTATGGTTGGTGCTGTTCTTGTGCAAAATGACAGACTGGTTGGTTATGGTTATCATCTTTATAAAGGTGATGATCATGCTGAAATAAAAGCAATCAGAATGGCTGGTTTATCTGCTAAAAATTCTAAGTTATACCTAAATCTTGAGCCATGCTGTCATCATGGCCTTACAGCTCCTTGCGTTGATCAAATTATTAAAGCTGGTATAATTGAGGTGCATTTTTCTTCTCTAGATCCAAATCCAATAGTTTATGGCAAATCTACTCAGGCTCTAAAACAAGCAGGTATTAAAGTTTTTATAGGTCAATTAAAGGAAGCAGCAGAGCAGCTAAATGAAATTTTTTATCATTACATGAAATATAAGAAACCATTTGTGATTGCAAAATGGGCTATGACCATGGATGGAAAAATAGCTACAGCTAACGATTCTCAATGGATCACAAGTGAAAAATCAAGAGAACATGTGCATACCCTAAGAAATTCTGTGGATGCTATTTTAATAGGGTCTCGCACCGCAATTCAAGATAATCCAATCCTTAATGTTCGTATAGATAATTTAGTAAAAATAAGGCAGCCACTCAAGTTTATTATTGGAAGTGATTTGCATGCATTACCGAAGGATTTAAATATATTCAAAATCAATCCTGAAAAAACTCATCTTATTAATTCTGATGATAATTTTGATCTAAACGCATTGCTAATTAAGATGGCAGATATTGGAGTGACAAGTTTATTAATTGAAGGAGGGGGATATACTTTATCAAAATTTTTACAGGCTAATTTAATAGATAAATTTTATTGTTATATAGCACCAAAATTTATTGGAGGAGAAAAGTCAATTTCTCCATTTAGTCAAGATATAGGAGTGAATTTTATTAAAGATGCAAAAAAAGCTGAAGTTAAAAAAATAGAGCTCATTGGCGAAGATATTTTAATTCAAGGAAATTTTAGGAGAAAAAAATGTTTACCGGAATAGTAGAGTTTTTAGGTGAAGTTAAGGAAATTAAAATAAAGGAGTTTGATCGAGATTTTATAATTTTTCATCAAGAAGATATCAAACTTAAAATAGGAGACAGCATTGCAGTAAACGGAGTTTGTCTTACGGTAAGAGAGTTATGCGACAATAAATTTACAGTATCAGCTGGATATGAAACACTTAAATTAACTAACTTAAGTAAAATTGAGTTAAATGACCAAGTAAATCTAGAATGCTCTTTATCCCTTGAGAAACCTCTTGGAGGGCATTTAGTTCAAGGGCATATCGCTAATACAAGTAATATTATTAGCAAAACTAATGCTGGTGAATCAATATATTTTAAATTCTCAAAACCTTTAGAGCTTAAAAATTATATAGTTAAAAAGGGCTATATTGCTATAGATGGAATGAGTCTAACAATTTGTGATGAGGGGAAAGATTGGTTTGAAATAATGCTTATTCCACATACTTTAAGTGTAACAATAGCTAAGAATTATAAGGTAGGAAGTTTAGTAAATATTGAAGTAGATATATTTGCTCGTTACATGGAGAAGTTATATGAAAAATAATATTCTTAAAGCCATTGAAGATTTAAAAGATGGAAAAATGATTATTGTAACTGATGACGTAAACCGAGAAAATGAGGGTGATATTATAGTACTTGCAGAGAAAGTTACTGAAGAAACAATATCATTTATAATCAAAAAGGCATCTGGACTAATTTGTTTAGCAATTGACAGTGAGCTAGCTAAAAAATTAGATCTTAAATTAATGGTAGAAAATAATCAAGAATCTATGAGAACAGCTTTTACAGTTAGTATTGATTCAAGACATGGAATTACAACTGGAATATCTGCTTTTGATAGGGCGAAAACAATACTAGATGCAGTAAGCGTTAATGCAAAAGCAACTGACTTAGTTAGACCTGGGCATATTTTTCCGTTAATTGCTAAAGATGGAGGACTTTTTGAGAGAAGAGGGCATACCGAAGCAAGCGTTGAGTTAGCTAAACTCTCAGGTTTTAAAGCTGCTGCAGTTATTTGTGAAATCATAGGTGATGATGGAAAAATGCTAAGAGGAAAAGAATTAAAAGAATTTGCAGCTCTCTATAAGTTAACATTAGTAAGTATCGATTCAATAGTAGATTTTTTAAAAGGATAAAGTATGTTTTCAGACATAATTAATTTAGCTACTGATTTTGGAATATTTAAATGTTTTGTAGTTAAGGAAGGATATAAAGAACATTTAGTTCTTTTTAAAGGAAATATTGAAGGTGAAGAATGCTTTGTTAGAGTTCATTCAGAATGTATTACTGGTGATTTATTTAGATCAAAAAGATGCGATTGCGGATATCAATTACAATATTCACTAAATCTTATTTCTAATAAAGGAGGAGTATTAATATACTTGCGTCAAGAGGGAAGAGATATAGGGTTATTTAATAAAATAAAAGCTTATAAAATGCAAGATAATGGATTTGATACTGTTGAAGCAAATATTAATCTTGGATTGCCTATTGATGCACGACATTATGATATTGCAATAAAAATTTTAGAGAAGCTTAACCCCTCTAAAATTAAGCTTTTTACTAATAATCCAGAAAAAATTAAGGCATTATATTCTTCTCTTAAGAAAATTTCTATTGAAAGAATAGCCATAAATTCACCATTTGAACCATTAAACGCAAATTATTTAGCTACAAAAGCTAAAAAAATGAATCATTTAATAGGAGATATCCATGACTAAAATAGCAATTATAGTTAGTAAATTTAATCAAGAAATAACTAATCTTATGGAAAAAAATGCAGTTGAAAGAGCAGAGGAATTAGGAGTTTTTTCTAAGATATATAGAGTTCCAGGAGTAGTAGAAATTCCTATTATTGCAAAAAAATTAGCTTTAAAGAATGATTTTGACGCTATAGTTGCTCTAGGAGCTGTAATACGTGGAGAAACAACTCATTATGATTATGTTTGTAATCAAGTAAGTTATGGCTGCCAAAAAATAGCGTTAACTTATGACATTCCAATAATATTTGGAATATTAACCTGCGAAACTGAACTTCAAGCATATGATAGAATAGGTGGCAAGATGGGAAATAAACCAAAAGATATGATAGATACTGCTATTGAGATGATAAATTTAATAAAGGAAATAGATTAAGAATGATTTTTCTTAGTAGATTTAGTGTTTTATATTCTAAGAATTAGAGTTGCTGAGGTTAGTGCTGAAGGTTAATTCTGATGTTTATAATCAATTTTAATAAAAATCAGGGCTCACTTTATGTCACAACGAATTGTCGCATAATAAATATTATGGAAAGTAAATGGGTTTTTATCTATATTCACTTTCTTATTCCTATTCCTAAATTCATCATCTTACAAGCTGATCCAAAAGCAATAAAACTAAAAATTATCAATGAAAATAATGCTATAAATGGATTAACACTTGAGGTTTCTAATATTCCGTAGCGAAATGAATTTACAATATATAATATTGGATTAAACATGGATACTTTTTGCCAGAATGATGGCAATATTTCTATTGGATAAAACACTCCACCCAAATATACTAAGGGAGTTAAAATAAAAGTTGGAATCCATGAAATATCATCAAAATTATTTGCTAACAAAGCATTAATAAATCCAAGAGTTGAAAATAACATTGAAGAAAATAAAATTACAATCACAGTAAAGCATAAATGCGCTGGATTAATTCTATCAAAAAAATAAGCTGCAGCTATAACTAAGGCTCCTACTAATAATCCTCGGAACATTCCACCACCAACATAACCGCTAATTATTAACCAATTAGGCATAGGAGAAACTGTCATTTCATCCACGCTATGATGAAACTTTGCTTGAAAGAATGAACTAACAGTATTAGTAAAAGAGTTAATAATAACTGCATTCATAACTAAGCCAGGAATAATATATTTAAGGTAACTTAAGCCTTGAGTTAGCTCTATATTTTTTCCAACAACTTTTCCAAAAATAACAAAATAAAGAGTCATAGTTATTAATGGTGAAATTAAAGTTTGCGGCCATATTCTAAGAATTCTAATCACTTCTTTACATAAAATAGTGTAAAGGGCTATTAGCATAGATTTTTTATTCATATGTTTTTTCTATTTTCTAGCGGTTAAGTTTAAAAATAACTCTTCTAGCCTATTTCCTTGTAGATTTAAAGTTTTTACCTCTATTTTATGTAATAAAAGCTGTTCAAACAAGTTAGAAACAGTATAAGGAGATTCAAAATTAATTTCTAAATTAGTAGAGTTTTGAAGATTTAATTCAAATCCTTTTAAACTAGGCGAAATTTTAAGAGGAGTAGATAATTCGGCTAAGTAACTTTGCTCAGAAAAAGATGCTAAAATATTTTGCATTAAACCTTGAGTAATTATTTTGCCGTTATTAATTATGGCTACATCGTTACACAAGCGTTCAGCTTCTTCTAAGTAATGAGTGGTTAAGATTATAGTTGTGTTTTCTTCTCTATTAATAAATTGTAGAAAATCCCAAATTTGATGACGAACTTCTATATCTAGGCTTGCGGTTGGCTCGTCTAAAATTAGTACTTTTGGTTGATGCATCATAGCTCTAGCAATCATTAACCTTCGTTTCATACCTCCAGATAATTCTCGTGCCTTTGCATCTTTTTTATGCCAAAGTCCTAATAAGCTTAAGTATTTTTCAGCTCTAATTTTAGCTATCTTACTTTCCACGCCAAAATATCCAGCTTGGTTAACTAAAATATCAAACAGGGTTTCAAAAATAAAAAAGTTAAACTCTTGTGGAACTAAACCAACATAATTTTTAGCTTCGGATAATTGTTTGTCTATATCATAGCCAAAAATTTTAACCAAACCTGAAGTTTTTTGAACTAGTGAAGATATTATGCCAAGTGTTGTAGATTTTCCTGAACCATTGGGGCCTAATAACGCAAAGAAACTCCCCTCTTCTATCTTTAGTGATAATCCATCAAGCGCTTGAACATTGCGTGGGTATTTTTTATATAAATTTGATATCTCAATGGCTAGCATTTAAAAATTCCTTAACTAAATTAGAACAGTAACTCTTGCTAAGATCCTTTAAATTTTTGGCAACCAATAAGCCAAATTATAGAGCGATATTTTATACCATCTAACCAACTAAATTCAGTCTTATCGCTAAAAGTAACTGGTAGCATACTGCATGGATTTTTTCTTCTGGTTGTTATAAATGCTTCCATTCTGGCTGGGTAAGCATCATATAAATTAAATAATTCTGGATTTTTATTATACATAATGCTTAGAATAGATTGGTCATGTCTATGGTCTTTAAAATCTTTATATTCATCTTTGCTTTCAGAATCATCCAATAATTCATGATCTTCACAATAAGAAAGCCATTCTTCAATAATTTTTCTAGATTTCGCAGTGTTTCTTAGTAGAATTAAACTTGCATCTAATTGTATTTTATCTAAATAAGAATCATCTCCATTAGCCATTTTATCAATAACTAGTTTTTTTATCATTCCTCTATTCGAATGGAAGTTAGGAAAAACTGTTATATCATTGGTGTGAGCTAGCTTTAATAAGTTGTAGATGCCATCTCTAAAAACTCCTGAACTATCTGCATATAATAAGACATCATTTTCAGGCATCATTTTTAATGTTTTAAGAATAAAATAAGGCTTCCACAACCAATAGCCTCCTCCCCTATTCTTAGTGAGGATTTTTTTATGTTTAGAATAAAATTCTGGATCAATATTATGTGGCTGATAAGGCATTATCACATCAAATACTTGATAAATAGAGGCAGACATCATCAAATTATTTTGATTTTGAATGTAAATACCTTCGTTAGCATATGAAATAAGCCATGTTTTTTGAGCACTGTAAGTTTTTTGGTGATCTTTTATGGGATACATTGAAATATCTTTATTATAGTAAAAACTTTTCATTATTATGATACATATAACTAAAAAAGCCGCTAATGACATCCAATGTTTTTTTCTCATAATTTATCCGACAGTATTTTACTTATATTAACAAACATGCTAAACTAAAAATTCAGTATAGTTAAATTTATCCTAATTTCCATGGGTTAAATACTACTAAATAAAAATTAAAAAGTCATCTTAAATATGCTAACAAGAATTATAAAAATTATTGCTACATCTATTGTTATTTTCTTAATTTACATTGCTCTTGCCTTTGCTAGTAAAGAAATAATTTTTACTAAAAGTACAGAAAATAATAAAGAATTTAGTTCAATTGATGAATATAAAAATATAAAAATTAAAGATCATTATAAGATAGTTTTTATTATTACTGAGCATGGGGCAATAGCAGATAGAGAAGCTGGTTATAGAATTTTAGCAGCATGCAATAAGCTTGGTTGGGAAACTCATGTTTTTGAAAATGTAGATAAGCATCAAGAAGAAATAATCAAAATTAATCCAGATTTTATTTTCACTAATAAATGGAAGAGTGATATAGGGCTAAGAAACTCTTCCTTAAAGTATAAGACCTATGCTTTGCTTGCTCATCCAACTACCACCTATTTTGGTAATATTTTAAGTTTTTTTCCTGAATTTAAAGAGCATAAATTTCCCGAAGTAAAGCTTTTTGATGGTTTTGTTATTTCTGCTCCTCATATCAGCCTGTTTAAGAAATATATTGAAAATCAAGGGACTAAATTTTATGGATTTAGAGGATTCTCTTCGGTTCAATATGTTGATTATAAAGATATTGAACCTAGTCAAATTGTATACATGGGAGTGAACTGGGATAAAAAAAGAAAAAGTGATAAATTTAGTAAAATATTCAAAAGCTTAGCTAATAAAAAACAGGCAGTTTTTTATGGAGCAAAGGAATCATGGGAAAATTTGGTCGGAGATTCATATAAAGGTTACTTTGAAGGACCTAATGGCTTAGCCGTTGTGAATTTATTGCAGCAATATGGAATAAGCTTATTACTACATAGCAATCAACATATAAAAACTAGTACTCCAAGTGGTAGAATTTTTGAATCTTCTGCTTCTGGAGCACTAGGTATAAGTGATATGCATCCATTTATTATTGAAAATTTTGGTAATAACTTACTTTATATTGATACTAGTAAATCGGCTGAAAGCATTATTAGCCAAATTGAAAATCATCTAATATGGATTAAAGAAAATCCTAATAAAGTTAAGGAAATGACTAAAAATGCCTATGAACTATTTGTTCAGAACTATACTTTAGAACAATTGCTAATAAATGTGGCTCATATGCATGAAAAAATTCTTTTGGACGAGTCTAACTAAATAATAAGCGGATAAATATATGGCAAGAGTAGCTACAGCAATTTTATCTACAGAAAACCTCATTCATAATCTTGATGTTATCAAGAATAAAGTAAAAAACCGTTCTGTAATAGCAATGATTAAAGCAAATGCTTATGGTCACGGATTAAGGTCAGTTGCTATGAGATTAGATGGAAAGGTAGCGAGTTTTGGAGTTGCCTCTGTTGACGAAGCATTAGCTCTAAGAAAGGTAAATGTTAGGGCTCCAATTACATTAATGTCTGGAGCTTTTGAACCTGAAGATTTGCTAATTTCTTCATGTCAAAATTTTCATTGTATTTTTCATGAGCATAAACAAATTGATTGGTTAAACCATATAAAATTACCTAAACCATTAAATATATGGTTAAAAATTGATTCTGGAATGGGAAGATTAGGGTTTTCTATAGAAGAAGCAGAAAAAATTTACGAAGTTTTAAGTAAAAATAAGCAAATAGTTCAACCCATTGGCATAATGTCTCATTTTGCTTGTGCTGATGAGGTTGATCATCCATTAAATCAAATACAAATAAATAATTTTAAGAAATTTGTAAAAGATCTGCCTGGGCCTAAGAGTTTAGCCAATTCTGCTGGAATTTTTAACTATCAAGATAGCTTATACGATGTTGTTAGACCTGGAATTTCTTTATATGGAATCTCTCCATTGTCTAATAAATCTGCAGATGATCTCAATCTCAAGCCAGTTATGACTTTACAAACCAAGTTAGTAACTATGTCTAATTTTAAAAAGGGAGATTTTGTTGGTTACGGAGGAAGGTTTATTTGCCCAGAAAATATGCCAATAGGTGTGGTTGCTATGGGATATGGAGATGGTTACCCTAGATCTGCACAAGATGGAACCCCTGTCCTAGTAAATAATAAATTATGCCATATAGCAGGTAGAGTTTCTATGGATATGGCTATGATTGATTTAAGAAATTGTCCAGATGCTATTGTTGGAGATCCTGTGGTATTATGGGGAGATGGATTATCTATAGAGAATATAACCCCTTTCACTCACAATATAGTTTATGATATAATTTGTGGAGTTCAGCAAAGAGTGAAGTTCTATTGGACCGTGTAACATATAAGTTGATTTGTTGGCTTATTTTCAATAATTATGTTATTCTTTAATAGAAGTATTATTTGGAGAGATTTTAGTGATAACAACTTATTCCTTGTATAAAGAATTAGCTAAATATGGGTTTACAAGTGATTCCACTAAAAATTCATTAGAAAGTTTAATGCATCAAGCATCCATATTAAAACATAATGAATCTTTTCAAGATCTATTTCCAAATAGAGATAATTATAATGATTTAGCTCTTGATATGCTGAATTTTGTTAAAATGACACAAAAACATTTTACAGTTAGAAGTGGTCATCAAGAAAGATGGGAAATAACCCCATCGCAGTGGATGTTAGATAATTACGAAAGTAACATACAGCATCTTGAAATTCTTGGATTCATTAGTCAAGTTAAGCCTAGCAATCTAAATAATAATGCAATTTGCATTTTAGGTTCCACAAGCAAAACTATGCAAATTAGAATGGATTATACTCAATCATTTATAGAAGATACAAGCACAGATAAAATAATTATGCTTTCTGGTGAGCGTTATGTAAACCCAAAAATTGATGGTTTAGAAGAAGAATTAAAGGAAATAGCAGATGCTTTTAAATTATATGATTGGAAAAAATTAACTGAAACACATTTAATAGAGAATATATATAATAAATCAAATTTTTTTGGAAAATTTCAAGCATATATAATTGATACTCCCGCTGGGAATCTTCCAAGACCAACAACTCAAACAACAGTGATAGAGCTAGTTAATTGGCTAAAAACTCATGATGAGATCAAGAATATAGTTTTTGTTTCAAATCAACCTTATATAAGATATCAAGAAGCTATAATATCTCAGGTGTTACATTATTTGGATTATAAATTAGATTTTGAAGTGGTTGGTTCTCGATATATTGGAGAAAATGCTCAGTCGGCTATAGGATCTCTAGGATCTTATATTTTTGCTACAACTCCTAAGATTCTAATGGATATTAATCAAAAAATTGATTCACCACAAGTGATTGAATTATTTAAAGAAATATATGAAAGTCAGCCGCTGGTATATAGTGATCTAGTAAGTCATTTAGTTTCAAATATCACTATATCTATAATTGGAGAAGTTTGAGCCCCAACTTCAAGAAAACCTTTGCCATTTAAAGGCAAATTATTAACTCCAATGTTAACTATTCCTGCAGTATCTCCATTATATCTTTAACTAACGCTTTAGTGGGTTGTTTTGCATTAGCTCTTGGACTTATCTATTGAAAAAGAAAAGTTATCAATTTGTACTTTTTATTTTTTTATAGTCTAGTACTAGGTTTTTATTAGTTTCTGACATTTAGTAAATTAAAATCTACTTATGTTATTTTGTTGCTTCATAATTAAGTTTTTTATATCGCTGAACTTCATATTCAATAGCTACTCCAGTAGATAAAGATAGAACTTCTGGTTTTGATAAGATGCGGTTTTTCTTTTTACTATTCTGAGAACTAAAAATTTTTCCTGTTAAATTAGGATCATTAGGATCTATATCTAAAGAACCAAATTTATGGCGCTCCTCATGGAGGCGATCTGTTGATTTTTGAGAAATAGAGCTATCAAATTGGTTAGCTCTATTTCTTAATTCTTGAATTTGTTGTTGTATTCTGGCTATATCTCGTTTTTTATTAGCAGCTTGACGTCTTTGTGCTATTGCAGATTTAGCTGCGCCAACATCGGCTATACTTTCAACATAATTAAAAATTACTGTATTAAAAATAGTCACTAATATAATTAATTTTTTTAATTTCATTGTTAAGTTCCTCAACTTATTAGGTATTACAATTATGCTATCATAACTATCTAATTATTTCTATAAAAAGAATTTTTTATAATTAATGCAATCATCGATAAAAATGCTAAAACTGAAGCAAGCGCAAATGCAGCCACATAATTATATTCATTATATAAAATTTCAACATGCATTGGTATAGTTATTGTTTCTCCCCTTATATGTCCAGAAACTACCGAAACTGCTCCAAATTCTCCAAAAGCTCTTGAAAGAGATAGTAATAATCCATAAAGAACACCCCATTTAATATTAGGCAAAGTAACATATATAAAAGTTTTAAGTCCGCTTGCACCCAGTGAAATAGCTGCTTCTTCTTCATCGTTGCCATATTCCACCATAATAGGAATTAATTCACGCGCCATAAATGGTAGTGTAACGAATAAGGTGGTTATAATAATGGCAGGAATAGCAAAAATAAATTGCATATCATATTTATCTAACCAAGAGCCAATTAGAGAATCTATTCCAAAAATAGAAAGAAACATAAAACCAGAAATGATAGGAGATATAGATAAAGGTAAATCAATTAAAGACATAAGAATATCTTTACCTCTAAATTGAAATTTAGCAATGCACCAAGATGCCGCAATGCCAAAGACTAAATTTATTGGAATAGCGATAACAACAATTAATAAAGATAATTTTATTGCCTCTAATGCCTCTTCATCTTTAAGAATATCAAAATAATGGATAATCCCTTTGCTAAAAGCATTAATTAACATGGTAAGTACGGGTAAAGCAAAAAATATAGTAACCAGCATTATAGTAGATAAAATGAAGATGGATCTTATGAGACGAGAATCTTTTACCATGATATTTTCTTTGAAAAAATATTAATCAACCATAAAATTAAAAAAGCGCAGAGCATCATAACCACTGCTATGGCGGTTGCTTGATTGTAATCAAATTGCTCTATTTTGCTATAAATTAATAGTGAGATAATTTCTGATTCTTTGGGAATATTACTAGAAATAAAAATTATCGCTCCATATTCACTCAAGCCCCTTGCAAAAGATAAGCTAAAGGCTGATAGAATAGCTGGAATAAAGTTCGGAAAATATATTTTCCAGAAAATTTGCCAATTACTGGCACCTAAACTAGAGGCCGCAGCTTCAACATCTACATCCATTTCTCTTATTACTGGTTCAATGGTTCTAATTGTTAAAGGTAACCCTACAAAAATTAAAGCAATAATAATGCCAAGTTTAGTAAACGCCACCTCCACTCCTAAGGAATTTAGAATTTTTCCAAACCAAGAATCTGAAGAATATAAACTTGCTAAGCTTAAGCCTGCTATGGCTGTTGGCAGCGCTATTGGTAAGTCTATAAAAATATCAACAATAGCTTTACCAAAGAATTTATATCTTACAAGGGTCCAGCTAATAAATAAACCGCAAATAATATTAATTATACTAGCTATAAAAGCCATTGAAAAAGTTAGTTTATAGGCATGAAGAACTCTACTGTTTGTTACAGTGGATATAAATTGCTCTAAGCCTAAATTGCTTGAGTGAAAAAATAAATTTGAAATAGGAAAAATTACAATTAGTAACAAATAAAATATGGTGTAAGCAAAAGATATCTTAAAAAATGGTAGGATGTTGTTTTTATTATTTATCATATTATTATTTAATTAAATTTACTGAATTATTGAATAATACAGCATAAACTCCCTGCTCTTATGCTTTAGTTATTAATGCCAAATAAAAATATCTTTGCGTTATTATTTTTAGCTAGTTATTTACATTTTATAGCATGTTTGTCCTATAATTTAAAATGAATTTTATTTGATGATTTTCTAATAGCAAATCAAAGTTTTTATCATAGATAATTGCCTTAATTTTTTTTTCTTATATAATACATTAAAAATATTAAATAAGAATAATATATGTCGCTTATAAAACTTTCAGGTCCGGTAAAAGCACCTAACTCTAATATAAAGCCCAATAAGCTTATTATCTTTCTTCATGGAGTTGGTGCAGATGGAAATGATTTAATAGGTTTAGCTCCAGAATTTGCTGAAATTTTCCCAAATAGCGTATTCTTATCTCCTAATGCTCCATTTGAATATGATATGTACCCAGCGGGATATCAGTGGTTTAGTTTACAAGATCGTAATGAGAATATAATGTTTGAAGGTATTAAAAATGCTATTCCCATTTTAAAAGAATATATTGATGAAAACCTAGATAAATATGATTTAAAATATAAAGATTTAATTTTAATAGGATTTTCTCAAGGAACCATGATGGCGTTACAGTTAGCTCCTAGGCTTGAGAGCCCTTGCCATTCGGTTATTGGTTTTTCTGGTGCTTTTTTAAAGCCAGAAATTCTTAAACAGGAAATTAAATCTAAACCACCAATTTTACTTATTCATGGAGATTTAGATCAAGTGATTCCTGTTGCTAGTCATAATGTTGCTGTTACAAGTTTAAAAAATATAGGTTTATCAGTTGAAAGCCATGTTCTGTATAATTTGGCTCATAGCATTAACATGAAAGCTATTGATCTTGCCAAAAATTTTATTAAAAATATAGGAAAAGTATAAATGCAAAATATTGAACAATTGCTTGAAATTTTAGTCTGTCCGGTAACAAAAACTAAATTAACTTATAATCCAGAATCTAATGAATTAATTAGTTTAGAAGCAAACTTGGCCTTTCCTATTATTGATGGAATTCCTGTTATGCTAATAGAGAAAGCTAGATCTTTATAATTTTTTGCACTTAAGTTGAAGCCATTGCTTTTCTTTTTCATTCAAGAATGGAGATAATTTTTTATAAACTTTTTGATGATAATTATTAAGCCATTTTTTTTCATCTTCACTAAGTAAGTTAGTTTTAATTAGCTTATTATCTATTGGAGCTAAAGTTAAAGTTTCAAATTCTAAATATCCAGACTTTAATTCTTTGACCAGCATTAAATTTTCTATTCTAATTCCATATTCTCCTTGCTTATAATAGCCTGGCTCATTGGATAAAATCATGCCAGGAATAAGCGGAATATCACTATATTTACTTATTCTTTGTGGTCCTTCATGAACTGATAAGCAGTTACCTACCCCGTGTCCTGTGCCATGCGCATAGTCTTTGCTATTTTGCCATAAATAATATCTAGCTAGAATATCTAATTGTGCTCCATTAGTGTTTTTAACAAATTTAGCATTGGCTAATGCGATATGTCCTTTTAGCACCAAAGTAAAATTTAGTTTTTGACTATTAGATGCTTTACCAAATGGAATAACTCTAGTTACGTCAGTAGTTCCACCAAAATATTGCCCTCCCGAATCAAGCAATAAAAGTCCAGCATTAGTTATAATCTTATTGGAACTTTTATTAGGAGAGTAATGAATGATTGCTCCATTTTCAGCAAATCCTGCAATTGTTGCAAAACTAGGATATATAAAGTTTTTATTTTTTGCTCTAAATTCCAGTAGTTTATCTGAAATATCTAATTCACTTTTGCCTTGAGAATTATTTTCAATCCAATATAAAGATTTTACTAAAGCAATTCCATCAGCAACATGAACTTTCTTAACTTGAGCAATTTCTATTTTATTTTTGCATGATTTAGCTAACGTACAAGGATCTTTGTCTAAAATTGGGCTATCAAATTTATTAACTAAATATATAGAAGCTGTATCTATGTCTAGTTGAACCTTTTTATTAGTTAAGAAATTGAGATGTTGATCAAATTCTTCTAAAGCAAAACATTCTACAGTTCCGATTTTCTTCTCCATGTTAGAGAATAGCTTTAATCTGCAATCACTAAAAACTATTAGATATGATAATAGCAAAGGGTTATAAGGAACATCATTTGCACGAATATTTAATAACCAGCATATATTACTAGGGTCGGTAATTATTAAACAATCAATATTGCTACTATTCAAATATTCTATTATTTTGCTATGCTTTGAATCAAAAGATTCTCCAGCATACTTAATGGGATAGCTAAATGCCTTGCTAATTGGCGCTTGCTCCCTCTCCTCTTTCCAAATTAGATCAATTAGATTTATGCAAGGAGCTAAATTAAATTTTTGATAATATTTTATATTTTGAGGGGTATGAAGTTTAGGGTCGTAGCCAATTTTAGCTTTAGGTAAGAATTCTAATATATCATTTATATTATATACTATAAATAATTCACTTAATTCAGATTCTGCTTGAAGCAAATATCTACTATCTGTAAAAAACAAAACATCTATTTCGCTAATAATGGCTATGCCATTTGATCCCGTAAACCCTGAGATAAACTTTAAGCGATTTAAATGCTCTGGCAGATATTCATTTTGAAATTCGTCTTTAGATGGAATTAGAAAATAATCAATATTATGCTGTTTTATTTCATCTCTTAATCTTCTAATTCTAACTTCAATTTTTTTATTCATTTTCCATTATTGCTTTTTATCTTCATCTTGTTTTTTACAATTTTGTATTTCTAAATAATGAATTTGATCTTTTGTTGATAAAATATCAATAGTGGTTGCGCCTTTAGTGAACAGCTTTCTGTACAAATCTGTAAGATTTTTTAATTGCTTGGCATCATAAAAACAATGATCAGGATTACTAGTAACTTGCTGGCCTACAAATGAATAATACATTACGTAGCATAATCCGTTCTTTCCATTGGCATATCCATTAATTGTTTGTGCCTTCCATGCTTTTGCATCGCTAAGATCTGGATAAGCACAGCTCGATGGAGTGCAGTTACCTAAATTTATAGTAAAGCTATCATAGCAAGTTCCATATTCTGTTTTCAATTGATCTTGTAGAGGATCACTTGCAGAATCGGCATATGACAAACTTGAAATTCCAATCATCAAAGATAAAGCTAGTTTTTTATTCATTAAATACTCCTTTTTTAATTTAAATAAGTAATTTGGTTGCTAAGCCTAGAAATATAGCAAAACTTAACACATCAGTTAAAGTGGTTACAAACACAGGTGATGCAATTGCAGGATCAAAATCAAACTTATTTATAACAATGGGAACCACAACCCCAAATAACCCTGCTAAAGCAAAATTTATTGTTACAGCTAAACCAAAAATTAAACTAAGTGATAGATCATGATGCAATAATAATAAAATTGCGCCACCTAAGAAAGCTAAAATAAGACCATTACATGTGCAAGATAATATTTGATTCCTTATAACCCTCATAATATTCATGGAGGTAAGCTCTTTTCCAGCTAAAGATAAAATTGTTACTGTCATGGTTTGGGTTCCAGCATTTCCACTTATTCCTGCAACTATGGGCATAATTGCAGATAAAATAACAACTTGCTGTATAGTATCGTGATATAAATTAACTACAATAGAGCAAATTGTTGTTGCAAGTAAGCTGACTAACAGCCAAGGAAATCTGCTTTTAATAATTTCAACTACATTAAAATAGACGTCATCTTCTTGCAAACCCGACATATGCATTATATTTTCTTCGGCTTTTTTATCAACAACATCAAAAACGTCATCTAAGGTTATAACCCCAACTAACCTATTGTTTTTATTCACTACTGGCATAGTTATAAACCCATATTTCTTAAATAAATAAGAAACTTCAACATCATCTAGATCAGTAGACAGAGACTTTATTTCTTTTGTCATAATATTACTGATTAACAATTCATGAGGTTTAGAAATTAATATACTTAAAGGAACGGCGCCTACTGGTACAAATTTAGGGTTAGTTACGAAAATTTCATAAAAAACTTCAATAGAATTATTTTGATTCCTAAGAAAATCAATAGTTTGTCCCACAGTCCAGTATTCTGGAACTGAAATGAATTTCTTTTGCATTAACCTTCCGGCACTGTCTTCTGGATAAGAAAAGCCTTCAGTTATTTCTTTTTGCTTGGTTTTATTTAAGAATTTAAAAATTTCTTCTCTTAAATTATCGTCTAAAGAATCAAGCACATAAATAGCTTCATCGGTATCCATAATATTTATGATGTTAGCCACTTTCCTTGGCTCCATCATTTCAATAATTATAGGAATAACACTAAAATCTAACTCTACTATTATCTGGCTAAGTAATTTTTCGTCTATTAATTTAAGGGTTTTTTCTTTTTGAGTGGATGTAGCTTTATCAATAAAATCTGCAATATCAGCTATATGAGCTTCAGCTATAATTTTTTTAGCTTTTTTTAAATCTTCAACAAAAATGGCGTTAGCAAGCAGTTTTTCAAATGCTTCTTGCTGATACTGTAAAGATTCTTCTATATTTTGTTTTTTTAAATCATTCATTAATTTTTTAAATTCACTAATAATAAATAGGATTATCTTTGAGTATATTCATTTTTGGCATTGGGCACAATAGAAACTGGCTCTTCCGGCTTGTTTTATTTTGATAATAATATTTTTGCATATCATGCATTTTTTTCCTTCTTTAGCATAAACCTTAAATGAATTTTGAAAAAAACCTTTTTCGCCATTAATTAATGCATAATCTTTTAAAGTGGATCCTCCAGCTTTTATTGATTGTTGCAAAACTTTTATAATATTTATATGCAATAATTTTATTTCATCTAGAGTTAATGTATTAGATAATCTTTCTGGTGAAATTTTACTTAAAAACAAACTTTCAGCTGCATATATATTTCCAACGCCAACAACTTTAGAATTATCCATTAATAGTAATTTAATTGGTTTTGAGCTTTTTTTAAGAATATTTTGTAAATAACTTACAGTAAATTCTGATTCCAAGGGTTCGGGTGCAAGGGATTTAAATAATGAAAAGCTGCTTATGTTATTTTTATAAGTATATGTTATAAGGCCAAAACGTCTGGGATCGTTATAAATAATTTTTAGATTATTATCTAATCCAATCATAAAATGATCATGTTTTTGAAAAATATAATCGTCAGCTTTAATTAGCACTTTGCCAGACATTCCCAAATGTATTATAATTATAATATCATTATCTAAAAACACTTGAATATATTTAGCTCTTCGATCAATTTTGATTATCTTGCTATTAATTATTTTTTCAGGTAATTCTTCTGGAATTATTTGTCTTAATTTTAAATTAGTTAGAGCTTTAGCTGACAATATATTGCAATTAAGTATATTGCTTCTTAAGCCTTGGCAAATTGATTCTACTTCTGGTAATTCAGGCATTTTACTAAACTTTATATTAATTATTTGAGTATCATATCATAAGGAATCTTTAATGAAACAAGATAATTTTGTTCTAATCATATCATCGCCTTCAGGCGCTGGTAAAACTTCTCTAGCTAAAGCAATAATTGAATCTGATTCAAAATTTATAGCATCAATTTCTGCCACAACCAGAACAAAAAGAGAATTAGAAATTGAAAACCAAGATTATTATTTTATTAGCAAAGATACTTTTAAAAAAATGCGCCAAGAAGATAAATTTTTGGAGTGGGCAAAGGTTTTTGATAATTATTATGGATCACCAAAAGATTATGTAATAGAAAAAATGACTAATGGCTTTGATATATTATTTGATATAGATTGGCAAGGAGCTAGAGCTATCAAAAGAAAATTAGGTAAAGCAGCTGTAAGCATTTTTATTCTTCCCCCTTCAATAGATGAATTAGCAAGAAGACTAAGATCTCGCCGACAAGATTTAGAACATGAAATTGAAAAAAGGCTTGATATTGCTCATTTTGAAATTAGTAAACATCATTTATATGATTATGTTTTAATTAATGATGACTTTAATAAAACCTTCAAAATAATACAAAATATTATAGAGATAGAGCGGCTAAAGCGCCTCAATTTTGATAATTTTGTTCATAATCTTCTCGAAAATAAATAATTAAGATATTAATTATTTATTAAAATATATATTGACAGGTTAACTATTTGTTGCTATATATTCGTCATATGCAATTAGCATTAAAATATTAACTTATTTAAAATAAGAGCTAGATATGACAGTAATTTTAAATCCTAAAACAGGAAAATATAAGAGTCTTGATAACTTTAAAGTTAAAAGTATAAAAAATCATCACAAAAGAGCGCGAGATAAACTCTCTAAAGAGGCACTTAAAATAAAAAAAATAATTGATGAAGAGTCTACAAAAATACTACAAAACAAAGAGGTGAATAAATTACTTAAGCAAGGCTTAAAAGCATTAAAAAATGCTTATCTGCAAAAGAATAATGAGGATAAAGAAGATATCGATTCATCTTTAGATACCAATAAAGCTACAGTTTCTGATGCTACTAATAACAAAGTAATAGAAGAATCTAAAAATATCACAATTAAAGAAGAAGCAATAAGCTCTGAAGTAGCTGCATCCATAAAGGGTAATCTTCGTGGCGTTAGCGAAGAATTAACCGTAACCCATGAAGACACTTCTTCATTTAATCTGATGGATATGATTGGAAAAGTTGATCAATATATTGGTGAGCATTTTTTTGGTGATCTACACTAAGATTTGCATCTTAATTAGCTACTCCCACAAAAATATGAGAGTAGCTAAATTTAAAGCGTAATAATCTTTATTATATTTATTTTCCTTTAGAGTTATTTTTATTCCATCTCTTAATAGGAGTAGCTTTCTCGGCATCGCTATTTGGATGGTTAATAACAGCCCTTAATTGATCTATAGCTTCTTTAGCAAGGTCATTATCAGTTTTTCTATATCCAAATGTTAAAGCTTTAGCAACTATTGCGCTTGTTCGTTTGGGAGCCACAAGTTTTGCTAATTCTTTGGTGCTTACATCTTTTTCTATTTGTTTTATACTGTTTGTAATTTTATCTTTAGACTCACTGAATTTACTTTCTATTACTTTCAATTTTTGTATTTTTTGATCTTGATCTTCAATTTTTTCCAACTCTGAAATTTTACTAATTTTATCTAAATCTAATTTTTTTTCCATCTCTTTTAATTTTTTTAAAGTACTAATACCTTCAGCTAAAAAATCAATTTTACTCATTTTTGTTGTTGTTTTATCTTTTAGATTTGCTGATGTATAGTAATCTATCTGCTCTTCAAGAAGTTTTTTAATTTTTGTATCTTGAATTGCATTCGAAACTTTTTCTTTTACATTATCTATTCTTTGTTTTTCAGCTTCAGCAGGTTTAGGCTTAGATTCTTGGCTATCTTCTTCTTTTTCTGTGTTGAATAGATCCGCTATACCAAAATCTTCTTCTTGAGAGTTTTTTTGTTCTGCGGCTTTGTCCTTTTTTCTTGCTGGCATTTTTGCTCTCTTTCTTTCTTGAGTATTTGCCTTCTTTTCTTCATCCGCTTTTTTACGTTCTTGGACTAAATCAGATAATTTTTTACCATCTTTATTTCTTAGCTCCGCTAACCAAGGTGATTTATTATCCTTGCTACCAGGTGATTTATGCAAAATATCTAAGTCTGAATTAACTTGCTCTAAATATTTTTGCACTGGTCCTGTGTTGGAATATCCCATTGTCATTCCAACATAAGTTCTTTGGTTTTCTTTAGCAAATTCTGTTGGAGTCTTTCCTTTTTGGTTTTTAGCATAAATATTAGCATAGCCTTCCTCAACTAAAACTTCTGCCATGGCTTTATCGCCTTTTGCGGCAGCTAGATGCAATGCGGAGTTGCCTTCTTTATCTTTTGCTTTATTAGCTATTCCAGGGAACTTCTTTAAACTTTTGAGTGCTGCTTCAGTATAGCCTTCTTTAACTGAGTTTATAAAATCAGCTAAATCATCTTTATCCGGTTGATTTAGTTTTTGTTTTTGCTCAATTAAATAGTCTAATACTGGATCGGTATTGGCGTATCCCATTGCCGCTCCAACAGGAGTTCTTTGGTTTTGTTGTGCGGCATCAATTGGAGTAAATCCTTGATTATTTTCAACATCCAATCTTGCGCCATGTTTAATTAAAATTTCTGCCATTGCTTTATCACCTTCTGCGGCAGCTAAATGCAATGCGGTGTTACCCTGATTATCTGTAAATTCATTAGCAATGCCAGGAAACCCTTTTAATAATATTTTCACTTCTTCAGCGCTGCCTGCTAAAATTTTTTCAAAAAATAATGGCGCTGCTTCTTCTTTTGTTGTTATTTCATTGCTATCCATGGTTTTTATGATCCTTATTATTTTAATTGAACATTATATTTAATAGCAAAATAGTTAATAAAATATTAAGTAAAAATTAAAATAAAAGTTGAATATCTAAGATAGATTTCACTATATATAGCTGTTTATGAAAAAATAACCACTATATGTATTATTTTTTATAGACAAATTTAATTATGAGAGATATAATCCATTTACGCCAATAATTTTAAACTCAGAGGAAAAATTATGTCATTACTAGATGCAAAACCAATTTACAAACCTTTTGATTACCCATGGGCCTATGAAGCTTGGCATATTCAACAAAAAATTCACTGGTTACCAGAAGAAGTTCCTTTGTCAGATGATGTTAAAGATTGGAAAAAGAACTTAACTCCTGGAGAAAAGCACTTACTAACTCAAATTTTTCGTTTTTTTACTCAAGCTGATATTGAAGTGAATAATTGCTACATGAAGCATTATTCTAAAGTATTCCAGCCTACCGAAGTGCAAATGATGCTCTCTGCTTTTTCTAATATGGAAACTGTCCATATTGCAGCATATTCTTATTTACTTGATACTATAGGAATGCCAGAAACTGAATATCAGGCCTTCTTAAAATATAAAGAAATGAAAGATAAATATGATTATATGCATCAGTTTAATACTGATTCAAAGCAAGATATAGCAATCACTTTAGCAGTATTTGGTGCTTTTACTGAAGGATTACAATTATTTTCTTCTTTTGCTATTTTGCTTAATTTCCAACGCTTCAATAAAATGAAAGGCATGGGGCAAATTGTAACTTGGTCAGTAAGGGATGAAACTCTGCATACCAATTCAATTATCAGACTATTTAAAACTTTTGTTCAAGAAAATCCTGAAGTTTGGAATGAAGAAATGCGTAGCATTTTATATAGAGCTTGCGCAACTATTGTTCATTTTGAAGATGCATTTATTGAGTTAGCTTTTGAAGTGGGAGATATTGAAGGCTTAACTGCCAGACAAGTTAAGCAATATATCCGCTATATTGCCGATCGTCGCTTAATGCAGTTAGGTTTAAAAGAAATCTATATGGTGGATAAAAATCCTCTTCCATGGATTGACGAAATTTTAAATGGCGTAGAGCATGCCAATTTCTTTGAAAATAGAGTAACTGAATATACCAAAGCAGCCACCACTGGCTCTTGGGAAGATGCTTTTGAAGGAATGGGGACCGAAGCGGTAGCTTAATGATTAGAAAGATAACTCAAACTGATTTAAACAATAAAAAAGTTTTTTTAAGAGTGGATCTTAATGTTCCAGTCTCTGAAGGTGTTATACTTGATGAGACTAGAATTAATAAAATCATCCCCACTATTGAGTATTTAATTAATGCTAATGCTAAAATTATTTTAGCATCTCATTTTGGAAGACCTAAATCTTCAGATGATCAACAATATTCCTTAAATTTTTTACAAAAAATATTGAGCAAAAAACTAAATCAAGAAGTTTTATTTTGCTCAGAAGCTGTTGGCGAAAAAGCAGAAAATATGGCTAATGGACTTAACTCTAAACAAGTTATGCTATTAGAAAATTTACGTTTTTATCCAGGAGAAACTAAAAATGATTTTGAATTTGCTACGAGTCTTTCTAAACTAGCTGATGTTTATGTAAATGATGCATTTTCATGCAGTCATAGAGCTCATGCATCCATCTCTGAATTGGCGGAAATATTGCCTAGTTTCGCTGGCTTGCTGTTAGAAGATGAGATAGACAATCTTTCTAATCACTTAAATTCTTCCAATAAACCAATGATGGCCATTATTGGTGGTAGCAAGGTATCTAGCAAACTAGATCTACTAAATAACCTAATGGATAAAGTAGATTATTTAGTTATTGGTGGAGCAATGGCTAATACTTTTTTAAAAGCTAAGGGAATTGAAATTGGTAAATCATTTTATGAAGAAGATCTATTAGAAGCTGCAAAAAAAATTCTTAAATATCAAAACAAATGTAAGATTATACTCCCCCATGATGTGGTGGTTGCTAAAGCAATTGCTTCAAATATTTCTAATTCTATAGTTAGTTTGGATAATATTAGTTGTGAACAAATGATTTTAGATATTGGTCCATTAACCTGCTCCACTATCAATCAATTATTGCAAGAATGTAAAACTGTTGTTTGTAATGGTCCTTTGGGGGTTTTTGAGCATTTTCCTTTCTGCGTTGGCACAATTTCTGTTGCGCAAGCAATAGCTAAACTAACTAAAGAGAAGAAATTAATTAGTGTGGCTGGCGGAGGAGATATTGTGGCTGCATTAAGCTCAGCAGGATTATTTGAACAATTTAGTTATATATCAACTGCTGGAGGAGCATTTCTTGAGTGGCTAGAAGGCAAAGCTCTTCCTGGAATTAAAGTATTATCTCACTCTAACTAAACTTAAGTTAACAGTTGGTTTAGACTCCTATAAAAGCGCAATTGAAAAGCTTTCGGAAATATCTTGATAATTATAGTCTTTTTAGTAGAATAAGCAGCAGAATATAAAGGAAATATATAAATGAAATTTACAATCGCTTCGCTTAAGAAATTCTTAAACACCACAGCTACTACAGAAGAAATTATAAAAAAACTAACAGAAATTGGTTTAGAAGTAGAAGAATTTAGTAATCAGGGAGAAATTTATGCTACCTTTATTATAGCCCAGATTATATCTACATGCCCTCACCCAGAAGCTAATAAATTACAAATTTGTCAAGTTAATAACGGCAAGGAAGTTTTACAAATAGTTTGCGGGGCGCCCAATGCTAGAGCTGGAATCAAAGTGGTTTTAGCCCCTGTTGGCGCTTTAATACCATCTAATGGTTTAAAAATAAAAGAATCTAAAATTCGCAATATCGCAAGTCAAGGAATGTTATGCTCTGGCTCTGAGCTTAATTTATCTGAAGAGTCTGATGGAATTATAGAGTTAAGTGATTCATATATAGTGGGAACATCTTTTGCACAAAGTTATGGCTTAAATGAAACTTTAGTTGAAATTTCTATTACTCCTAATAGAGGTGATTGCCTTGGAGTTTATGGCATTGCTAGAGACCTAGCCGCTGCAGGAATGGGAGAGTTAAATAAATTAGAAGCTGTAGAGCATAAAGGAAATTTTGTCTCTCCGATAAATGTTAAAATATCAGAATCAGATTCCTGTCCTAAATATATTGGAAGATATTTTAAGAATATAAAAAATTCTGCAAGCCCTCTTTGGTTACAAAATTTTTTAAAATCTATAGGACAAAAGCCTATATCTGCATTAGTGGATATAACCAACTATTTTACTTTTACTTTTGGCAGACCTTTGCATGTTTATGATGCTGATTTAATAGGCGATATTGAAATTCGTTCTTCTTTAAAAAATGAAAAATTCATCGCATTAAATGATAAAGAATATAGCTTAATAGGTAATGAATTAGTTGTAGACTCTAACAATAAAATCCTAGCAATGGCTGGAATTATTGGAGAAAAACATAGTGGAGTTTCATTAGACACAAAAAATATTTTCTTAGAAATAGGATTATTTGATGCTAATTTAGTTGCTAAAAGCGCTAGAATTCACCAAATTGATACTGATGCCAAATATCGCTTTGAAAGAAAATTAGATGCTAATTTTATGAATATAGCATTAGATTTGGTTACAGAAATGCTGATGCAAATTTGTGGAGGAGAGCCTAGCCATCCAATAACAATAGACACATTAAAAATATCCCCCACTCAAATTGATTTTTCACTCACAGAAATGAAAAAGAAAATTGGTATTGATTATGATGCTAATAAAGTTGAGTTTATATTATCAGCTTTAGGATTTAATGTTGAAAAATCTAGAGATGGATATAGCGTTACCGTTCCTTCATGGCGCCATGATGTTACTACTAAAGAGGATATTGTGGAAGAAATAGCTAGAATTGATGGCTATGATAAAATTCCTAGTATAGCTTTTCCAGTTAGTGATTCTAATGAATTATTATTAGATATTAAGCAACGTAATATCTATAGAATTCAAAGATTTGCTGCAAGCTTAGGTCTTGATGAAGTGGTTACTTGGTCTTTTATGAATTCAAAAAAAGCAGCTTTATTTAGCGACTTAAAGGAAGAGCTTTATCTAAAAAGCCCCATTAGCAGTGAATTAGATTATATGAGACCTAGCATTATAGCTAATCTTCTAGATGTAGTTGTAAAAAATCAAAACCGCAGCATTAATAATTTGGGTTTATTTGAATTAGCTTCAGTTTTTACAGGGGTAAATATAGATCAACAGCATTTATCATTATCGGGTATACGTTCAGGTTATAATTACGAAAGAAATATATATAAAGATGAACGTATGGTTGATTGCTTTGATAGCAAAGCTGATATTTTAAAAATTCTTGCAGAATTTGGCTTTGATTCAAGCAAGCTAAACATTAACTCATCGAATATTCCTAAATATTATCATCCAGGAAGAAGCGGATCAATAAGTTTGGGAAAAGTTATCTTAGGTTATTTTGGCGAAATTCATCCTTCAGTACTCAAAAGCTATGATATTGAAACAATAGTTGTGGGATTTGAGTTGTTTCTTGATAACATTCCTTTTCCTAAACCTAAATTTGGCCGCAAGGGAGTTGCATCACTATCAGATTATCAAATGATTGAAAGAGATTTTTCATTCTTAGTTGATCAAAATATCTCTATTGATTCAATTATAAAAATTATATCTCAAATTGATAAAAAATTATTTAAAAATATTAATATATTTGATATATATTGTGGTAAGGGTATAGAGCCAAACAAAAAATCAATAGCCTTTAGTGTTTCTTTGCAAGCTAACGATCGCACTTTATCTGAAATAGAAATTGAAGAAGTGAGCCAAAAAATTATTGAGGCTGTAACTAAATCTACTAATGGAACTTTACGCAGTGCTTAGTCATATAAAAAAATTACCAAAAGATATTAAAGTTGTAGTAGCTATGTCTGGCGGGGTAGATAGTTCCGTGGTGGCAGCTATGATGGTTGAACAAGGCTATCAAGTTGTGGGAGTAACCATGCAATTATACGATCATGGCCTTACCTTAGGAAAGAAAGGAGCTTGCTGCGCTGGACAAGATATTTACGATGCTAAAATGGTTGCTGATCGCTTAAATATTCCGCACTATGTACTAAATTATGAAAGCTTATTCAAAGAATCAGTAATTGATAATTTTGCTGACAGCTATTTGCGAGGAGAAACTCCAATTCCTTGTGTTCGTTGTAACCAAACAGTGAAATTTAGAGATTTACTTCAAATGGCAAAATCATTAGAAGCTGATGCTTTATGCACTGGTCACTATGTTCGTAAATCAAGACAAATTCATGGATCCGAGTTGTTGAAAGGTATTGATCATAATAAAGATCAAAGTTATTTCTTATTTGCCACAACTAAAGAACAATTAGATTATACTTACTTTCCTCTTGGAAAATATACAAAAGAAGAAACTCGTAGAATCGCAACCAAGCATGGTTTAATTGTGGCTGACAAACCAGACAGTCAAGATATTTGTTTTGTTCCAGATGGAGACTATGCTAGCGTTATTAATAAATATCGTCCTGGAGCCCTAGATAAAGGCGACATACTTCATGTTAATGGCGAAAAACTTGGAGAGCATAATGGAATTATCAATTATACTATCGGGCAGCGCAAGGGATTAGGAATTTCAAGCGCAGATCCTTTATATGTAATTAAAATTCTTCCAGATTTAAAACAAGTGATTGTTGGGCCTCCTGACGCTTTGTATAAAAGTAAATTTATTATTCAAGAAGTTAATTGGTTAGCTGAATTTTACGACCATCCTCTGCATGTTTCTGTGAAAATAAGATCTTCTCAAGATACAGTTCCTGCTCAGATAACTTTGCTTCCCAATCATAAGGCTGAAGTTATTTTAACTTTCCTAGAAAGAGCGGTAACCCCAGGGCAAGCTTGCGTGGTTTATCAAGGAGAGAGAGTTTTAGGTGGTGGCTGGATTACTGAAGCAATATCTTAATATTATTAATATAGGTTAATCTTGATTATAATTCAATCTCCATGATTGTTACAAGGTGAGTTTTAAATTTTTCTATAGCAACTTTCTTCCATCCAAGATTTCTATAATACTTGATTATGGAAAGATCAAAAGTGAATAAATACAGCTTTGTAAACTTAAGTTCTTTTGCTTGCTCGATCATTGCCTTGAGTAATGTTTTACCGATTCCTTGGTTTTGATATTTGGGATCGATAACTAAATCACCAATCCAGGGTCCTAAATCTTCTCGAATATCAGCATTTAATTCTAGAGTACAAAAGCCAACAGGAATTTCTTCATGCAACGCAATTAAGCTAAAAGGAATATCTTGATTTATCTCTTCATAAGATAAAGCTTCAATTTTTTCAATTTTAATTTCTGGCATCCATTTTTCACCTATAGTTTCATGCCAAATATTAGCTAGCGTTGGTATGGTGTGTGGATGATTTTTCAAAAAATCTATTTTAATCACTATGCTACCCATTCAAATAAACAATTTCAGTTCCGGTATTAATAGCTTTTTTTCTCAAAATGCCTTAATAACTCGTCCTCTATTTGATTTGTAAAAACTGAGGTAAGTAGATGCCCCATTTTTTTAATAATTACCGTAGAAGAGCCTGGAATATTTTTATTAGCATAATGAGCATGAGGAACTTGAATAATTGGGTCTTCTTCTCCATGAATAATTAAAGTAGCAATTTCAAGGGCTTGAAGATCTTTAGTTCTGTCAGCTTTAGAATTTAATACAGCTAATCTATGGTTACGAACAGCGTTTTTACTTGTAGCGCGCTGATATGATTCTATGGCCAACTCTCGCCATTGCTCTAGGGGGAAACAAGCCATATTGCCATTAAATAATTCCCAAGTTTGTAAAAGAACATTGATTTTATCTTCTAAAGAAGATCTTGGAACTTTATATAATTGACTAATTTTTTTAATCACCTCTATGTTAGCGCCAGGTAAATTGCAAATTCCCCTCACCCCTCTTAGTGCTAAGCTATTTATGGTTGTCATCATTAATGTTAGAGTAAGAATTCTTGAAGGAAAATAGATGGCTAAGTTTTGAGCAATATATCCTCCCATAGATGAGCCAACAATATGTGCTTTATGAATTTTAAAATAATCTAAAATTATAATTATATCTTGAGCCATATCTTTTAAATTATATGGGTTTGCATTATAATCAAATGCTGAAGACTTCCCGGTATCGCGATTATCAAATCTGATAACAAAATAACCATTATTAGCAATGTTCTTACACAGATCTTGATCCCATAATATACCCTGCCCCGCAGCTCCATAAATTAAAATTACAGCAGGATTTGTAGCTTTTCCATAAACTTGTGTAAAAAGCTCTAAATTTTTAGATTTAACAAAGATTTCTTCCATTTGAAGTTAATCAACTGCTTCAACAGAAATTACTTCAGGAACATAGTATTTTAGCATGTTTTCAATGCCGTTTTTTAAAGTAACCGTTGAACTTGGGCATCCAGAGCAGGCTCCGTGGAGTTTCACTTTAACGATTCCATCCTTAAATTCATGAAATACAATATCCCCCCCATCTTGCATAACAGAAGGTCTAACTCTTGTTTCTATAATTTCACGGATTTCTTCAACAATTTTATCTTCAGGAGTTGTGGGTTTTTCTAAAATATCTTGTGATTGCGCTTCAGGTTTTGCTTTAATAACAGCTTCTCCTCCTGAAACTAAAAAGTCCATTATAGTTACCAAAATTTCAGCTTTTATAAGCTCCCATTTAGCATCTTCGTCTTTGGTTATAGTTATAAAATCATAACCTAAAAATATAGATTTAACCTCTTTAATAGCAAATAACTTTTGTGCTAATGGAGAGTTGCTAGCTTCTGAAGAATTTAAAAAATTCATTGGAGCATTTGAGATGTTAACTCCAGGGATGAATTTTAGTGATTCTGGGTTAGGAGTTACTTCAGTTTGAATAAACATTTTTTTACCATCTTTGATTTATTTTAATTTATCGCAAATTTTTTCTATGCGTTCTGCCAAAATTTTTAAACTTTCGCTATCTTCTGCTTTATTGGTAGGAGAATTAGTTTCTAAATTATGAACGGCATCTTCTAACATCAGTGATGTTAGAATTATTAAGGTAACTTCGTTAGCGCCCTTAAATATTTTAGCGTTATCATGAATTTTTTTATCTAGTCTTGCAGCTAATTCATATAACTTAGACTCCTGGCCTTCGCCACAAGCAATTTGATAATCACGATTTAAAATTTTAATTATTGGCATTTTGTTTTTTAAAATAATCCTCAATAACTTGGATAGAGTTATTTAATTCATTAATAACTTCTTGACTTGTGGTTTTTAAAACTTGGTAATTTTTCTTTAATGTATTTAATTCTTCAACCAAACTATGGTTCTCTTTTTCTAATTCTTTAACTTTAGTTATAAATGCAATTTCTTTTTCATTATCTAAAGATACTGCAATATCACTATTAGATAATTTATTATTAACTAAATTTTCAAGTTTTTCTATCGATGCGATTAAATTATCTAAATTACTCATTTTTTCCTTTAAAAATCACTCACACGCCCCTTTACTTCCCATTCAGGAGATTCCAATCCATATCTAGTTGGCTCTGGGCCCTTGCCACCACCAATTTCTATAGGCAAGCTTTGCTCCTTATTGAAGGAGGCATTAGTATTTTTGATTTCTTTTTTTATAATTTCTGACATATTACTTATAAAAACTCCATCGTATAATTTATAGGAATTATTATAAAATGACAAGGTTATTTGTTCCAGAAGATTTAAAAAGAGAAATTGTTGAAATAACAAACATCGCTGACCTTAACTATCTAGCAAATGTAATGAGAAAAAAAATTAGTGATGTTATACATGTATTCAATTCACAAGATGGAGAATATTTAGCTGAAATAACTAATATTACTAAGAAAAAAATTATACTTAATATAAAAAATAAAACTAAAGATCCAATAAAAGAAAAAAATATTATAAATTTAATATTTGCTCCCATAAAGCATCCTAGAATGACTTTTTTGATAGAAAAAGCAACAGAACTTGGAGTTACTAACTTTATACCTATACAAACAAAACATTCAGTGGTTGATAAGCTTAATCTAGAAAAAATTAATATTCACATTAAGGAAGCAGCAGAACAATGCGAGAGAATTTCTTTGCCCTCAATATCGCCATTAATAACACTAAATCAATTGCTAATAACTTGGCCTAAAGAAAAAAATATAATTTTATGTAATGAAAAAGAAAAGGAATTATCATTGCTTTCCTATCTTCAACAAATAAAATCACCAC
This sequence comes from Rickettsiales bacterium, assembly GCA_049653745.1. Classification (GTDB taxonomy): domain Bacteria; phylum Pseudomonadota; class Alphaproteobacteria; order Rickettsiales; family CANDYO01; genus CANDYO01. Next base: position 87,105 of record JBASGW010000059.1, read on the forward strand.
AAGAATCTATTTCAATAATGATAGGTCCAGAAGGAGGATTCTCTTTACAGGAATTAAATTCCTTAAAAGAAAAACCATATATAGCTTCTGTTCATTTGGGTTCTAGGGTTTTAAGAGCGGAAACAGCTTCTTTATATTCTTTATCAGTGACTCAATCTTATTTAGATAATTTTAACTAAATAAATATACAAAAATAATAATATATAATATCATAAATAGGTATACATAGGCTATACATTAAAAAGTTTAACTGGAGGTTATTATGGGTCTTCTTTACTTAAGCTCAGCACAAAAAATTGCCCTTCTTAATCTAGAAAAAACTCTTGTTATAAACATTGCCAATAATGTAATAAAGGGTATTGAATGGACGATTTCAGGAGCGTTGATAATGGTTGTAGCTGCACCAGTATTATATGCATCTGTATCTATAGTTAAAAAAATAATAGGTTATGATAAAGAGGATAAAAGCTCTCAAAGCGAAGATGTGTATAACTACGATCAAAATCAAATTACTGAATATAATAATTCTATAATGCCAGAATTAGATGGTTCTAATTGCGCATATACTTTGCAAGGCGCAATAAATTCTTATTCAGTAGATTAGTTAAATAAAAATATTCTTCGCTTTCTTGAGCTACAGAAAGCGAAGAATAAAGTTTCCTAAAGTATTTTAATCGCTATTTTGATTTTTATAATTTCATTCTTAGTTTCTCTAAATTAAATACTTAATTTTAGACTTAGATATTTCTTTAGAAACTTTTGATTTTGTAGTTTTACACTCTCTGGCTCAAAAACAAGTTTTCATTCGCTTCTAACAATCTGTGCATAAAGCATAGCATAATTGATATGTATATAGTGAATTTCTAACTATATAGCTTTTGTTGCTATACAGAATTAGCTAAGCTATAAATTGCAATTAATATTAAAAATGTTAAAGATTTATTTTCTTATTGCCAAGAAAATAAATCTTTATTAGACAAAGGTGAATTATTTTTGTATAAACTACCCATTAAAATGAATTTATAAGCAGGAAGGCGCATGGAAATATTTGATATAAAAACTACAGAAACTCTTCTTATGATTATATTAAAATTATTTGCCTTGCCGTTAATTTTTGTTTTTGTTATCAATTATTATAGCATTAAGTTATGGCATAAAGTTGCTCTTGGCCTTGTAATAGGAATAGCTTATGGATTAATTAATGGCGAAGATGCCGCTTATATAAAACCTGTTGGTGATTTATTTCTAAATGCCATAAAAATGGTTATCGTACCTCTAATTTTCTTTTCATTAATTTCTGGTATAACCAGCATTAGTGACCCGTCTTCTTTAGGTAGAATGGGTATAAAAGCTTGTGTTGCATATTTGGCAACCACAACTTTTGCAATAATAACCGGAATAGCTTTGGCATTGATAATTGAACCAGGCGTTAATAGTAGTATGGATCTATCTTCTATTTCCACTGCTTCAATTGATACTAGCATGGTTAAAGATTTTAGCTTTATCAAAATGTTAACTGGCATAGTTCCAACTAATGCTTTAGGTGCAATGGTAGATGGAAATATGTTACAAGTTGTATTTTTTTCTATCTTTACAGGAGTTACCATTCTAAAAATGGGGCATTTGAGTAAAAGATTGATTGATATTTTTCAAATGCTTTCTAAGCTAATATTCCAAATGGTTTCTATTATTATAGAGTTTTCTCCTTATGGAGCATTAGCTTTAACTGGATGGATTGTTGGAACACAAGGAACTGGAGTTTTAACTGATTTATTAAAGTTAATTGCCACTGTTCTTATTGGAATGATTATACAATATATATTTTTTGGGTGCTTTATCTATATTTTTGGTAAATTATCACCATTTCCTTTCTATCGCAAAAGCATTGAATATCAAGCTTTAGCGTTCTCAACTAGCTCTAGTAAGGCAACTTTAGCAACGACTATGAAAGTTTGTCGTGAAAAATTAGGCATATCTAATACTAGCACTTCTTTTGTTTTGCCTTTAGGAGCTGCTATGAATATGGATGGCATGGCAATTTATTTAGGCATTTGTGCTATATTTTTTGCTCAAGTATCTGGAGTTCATTTAGCAGGTCACGATTATTTAATTATTATTCTTACAGCAACTTTAGGGTCTATTGGTGGGGCGGGAGTTCCTGGGGCATCAATGGTTATGCTTCCAATGATTTTAACTGCTGTGCATATACCTATTGAAGGTGTTGCAATTATTACTGGCATAGATAGAATTTTAGATATGATAAGAACCACCATCAATATTACCGGGGATGCAACAGTTACATTAATTGTTGATAAAACTGAAGGTAAGTTAGATGTGGAAACTTATCACAGCTAAAAAAATCTTATATAATTTATAATCACCTTTGGTTAATTCAATTTGATTGATTAATCATTGCGTGTTATAAATATTTGATCACATATAAATATAATTATAAATCATGCTATTTCAAAATATTTTACTACCAATAGATATTAATGATTCAAATTCATGGGAAAAAACTTTACCCACCTGTATCTCTATATTAAAATTAAATCCTGAAGCTAAATTATGGTTTCTTGCAGTTATTCCTAACTTTGGACTTGGAGATGTTATTGAAGAATATTTTCCAAAAGGATGGCTCAAAGACGTGTCCGAAAAAACCTTAATTGAGCTACAAAAAATTGTAGAAAATCATTTACCCCATGGTATTAAACCCAATCTTTTAGTGGATAGAGGTGTGGTTTATCAAGTGATTTTAGACACTGCTCTAAAGTTAGAAGTAGATTTAATAGTTATGTCATCTAACCACCCAAATAGAAAAGATTATTTATTAGGACCTAATGTTGCAAGAGTTGCTAGACATGCCGAATCTTCTGTTTTAATCAGACGTTAGCTTATAAGTTATATAACTCTATACATTATGAATAAAGATCTAGAACAATATATTTGGTTGAATGGAGAATTCATAACTGTTCCTAAAGATAAAATGGATGTATTAAGCCATGAACTTTGTTATGGATTGGGCGCATTTGAAGAAATTAGATTCTATAATAAAAAAGCATTTAATCTTGATGAACATTTAGAACTCTTATTCAAATCTAGCAAAGCTTTATTACTTAATACCTCCTTCTCTTTTCAAGAAATAAAAAATGCCTGCATTGAAATAATAAAAGTTAACAAGGTTGAAGATGGCTATATTAAACCTCTAATTTTTCTAGGAAATAAAGATGCTACCATTGGTGCAGAAAATTATATAAATATATTAATTGGCTGCTGGTCTAGCATACACCCTTTATCTAACTCGTTAAGTGATAAAGTTCCTCTAAAATTATCTATATCTTCTGCTGTAAAGCCGCCATTTAATTTATTGCCCTATCAAGTAAAAGCATCTGAATTAAATATCTTAAATAAAATAGCAGAAAAACAAGCTATCACCCAAGGTTATGACGGCTCCTTAATATTAGACTATAGAGGATATATTGCTGATTCCACTTTAGGGAATTTTTTTATAGTAAAAAATAAAACTATTTACACTCCTATCCCTGAATATTGTTTTGAAGGAATTACTAGCAAAATTGTAATAGAAATTGCAATTAAAAATAATATAGAAGTAAAAGAAAAATATATCACATTGGAAGATCTAGCTGATGCTGATGAAGCTTTTATAACTAGCACTATATCAGAAATTTCATCAATAGCCTCAATAGGTGATTATATTTTTAAAAATAATTCAATATCTGAGTTTATTTATTCTAAATTTTATCAATTAACTTTAACTTAGGAAAATTATGGAATCATCATCCATTAAAGATAATAATATTATTATGGGGGTTGATCCTGGTCTTTTAAATACTGGTTGGGGAATTATATCAGTAAAGCAAAATACTATAAATTATATAGCTTCTGGAGTAATCACTCCCAATAGCAAACTCTCCATTGAAGTGAGGTTAAAAGAAATTTTTTTAGAACTCACCAAGGTAATTGAGTTATATAATCCTATGGAATGTGCTATGGAAAATATATTTGTTAATAGCAATAATCTTTCCTCACTAAAATTAGGTTATGCTAGAGGAGTAGCTATTTCAACAATTGGACTTGCACAAAAATGTTTTTTTGAATATGCTCCTAACTTAGTAAAAAAAGCAGTAGTTGGCAAAGGCAAAGCTGATAAAGTTCAAGTTCAATACATGGTTAATAAAATTCTTCCTAAAGCCAAAGTACAAAATGAACATGCAGCAGATGCTCTAGCCGTTTGTATATGTCATGCAAATCATAAAAATTTAAACTCGAGATAATTTACCCGTGATTAATATTAAACAAATAATTTCTAGAGAAGTTTTAGATAGTAGAGGAAATCCAACAGTAGAAGTGGATGTTATTTTAGATAATAATATTTTAGGAAGGGCCTCTGTTCCAAGCGGTGCATCCACTGGAACTTTTGAAGCTATTGAATTAAGAGATAACGATAAGAATAGATTTTTAGGAAAAGGTGTATTAAAGGCATTAGCTAATATTGATTCAATCATTTATCCGGCATTAAAAGGAAAATCTCCTTTTGATCAAGAAAAAATAGATAAAATATTAATTTCACTTGATGGTACAGAAAATAAATCAAATTTAGGAGCTAATTCTATTTTAGCTGTTTCTCTTGCAATTGCAAAAGCAGCTGCTAAAGCTTCAGGCTTACCTTTATTTCAATATCTTAATCCAAATAAAGCAGATTATGTTATGCCCAAGCCCTTTATGAATATAATAAATGGTGGGGCGCATGCTGACAATGCAATTGAAATTCAAGAATTTATGATTATGCCTAAAAATTGTTCCTCTATAAGAGAGGCAATTAGAATGGGCGCAGAAATATTCCATAATTTAAAATCTATATTATCTGCTGATGGTCTTAGCACCAATGTTGGCGATGAAGGAGGATTTGCTCCAAATTTTCATCATTCTCAACAAGCTTTTGAATATATAACAAAAGCGGTGAATAATGCTGGATATAAAGTTGGAGAAGATTTAAATTTTGCTTTAGATTGCGCTTCTTCAGAATTTTATAAAGATGGATTATATCATATAAATAATCAGCAGTTAAATTCTCATGATTTGATTAGTTACTATCGCAAGTTAATAAATGACTATCCTATCA